>JASGFV010000125.1:0-11018 GCA_047605365.1 Gordonia sp. (in: high G+C Gram-positive bacteria)
CTGCGCGAGCGGCCGGACGACCGCGGGCCGCGGCGTCAGGCGCGTGCGGAGCGTCGCGCGCACCGCGAGCGGGTCCGGGCGCGCTGCGTCGTGGGTCATGCGTCGACCTTACGACGCGCTTCGGCAGCCACCCCGTCAGTACACGTCGCGCACATACCGATTCTCGGCGGCGAGCGCGCTGATGTAGGCGTCGGCGCTCGACGGAGCCAGGCGTCCCTGCTCGGCGACGATCTCGCGGAGCGCGTCGTCCACGTCGCGCGCCATGCGGGCCGCGTCGCCGCAGACGTAGAGGTGCGCGCCTCGGCTGATCCACGACCACAGGTCGGCGGCGTTGGCCCGCATCAGATCCTGCACGTACACCTTTTCCGGCTGGTCCCGGGAGAACGCGGCGTCGAGCCGGGTGAGCACGTCCTCGTCGCGGAAGCCGAGCAGTTCGTCGCGGTAGTAGAAGTCGGTCGCCTCGTGGCGTTCGCCGAAGAACAGCCAGTTGTCGCCGGAGGCTCCGGCGGCGGCGCGGTCGTGCAGGAATCCACGGAACGGGGCGACGCCGGTGCCCGGACCGATCATGATCATCGGCGCCTGCGGATCCTCCGGCGGGCCGAAGTTCTTGTTCGGCGCGATGAAGATCCGCGCCCGCTGCCCGAGTTCGGCGTCGGCCAGGAACGTCGAGCAGACGCCGTGCCGGTGCGCGCCGTCGACCTCGAAGCGGACCGCCGACACCGTCACCTCGACCCGGTCGGGGGACCGTCGAGGACTCGACGAGATGGAGTACAGCCGCGGCTGCATCGGCCGAAGCACCGAACACCACTGCGCAGCAGTGGCTTTCACCGGGTGAGTGGTCAGCAGGTCGACGGACTGCCGTCCCCACGACCAGTCGGCGAAGGCCGCAGAGTCGTCGGCCACCGCGGTCAGCGCCGGATCGTCGTGCTGTGCGTTGACGAAGTTCACCAGATCGTGGGTCACCCGGGCGATCTCGTAGTGGTGGGTCAGCGCCTCGACGAGCGGCACCGTCCGACCGGCGATCTCGACCTCCTCGTCGCCGTCGAGTCCGGTCCGCGCCAGCCATTCCTCCACCAGTGCGGGCCGGTTGCGAGGCCAGACGCCCAGGGCGTCGCCCGCGGCGTAGGTGAGCGTGCCGGCCGGCAGCGCGAAGGCGAAGCGTCGCACCTCCTTGCCGGAGTCGGGTGCGGTCAGCAGCACGTTGTCGACCAGCTCGGCGGTCAGCGGATTCTTTCGCGAGTAGGCGGCCGGTGCCGGGGCGGCGGACCCGGTGGCGGGCGCCCCGGACGGAGTCGTAGGCGATGGCGCTTCCGCAGGCTCGTCGCCGGCCTGGATCGCGGCGAGCACCTGAGTACGCCACGCCTCGGCGGTCTCCTCGTAGTCCGGCTCGCAGGAGGCGCGGTCGCTGATCCGTCGCGCGCCCAGCAGCGCCAGCCGCGAATCGAGCTTGCGGGCGAACCCGCAGAAATCCGCGTACGACGAGTCGCCGAAGCCTAGCACCGAGAAGCGGAGGTCGGCGACGTCCTCGGCGGTCGCCGCGACCAGCGCGTCCCACATGGTGGCGCCGTTGTCCGGGGCCTCGCCGTCGCCGGTCGTCGCGACCAGGAACAGCATCACGCCGTGCAGACTGTCCACGCCGATCTGGTCCGCGCAGTGCAGCGTCACCTGGAGGCCCGCTGCGGTCAGGGCGTCGGCGCATTCCTGGGCGGCCTCTTCGACGGTGCCGGTCTGCGACGCCCACACCACCGTGACCCGCTGACCGGGCGCGGCGGTTCGGGGACCGACCGCTTCGAAAGCGGCCGTGTCGGCGGCGCCGGAATCGGCGCCCACCGGAGTGCGTGAGTACAGGCCGGCGAGCACCCCGTCGACCCAGGCCCGCGTGCCCTCGCGCAAGGGTGCCCGCGGCGGCACCGTCGGTACCGCGCCGACTGGCGGATTCGCGGCGAGACCCTGGACCAGACCGGTGACGTAGCCGAGCTCGCTGCCGGTCAGGGCCGGTGTCGCGACGGTGGTTCCGAGCGCAGCGGCCAGCGCCTCGACCGGTACGACGCCGCTCAGCGCGATCGGTGTGGTCTGGACAGGGGCGTTCATCGGCGGCTCCTCGGAGTTCTCGGCGGCCACGCGCGTCAGCTGGACCGCGCAGGCCTTGAATTCGGGTTGCAGCGAATCGGGGTCGACGGCGTCGTTGGTGACGGCGTTGACGGCCAGATCGCGCCCGAACGCATCGCCCCAATGCATGGGGACGAAACAGGTTCCGGACACGATACCGTCGGTCACCCGTGCGGGAACACGGACCAGTCCGCGCCTGGACCGCACCTCGACGGTGTCGCCGTCGGCCACCTCGAGCCGGTCGGCATCGTCGGGGTGGATCTCCACGAAGCTCGACGGGTTGAGCTTGTTGAGTTTGGCAACACGACCGGTCTTGGTCATGGTGTGCCACTGGTGCGGCAGGCGGCCGGTGGTCAGCAGCATCGGGAAGTCGTCGTCGGGCAGCTCCGCGGGCGGCAGGTACGGGCGCGCCAGAAACTTGGCCCGGCGTGTGTCGGTCGGGAAGGCCAGGCGCGGCGTCGTGCCGTCGTCGGCGACGTGCGGCGCGGTGCTCACGCCGTCGTTGAGGTACCGGATCGGATTGCGCGACGACGAGCCCGGCGCCGCCGGCCACTGGACCGGGCCCTCGCGGAGGCGTTCGTAGTCGATGCCGCGCAGATCCCAGCCGGTCAGCGGATTGTGAAACTGCCGGATCTCGTCGAACACCGCGGAGGCGTCGGGATAGTCGAAGGCGTCGCCGAACCCCATCGCAGTCGCGACGTCGCACAGGATCTTCCAGTCCGGCCGCGCCTGACCCGGAGGTGCGACGGCCGGCGCGGTCAGCGTCAGGTTGCGTTCGGAGTTGATCAGCACGCCCTCGGACTCGGTCCACAGCGTCGCCGGGAGGATGACGTCGGCGAACTCGGCGGTCTCGGTGCCGTCGAAGACGTCCTGCACCACCACCAGTTCGGCGCGCTGCAGCGCAGCGGTCACGATGGAGCGGTTGGCCACCGAGGCGACGGGATTGGTGCAGATGATCCAGGCGGCCTTGATCTGGCCTTCGGCCATCCGCTCGAACATGTCGATGGTGCCGCCGCCCGGGTCGGCGCTGATGGCTCCCGGCTCCAGGCCCCAGGCATGCTCGAAGTACTCGCGGTGCGCGGGGATCAGGGCGGTGCGCTGGCCGGGCAGTCCGGGCCCCATGTAGCCCATCTCGCGGCCGCCCATCGCATTCGGCTGACCGGTCAGCGAGAACGGGCCCGACCCGGTCCGGCAGATGGCGCCGGTCGCCAGATGCAGGTTGCACAGCGCGTTGGTGTGCCAGGTGCCGTGCGTCGACTGGTTCAGGCCCATGGTCCACAGGCTGACCCAGTCATCGGCGTCGATCAGCCACTGGGCAGCCGTGCGCAGGTCCGCTTCGGGGACGCCGGTGAGTTCGGCGACCCGGTCGGCGGGATAGTCGGCCAGCAGCGGGGCCATCTGCTCCCAGCCGTCGGTGTGCTCGGCGATGAACTCCTCGTCAACGCCGCCGCCGTCGACGATCAGGCGCAGCAGTCCGTTGAGCAGCGCGAGGTCGGTGCCCGGCTTCACCGGCAGGTAGAGGTCGGCTTTGGCCGCGGTCGCGGTGCGCCGGGGATCGACGACGATCAGCTTCGCTCCGGCCTTGACCCGGTCCATCATCCGCAGGTACAGGATCGGGTGGCAGTCGGCGACGTTCGCGCCGATGGCGAAGAGGACGTCGGCGTGGTCGAGGTCGTCGTAGCTGCCGGGCGGGCCGTCGGCGCCCAGCGACTGCTTGTAGCCGGTGCCCGCGCTGGCCATGCAGAGGCGCGAGTTCGACTCGATCTGGTTGGTGCGCAGAAAGCCCTTGGTCAGCTTGTTGGCGAGGTACTGGGCCTCCAGCGACATCTGCCCGGACACGTACACGCCGATCGCGTCCGGGCCGTGCTCGGCGAGGATCGCGGAAAGTCGCGCGGCGGTCTGGGCGATCGCGTCGTCGACGTCGACGGGAACCGGAGCTGCGTCGCGGGCCGGGCGCACCAGGGCGGTGGTGAGGCGGCCCGGGGCGTTCAGCATGTCCGCGGTGGTCGAGCCCTTGGTGCAGAGTCGTCCCTGGTTGGCGGGGTGCGACGCGGTGCCCTTGGACTTGGCGACGACGCCGTCCTTGACGTCGAGCGTGAGGCCGCAGCCGACACCGCAGTATCCGCAGACGGTGTTCACCGTCGACGAGGGCGCGAGTGGTGGCATGCCTCCGATGGTCGCGAGGGCGTGTTTCGGGACCGCGGGGGAGCGATTGCCGCGAGGTCAACTCTCCCTCACGGCGCGGATCGTCCGGCTGTGAGGTCAGCGCCGGGGGCGGCGGGCACGACCAGGTCGACGAATGCGAGAGCGGCGGGACTCGGGTTGAAGTCGTTCCAGGCGAGGTGCTCGACGCGCACCGGTCCGTCGGCCACCGGAATCGCTCGCAGTTCGGGACCGTCGGGCACCACCGACGGCGACTGCAGGGTCACTCCGAGGTTCCGGCGGACGATGCCGAAGATCAACCCGGTGTCCATCGCCTCGAACGCCACCTCGCGGGAGAGGCCTGCGGAGTCGAAGGCGAGATCGGACTGGGCGCGTGCGGGGCTGCGGGCCGGATAGTCCACGAAGGTCTCGGGCGCGAGGTCGGCCAGGCACAGGCGTCTGCGGTGGACGAGCCGGTGCTCCGCGCTCAGGACCGCGACGAGGCGTTCGCGTCGCAGTGCCCGGGACGCCACCGCCTGCGGGACGACGTCGTGGGGCAGGCCCAGCACCGCGACGTCCATGCGGCCGGCCGCGATGTCGGCGACGAACTGATCGCTGCCGCCGGTGCGCAGCGCGATCCGGACTGCGGGATGGGCTTGCCGGAACTCGGCGAGGATCGCCGGCACGTCGACGGCGGTCACCGTCGGGATCACGCCGACGACCAGTCGGCCGCGGATCTCACCCGTCGCCGCGGCGGCCTCGGCGACCGCGCGATCGGCCGCGGCGAGGCTGGCCCGAGCCGCGGGCAAGAAGGCTTCACCGGCGCTGGTCAGCTCCACCCGGCGACTGGTGCGGGCGAAGAGCGTCACTCCGATCTCTCGTTCGAGCGCCTTGATCTGATGGCTCAGCGCCGACTGGACGATGTGGCATCGTTCGGCGGCCCGGGTGAAGTTCCGGGTCTCGGCGACGGCGAGCACGTACCGCAGTTGCTGGAGTTCCACAGATTGATCTTCCCTCACGATCGCTGCAATGAAAAGTATGTCTTGGACGCATAGTGCCAGTTGAAAGCAGTATTGATGCATGGCAACAATGCGATACGCGCAGTTCCCGGCACCGTCGTCGGTCGGCGCCGAGCGCTCGTCGGCACACCCCGGACTGATCGGCCTGACGGCGATCGCTCCGGCGGTCTGGGGCACGACGTACGTCGTGACCACCCACCTGCTGCCCGAAGGTCACCCGATCTTCGCCGCGCTCGTGCGGGCGCTGCCCGCCGGACTCATCGCACTGCTGATCGGCCGGAGCCTGCCCCGCGGTGCGTGGTGGTGGCGCAGCGTCGTGCTCGGCGGCCTCAACATGGCCGCGTTCTTCCCGCTCCTCTTCGTGGCGGCGCAGCACCTTCCCGGCGGCGTCGCCGGCACCCTGGGCGCCGTTCAGCCGATCATCGTCGCGTTTCTCGCCGTCGCCGTCCTCGGAGAGAGGCTGTCGCCGTGGCGGCTGGCGTGGGGTGCGGCCGGACTGGCCGGCGTGGGGCTGGTCGTCGTCGGACCGGACGCGGGCATGGATCTGATCGGCGTGATCGCCGGCGTCGGCGGCGCCGCCTCGATGGGCCTCGGAGTGGTGCTGACCAAGAAGTGGGGGCGACCCGACGGCGTCGGGGCCGTGGGATTCGCCGGGTGGCAGCTGACGGCGGCCGGACTGCTCCTGCTGATTCCCGCGCTCGTCGTCGACGGCGTGCCGCCGGGGATCGACGGCTCAGCGGTGGCGGGCTACGCCTGGCTCACGGCGATCGGCGCGCTGGTCGCCTACAGCATCTGGTTCGCCGGCATCCGACGGCTGCCGGTGGTGCCGACCGTCCTGCTCGCGTTGCTGTCGCCATTGGTCGCGACAGTGCTCGGCGTGGCGATCGACGGTGAACGCCTGACGGCGGTCCAGGCGCTCGGGTTCGCGACCGCACTGACGGCGATGGTCGCCGGTCAACTTCCCGCACAGCGGAAGAAGCACGAAACAGAAAGTGAGAAGTCATGAGAATCGCAGTTTTCGGCGCCACCGGGATGGTCGGCGGCGCCGTCGTCGAGGAGATCCTTTCCCGCGGCGACGAAGTCCATGCGGTGTCCAGAAGCATCGACGCGCGGACCGCGCGGGACCGGCTCACGGTCGGTGCCGTGGACGTCGACGACGCGGCAGGGGTGACCTCGGTGCTCGCCGGCGTCGACGCCGCGGTCCTGACCGTCCGTCTTCCCGCCGGCCAGGAGTCGAGGCTCGCGCCGATCACCGCGCGATTCCTGGACGCGGCCGCTGAAACCGGAGTTCGGGTGCTCGTCCTCGGCGGCGCCGGGGCGCTGCGCTCGCCGACCGATGCGGGCCGGCTCCTCGTCGACGATCCGATGTACATCCCGGAGCAGTGGCGCACCATCGCGCTCGCCGGCGTCGAGCAGTTGCGGGCGTGCCAGGCGCACTCGTTCGCCGACTGGGTGTACTTGAGCCCGCCGGCTGAGTTGCATCCCGGAGATCGGGTCGGCGGGTATCGCCGCGGCGGGTCGACGTTGCTCGTCGACGACGAAGGACGCTCGGCGGTCTCCGCGGCGGACCTCGCGATCGCCGTCGTCGACGAACTCGAGCGCCCGGGCGCCGACACGCACTTCACCGTGATCGCGGCCGACGAACTCTAGTTCTCCACGTCTCGCCGACATTCCGCGACCAGCACGTCCACACTGGACCGCGGGAGGCGGGATGAATCGACGGGTGCTGGCCGTCTGCATCGCTGGATCGGGGGAGTCGGTGTACGATGACACGCTCGCCTGGATCGGCGTCGAACGCGCTCTGCTCGACGACGTCGCGCGCACGGCGTCCCGATGTTCGGAGTCTGCTTCGGCGGTCAGCTGCTGGCCGACGTGCTCGGCGGCTCGGCGCTGCCCGGCCTGCGGCCCGAGTACGGGTTCACTCCCGTGCAGACCGACGACCCGCTGCTGGTCGGGCCGGGCCCGTGGTTCGAGTTCCACCACGACGTCATCGCTCCGCCGCCGGGCGCGCGCGTCGTCGCGCGCACGGCGTCCGGGGTCCAGGCGTTCACGTCGGGTCCGCATCTGGGCGTGCAGTTCCATCCGGAGGCGACGCTCGAGTGTCTCCGGGCGTGGCGTCGACGGCCGTCGGGCACGACCGCCGACGACGAGGGCGGCGTCGACGTGGCCGCGCTGGAAGCTGAGCTCGTCGCACATTCGGACCGGTCCGCCGCTCGATGCGATCAGCTGGTGGCCTCCTTTCTGCGTCACGCGGGCCTGACGTGAGAGGCCTCGACGTCGTGGTGGTGGGCGGCGGCATCGCCGGACTCACCGCCGCCGCGGCACTGCAGCGGCGCGGTCATCGCGTCCAAGTGCTCGAAGCGCGCGACGACACGTCGCCGGGCGCGGGCATCAGCGTCTGGCCCAACGCGCTCGCGGCGCTCGACGACATCGCACTGGGCGACGGGGTGCGCGATGCGGGCACTGCGGTCGCCGCCGGCGCCATGCGCTTGCGGGACGGGCGGTGGATCCGGCGCGCGTCGCCGGAGACGGTCGCGAAGGCGCTCGGTGAAGCGCCGGTGATGATCGAGCGTGCGGCGCTGCGCGACGTCCTCGCCGGGGCGCTGCTCCCGTCGACCGTGCGTCACGGGGTGCGGGTCCAGGGGCTCACCGGACCGGGAGTCCTGCTGGTCGACGGCGCGCGCCTCGACGCCGATCTGGTGGTCGCCGCCGACGGCGCGGGATCGTCGATCGCGCGGGAGCTCAACGGCCCGTTGGCCAGAACGTACGCCGGGTACACCGCCTGGCGCGGCGTCGCCGATCTCGCGATGTCGCCCGAACTCGCCGGTCAGACGCTGGGCCGGGGAATAGAGGCCGGACATGTGCCGCTCGGCGCGAGGCAGACCTACTGGTTCGTCGCCCAGCGGCGGCCGGCACTGCGCCGGACAGAAGGGGAGTGGTCGCCCGGCGCCGATCTCGCGCACCTCGCCGCACTGCTGCGCGGCTGGGCGTCGCCGATTCCGGAACTGATCGCAGCCACTCCGCCCGGCGCGCTGCTGCGCAACGACGTCTACGACCGCGTGCAGGCGTCCCGCTGGGTCTCCGGCGGCGTCGTGCTGATCGGCGACGCCGCGCACCCGATGCGCCCGCACCTCGGGCAGGGCGGCTGCCAGGCGATCGAAGACGCCGTACACCTGGCTGCGATGCTCGACGACGGTCCGCTCGACGACGCGCTCGCGAGATTCGAGGCCGTGCGCAAGCGCCGGGTGGCGCGGGTCGTCGGCGAGTCCCGGGCGATCGGTCGTGTGCTCGGCGTTCGGCCGGAGTGGCTCGCCGACGCCGGACTGCGCGCATCGTCGCTCCTCCCGGAGTTGCTGGCGATGCGGCATTTGGCTGTGATCGCTGGGCGGTCGGCGTGGCGTGGCTGACCGCGTCCGCCGGCAGTCCGCTGTGCGAGCGTCGTCGCATGTCGGCGGCGCGGGTGTATTCGTCGAAGGCGCCCCACGATCGTTGAGAAGCCGAAAGGACGAATCATGAAGAAGTCGCGTGGACGCACCCTCGGCACCGCTTCGAGGAGCGGATCGTGCTGACCAAGCAGCAGTGCAAGGAGAAGCGCGAGCAGTGGGAGAAGAGCCACCCGCACGCCCAGCACGCCACCACACGCTGACCCCGAAGGAGAAGGCTGAGCGGAAGCAGATCATCGAGCAGGTCGAGAACACCCCGAGTTCCGGGGCGGCGGCGTCGATCGTCGGATGTGTCGTTCGTCGGTCAGACCGCCATGCCGCTGACGACGCCGAACACCAGGACCAGCAGCACGACGCCTTCCAGTGCGTGCAGCACGATCGAGAACCAGATGGTGCGATAGCGGCGTGCGCTCCACGAGAACGGGAGGCTGGTGAGGAAGATCGCGGGCAGGTCCCAGATCTTGTGCATGTGATAGAGGCTGAAGAGGACGTTGTTCGCCAGCCAGTCCCACCGTCCGAACACGCCCGCCATGCGCGGCAGGAGCACGCCACGGAACAACAGTTCTTCGCCCAGGACGTAGTTGAACGCCGAACTCACCACAGCTATCGCCAGGAGCCACCACTGCCCGGCGAACACCGGGTCGGCCAGCTCTCGTATGTCGGTGCCCGCCGGCGGGCCCCACCCGAGGGCGCCGAAGACCGGTGCCGCCAGCTCGCAGCCGTACGTGATCGCGAGGAAGGCCGCCGTGATCGGCACCAGCATCCACCACAGGCTCGGCCGCTTCTCTCCAGTCTGCGGATCGCGCGGCTGCTGTGCCCAGATGCGCGGAGCCACCGTCGACCAATGGAGGGTGCCGAGCTCCTGCCGGACAAGGATCAGCGACAGCACGAACTGCCAGATCATCCCGGCGATCATCAGCAGCCAGAACAGCACCCCGGCGTGTAGGGCGACGTGGCCCTTCAACGCCGGCCACACCACCCATGCCAGCAGCCCCATCGGGGCGGTTGCCAAGAGCCAGACCAGCAGGATCCTGTGGGGCGAGTACTGCGCGTCGAGTGCGGATCGTCCGTCGGGGCGCACCGTTTCCATGCGGTCAGCGTAACTAACCGTCAGTAGCGCTGTCTATGACACGAAGATCAACCCTCGGGCCGGTGCACCGGCCCGGCTCCGTAGGCTTCCGTCGTCAGTCTCGACTGCCAGAGTCGACGCGCATGTGTGGCGATCACGTCGCCGAGCGGGATACCGACTGCCGCGTACCTGGCCGCGTCCTCCGGGGTCGTCGCGCGACCGACCAGATCGACGTCGGCGACGGCGGCCTGCCTGCTCGCGGCCAGCAGGCCGTCGAGCCACACCGGGAAGTCGTCGCCCAGCGCCGGCCTGCAGGCGTCCATCGCTGAGGCCAGGCGCCGGACGGACGGATGGTGGAACAGCGGGCTGTCCACAGTGATTCCGATACCGCGGCGGACCAAATCGATCGTGTCGTCCTGCGGCGGCGGGTCGTCGGAGTCGGCGCTCTCGGCATCCTGAACCGCGGCCAGAACGTGCGTGAGCGACTCCTCCTCCAGGGCGGCGACGATGTCCTGAATACGCGCGATCTTCACCCCGCCGACCGTCACAAGTGCGCGGATGAGCTGGATCCGCTGCACGTGGGCGGCGTCGTAGAGCGCGCGATTCGATGCGACCAGCGAACCGCGCGGCACCAGGCCGAGTGAGATGTAGTACTTGATCGTCGACGGGTTCACACCGGTCGACGCCGACAGTTGACTCATCGTGAGGCGGGTCGAGTCGGGCTCCATGCGGCCAGTATCTCACCGGCCGGAACAGCATCGTCAGTTCGTCCAGTCTGGAACGTACGCGCCTTGCTCAACGCGCCGAGTGTCGCGGTGCCAAGAGCCAGATCACCTCCAATCTGAAGCTGCACTCCCGTCGCCACGACGTAATGCGACGCAGACCGCAAATGAAACCCAGTCCTAGAACTCTTCGAGAGCGTCGTGAAATGCCGCGCATCATCGACGGCGGGGTCCTGACCTGCAGAGTTGTGTAGCTGGCAACGTGTGTGTAACTTATTCGGAGTCAGAGCGGCTCGCCGCGACGACGCCCCCCGACTTTTTGACGCGGAGAGATTCGCGTTGATTGTGGTGGGCCCGGTCGGGTGCCGACTGGATCGCGAATCAGCAAGAATCTACTCGATTCCAACGATTTGCGGCCCGGGAACA
This sequence comes from Gordonia sp. (in: high G+C Gram-positive bacteria), assembly GCA_047605365.1. GTDB lineage: Bacteria > Actinomycetota > Actinomycetes > Mycobacteriales > Mycobacteriaceae > Gordonia. The sequence goes on from JASGFV010000125.1 coordinate 10,931, forward strand.
CAGGTGCTAGGCTGGGATGGTTGCCCCGGAGACGGGGGACGGATGGATTCGGCTCGTTGAAGTTCGCATCGGACATTGTTTGGTGTGG
>JASGFV010000126.1:0-10999 GCA_047605365.1 Gordonia sp. (in: high G+C Gram-positive bacteria)
ATGCCGTCGATGAGACGGCTGACCCCGACGCCCCCGCTATGCGCCAACTTCTACGGCCTCGGGCCCGACTGGCTCCGGTTGGCGGTGCGGTCGCCCGATCTCAGCGACGCCGTCGTCGCGGCCATGCTCAGATGTACTCAGCGGAGACCGATGACCGCGACACAGACCGCGAGGAGCACCCGATGAGCATCCGTCTGGGCGACGTGATCGCCCGGCTCGACGACGCGTACCCGCCGCGTCTGGCCGAATCCTGGGACGCAGTGGGACTGGTGTGCGGTGATCCGGACGACGTCGTGAGCTCGGCCATGGTATGCGTGGACGTCAACGACGCGGTGGTCGACGCCGCGCTCGACGCCGGTGTGCAGTTGCTCCTGGCACACCATCCGCTGCTGATGCGCGGCGTGGAGTCGGTGGCCGCCGACACCCCCAAGGGACGCTCGATCCACCGGCTGATCCGCGGCGGCTGCGCGCTGTTCAGCGCGCACACCAACGCCGACAAGGCGCGTAACGGAGTGTCCGACGCGCTGGCCGAGGCGCTCGGCGTCCTCGACACCGTGCCGCTGGTCCCGGAGCCGCTCGACGGCCTGGACAAGTGGGTGGTGATGGTGCCCGAAGGCAACGTCGACCAGGTCAGCGAGGCGATGTTCGCGGCCGGCGGCGGTGCGATCGGCGACTATCGCGACTGCCTCTGGAGCGTGGTGGGTGTCGGCCAGTTCTTGCCGGGCGAGTCGTCGAACCCGGTGATCGGCGGGATCGGGGAGCTGACCAGGGTCGACGAGGTGCGCGTGGAGATGGTCGCGCCGAAGGCACGGCGCAACGCGCTGCTGTCGGCCCTGCGGCACGCTCACCCGTACGAGGAGCCGGCCTTCGACGTCTTCACTCAGGCCGCGCTCGACAGTGACGTCGGGCTGGGCAGGGTGGGGCACCTCGTCGAACCGATCCTGCTGGCGGAGTTCGTGGCCCGTGCCGCGCGTGTCCTGCCGGCTGCGCCGTGGGGCGTGCGGGCCGCCGGCGATCCGGACGAACTGGTGCGCACTGTCGCGGTGTGCGGCGGCGCGGGCGACTCGATGATCGGTGCGGCGACGGCGGCCGGCGTCGACGTCTACGTGACCGGCGATCTGCGGCATCACGTGGTCGACGAGGCGCGTCGCGCGGGCGCCCCGGCTCTCGTGGACGCCGGGCACTGGGCGACCGAGTTCCCCTGGTGCGTCAAGGCCGCCGAACTGCTGGCCGACATCGGTTGTCCGGCAATGGTTTACCGCGAGCCCACCGACCCGTTTACGGTGGTCTCAACCGGACGAGAGTGAGTAGAACCATATGAAGGTCCCCGCCGCGCAGCAGCGCCAACTGCTCGACCTCGCAGACCTGGACGCCGAGATCGCCCGGCAGCGGTTCGCCCGGGCGCATCTGCCCGAGGACGAGACGATCGTCGCGATCGACGAGCGGATTGAATCGGCGCGCGACGACGTCGCCCGCGCCGAAGTCGCCGTCGACGCTCTGGAACGCGAATACGAGCGCATCGACGCCGAACTCACCGGGATGTCCGACCACGCGAAGCGCGATCAGGCGCAGATCGACGCCGGGCTGGTCGCCCCGAAGGTGCTGGCCGAGCTGCAGCACGAGCTGACCGGCCTGATCCGGCGGCGCGACGTGCTCGAATCGGAACTGCTGGAAGTGATGGAGCAGCAGGAGGCGACCGGCGCGGAGCTGGCTCGCGCGCAGTCGGTCCTGACGGCCGCCGACACCGAACGGGCCGAGGCCGTCGCTCACCGGGACACGCACGCCGAGCAGGTGGACGGCAAGATCGAGGACCTGTCGGTCCGCCGCGCCGACGTGCTCGGCGGCGTGCCGGACGAACTCACCGGGATCTACGAGAAGCTGCGGTCGCAGGGCAAGGTCGGAGCCGGCCTCTTCCAGGCACGACGATGCGGCGCCTGCCGGATGGAGATGGATCCGCGGACTATTCAGCGGATCGCCCAGGCCGACGACGACGAGGTGCTGCGCTGCGAGGAGTGCGGAGCGATCATCATCCGCACCGCGCACTCCGGGCTGCCCACCGGCCCGAAGTCCGACGACTGACATGAGCGAGGAGAAGACGCCCAGCTGGCAGGGCCACGTCGCCGACCCCACACGCATCACGCTGCTGCGGCACGGACAGACGCCGCTGTCGGTGGAACGGCGCTACTCCGGCCGGGGGAATCCCGAACTCACCGAACTCGGCGCCCGGCAGGCGTCGTCGTCCGCGCGACGCATCGCCGACGACGGCGACGTCGAGGTGATCGTCTGCTCTCCGCTTGCGCGGACTCTCGCGACCGCGCAGGCCGTGGGCCATGCGACCGGGATCCCGGTGGTGACGCACGACGGCTTGATCGAGACCGACTTCGGCGAGTGGGAGGGCCTGACCTTCTCCGAGGCCGCGCGGCGCGATCCGGAGTTGCACAAGCAGTGGCTGGGCGACGTCGACGTCGCCCCGCCCGGCGGGGAGAGCTTCGCGCAGGTGGCGCAGCGGATCGCCGATACCAAGGCCGACCTGCTGGCCCGCTATCCGGGGGCCCGGATCCTGGCGGTCTCGCACGTCACGCCCATCAAGACGCTGCTGCGCGACGCCCTCGGCGTCGGCCCGGAACTGCTGTTTCGCCTCCATCTGGATCTCGCCTCGCTGTCGGTCGCCGAGTTCTACCCGGACGGCGGTTCGGTGGTCCGGCTGGTCAACGACACCTCGCACCTGCGATAGCTCCTCCGCCGGGGCGGTACGCTAGACACGCGAACGAGCCGGCCGGGCGGCCGCGGCGACGGAACCGCGTGATACTTCGCGCAGGCCGGCAGCCGAGGAAAGTCCGGACTCCACAGCAGCAGGGTGGTTGCTAACGGCAACCCGGGGCGACCCGCGGGACAGTGCCACAGAGAACAGACCGCCGTCGAGCCCTCGGCACGACGGTAAGGGTGAAACGGTGCGGTAAGAGCGCACCAGCGCCGCAGGTGACTGCGGCGGCTCGGTAAACCCCACCCGGAGCAAGGCCGAAGTCCGCACCGCTGTTCGCAGCGTGTGCGGATGCGCGAGCGTTACCGGACTGCTCGTCCGAGCTCGCGGGTTGGCCGCTTGAGGCACCCGGTGACGGTGTGTCCAGATGGATGGTCGCCACCGGTCTTTCCGACCGGGACAGGATCCGGCTTACACGCCGGCTCGTTCGCGCTCGGCCCGTGGACCCTTCGACGGGCTCAGGGAGCGTCGGCCCGCCGGCTGAGCCTGTCGAAGCCTCCGGCGGTGACGCTAGGGTCGAAGCGTGAAACCGATCATGCGCGCCCGGCAGATCGACTTCGGCGCGGTCCGCGCAGAGCTGGGGATCGTCGCCGACTTCCCCGAAGCCGTCACCGCCGAGGGGTCGAAGGCCGTCGACCGGTGCGCGGACCGCCGCACCGACCGCACGGATCTGGAACTGGTGACCATCGACCCGCCCGGCTCGATGGATCTCGACCAGGCGCTGCGGGTGGTGGCCGACGACGACGGCTTCGACGTGCACTACGCGATCGCCGACGTCGCAGCGCTGGTGGCCCCCGGCGGGGCCGTCGACGCCGAGAGTCGCCGTCGCGGACAGACCGTCTACTTTCCGGACGGCAGCGTGCCGCTGCATCCGCGGGTGCTGTCGGAGGGGCTGGGCTCCCTGCTGCCCGACCAGACTCGGCCGGCAGTGCTGTGGACCGTGCGCGTCGACCGCAACGGCGACTGCGTGCACGTCGACGTCGAACGTGCCCTGGTGCGCTCGCGCGCCCGGCTCGACTACGCAGGCGTGATGGCGGCGATCGACACAGACTCGCTGCCGGCCGCGATCACCGGGCTGCCGTCGTTCGGTGAGGTCCGCGAGACGTGGGCGCTGGCCCGCGGCGCGGTCCAACTGGAACTGCCCGACCAGGAGGCGGTCCCGCACGACGGGGGCCGGGCCTGGACCCTGCAACTGGCCCCGAGCACTCCCGCAGACCGGTGGAACGCACAGGTGTCACTGCTCATCGGGATGTGCGCGGGCAAGATCATGCTCGACGCCGGGGTCGGCCTGCTGCGCACCCTGCCGCCTGCGGCGCCTGAGGCCGTCGGCGAACTGGCGGCCACCGCGTCGAACCTCAAGGTCGACTGGCCCGCCGGCCTGACCCCCGGCCAGTTCCTGGCGGGTCTGGATCCGGCTGCCCCGACGACGCTCGCCCTGATGACGTCCGCGGCGCGGCTGATGCGCGGGGCGGGATACCTGATGCTCGACGCGGCGTCGTCGTCGCTGCCGGAGGCCAAGGTGGCGCATGCCGGCGTCGGCGGCGTGTACGCCCACGTCACGGCGCCGCTGCGCAGGCTGGCCGATCGCTTCGCGACCGAGGTCTGCCTTGCGGTGACGGCGGGGGAGCCGGTGCCGGACTGGACGCTCGACGCCCTGCCGTCGCTCGGCAAGACCATGAGCGCGTCGGACTCGGTGGCCTCCACGGCGAACCGCCGCAGCATCGACCTGGCCGAGGCGGTGGTGCTGTCCGACCAGGTGGGCGCCCGCTTCGCCGCCACTGTGATGCGGTCGGCGAACGGCAAGCGGCCCGCCGAGATCTTCATCGCCTCACCGGCGATCATCGCTGCATGCGATCCGGCTCCCGACGCCGGGACGCGGTGCCAGGTGGAGCTGACCGAGGCCGACCCGGTGACCACCGCCGTGGAGTTCCGGGTCGTATAGCCCGCTGGTGGTCAGCGGTCGCGCAGGTACCGCTCCAGCGCGTCGCGCCCGTGGGCCTGCGTTTGCGCATCGATCCGGCCGAGCACAAACATCGACGCGCCCGACAGGTCGCCGCGGACGGCGAGCCGCTGCAGCCGCTCGCGGGTCACCACCGCGTCCTGGAAGTCGCCGAGATGCGTCTGGATTCGTGAGGCGTGCGTGGCGATCTTGTGGAACTTCTTGTGGTGCAACGGCTCGGCGGCGAGTGCGACGTACCGCAGGGTCTTGGCGCGCTTGCGGATACGGTGCAGCTGCTCCTCCCAGTCCGCTGACTGCGGTTCGGTCTCGTCGAGCTTCTTCTCGGCCTTGCGCAGCCGCTTGCGGGCATGCGCGACGCCGTCCCGCGCCACCGCTTCGGCCGGGCGTTCGGCGTTCGGGCCGGGCGCCGGATCGTCGACCAGCGCGTCGAGGCTCTCGAGGAGCGCGAAGTACCGCGGTGTGGACATCCCGAACCGCAACGACTTCACCGCACGCGCTCGGCGGGCGTGCTCGCCGTCGAGCAGCGCGGCGCGCAGTTCGTCAGGGCCGTTCTCGGCGTCGAGCAGTTCGCTCTCGATCTCGGCCTGCACCTCGCAGTCGCGGGCGTCGCTGAGCATCTGGCCGAGCTCGGTCAATTCGTCGACGACTGGTTCGGCGACGGCGTCGTCGAGCACGTCGGGGAACGAGGTGAGCACCGATCGGATCTTGCGCGCGGTGACCCGCATCTGGTGGATCGCGTCGTCCGCGTCCTCACGGACCAGCGGATCCAGGAGCAGGAGCCGGCGACGATGCGCGTCGAGCGTGACGCGCACCAGATCCAGGCCGGTCGGCTTCTTGGGCAGGCGCAGCGGCTCGTCGTCGCAGGGGACGCTGCCGATGGCGCGCGCCAGCTTCGACGACGACTCCGGACGCCGTCCGCCGGCCTGTTTGATCAGCTTCTTGGCATTGGCCAGCAGCACGGCGTCGCCGTCGCGATCGCCGTCGCCGGTCAGTTCCAGCTCCCACTCCGACCACTGCTGCGGCTCGTCTGCGGACCCGCCGGGTGCGGGATGCTTCTGGGCGACGACGCGGTCCGAGCAGAATTCGGCGAGCGGTTGATCGTCGTCGCCGTAGAGGACCCGCACTGTGCGGGTGGTGGTCAGCGTCGCGATCTCGACGAGCTCGCGGCCGCGGACCGCCGCGACCACCAGGTCTCCGATCTCGGCGGGGACCCCGCCGTCCGCGGGCGCCTCGCCGAAGTCGACGCGCAGTTCGCGGCGGGCCGTCGCACTTCCGCCCGGCCGCTTGAGATGCCAGCCGCCGTCGGTGCCGCCGGTGCGCCTGCGCAGCGTGATCCGCTGGGCGGCGAGACGGTGGTCGGCGGTGTCGAAGTACACCGCTTCGAGGCGGTAGGTGATCGGCGAGCCGGCCCGTCCGCCGGGAACCAGCGGGGCCAGGTCGGGGGTCGGGGCGCCGGACTCGACGTCGAACTTCAGCTCCACCTCGAGCGACTCCTGCGGGCTCACGACGTCACCGGCGAGCTCGCCGCGAAGGCGTCGGTGGCGGTCACCAGACGGTCGACGATGCCGGTCTCGAACGAGGCGTGCCCGGCGTCGTCGACGATGTGCAGCTCGGCCGACGGCCACGCGCGGTGCAGGTCCCAGGCGCTGCGCATCGGGCAGACGACGTCGTAGCGCCCCTGCACGATGACCGCCGGGAGGTGGGCGATGGTGTCGATCGCGTCGAGCAGCTGGCCGTCGCGCAAGAAGCCGCGGTTCTGGAAGTAGTGGTTCTCGATGGTCGCGAACGCCAGGTCGGCGCGGGAACCGTCGCCCGGATCACCATGGGGGAGCAGGTAACTGGTCAGATGCTCCCACCGACTCCACGCCGACGCCGCGGTCTGCGCGGCCTCCCGGTCGTCGCCGGTGAGGATTCGGTGGTACGCCTCGACGAGGTCGCCGTCGCGCTGGTCCTCGGGGATCGGGGCCAGGTAGTCCTCCCACACGTCCGGGTAGATGTGCGACGCCCCGCCGTTGTAGTACCAGTCGATCTCGATGCGGCGCAGCAGGAAGATGCCGCGCAGCACCAGCTCGGTGACCCGATCGGGGTGGGTCTGGGCGTAGGCCAGGCCCAGCGTCGAACCCCACGAGCCGCCGAACACCTGCCAGGTCTCGATGCCGAGGTGTTCGCGCAAGTGCTCCATGTCCGCGATCAGATGCTGCGTGGTGTTCACCGCGAGACTCGCGAGGCCCGCTTCTTCGGCGATGTGCGGCCGCGACTGACCGCAGCCCCGCTGATCGAAGAGCACGATCCGGTAGCGGGCCGGGTCGAAGAACCGGCGCTGCTCCGGCGACGTTCCGCCGCCGGGCCCGCCGTGGACGAAGACGACCGGTTTGCCGTCCGGGTTTCCCGAAGTCTCCCAATAGACCTGCTGGCCGTCGCCCACGTCGAGGAGCCCCGAGGCGTAGGGGTCGAGCGGCGGATACAAAGCACGCATGTGACCAGCCTACGGCCGCGGGGCCGTCCTCAGCTCAGTACGAGTGTTCGGGGCCCGGGAACGTCGCCGAGGCGACCTCGGCGGCGTAGGCGAGGGCCGCGGCGCGAAGGTCGTCGCCCACGGTGGCGTAGCGTTTGACGAACTTCGCGGTCTTGCCGTGCGTGTAACCGGCCATATCCTGCCAGACCAGCACCTGGGCGTCGGTCTCGTTGCCCGCGCCGATGCCGACGGTCGGGATGGTCAGCTTGCGGGTGATCTGCCCGGCGACGTCGGCCGGGACCATCTCCATGACGACGCTGAAGGCGCCCGCCTCCTGGACGGCGATGGCGTCGGCCACCAGCTGTTCGGATGCGTCGCCGCGGCCCTGGATGCGGTAGCCGCCGAGGGTGTTGACGCTCTGCGGGGTGAAGCCGACGTGACCCATCACCGGGATGCCGGCCGCGGTCAGCGCGGCGATCTGCGGGGCGACGCGTTCGCCGCCCTCGAGCTTGATCGCGTGCGCGCCGCCCTCCTTCATGAAGCGGATGGCCGATTCGAGCGCATGCTGCGGGCCGGCTTCGTAGGCGCCGAATGGCAGATCGGCGACGACCAGCGCGTGCGGGGCACCACGGACCACGGCGCGGACCAGCGGAATCAGCTCGTCGACGGTGATCGGGACGGTGGTGTCGTAGCCGTAGACGACGTTGGCGGCGGAATCGCCGACCAACAGGACGGGGATCTGCGCCTCGTCGAAGATGCGGGCGGTGGAGAAGTCGTACGCGGTCAGCATCGGCCACTTGTGGCCTTCGGCCTTCCATGCTGCGAGGTGCTGAATGCGGGTGATGCGCCGGGGCTGGGCTGCGGGCGCGGGAGCTGACGAACCGTAGACGGGTGCGTCGGACATGGTGGGCCTCATTTCTGCCTCGAGTCTCGCGCGGTGCGAGTACCCGGGTTGGTGCGGACGTCCTCCATGTTCCCACCGCCGCGACGCGCCCGGCAGGGTCGATGCAGTGGGGTTGATCACAATGACGCGGCCGCGCGTTCGCTGCTGATCTGCCAGGTTTAACACGCGTGTAACAGGTTGCGCATAGGGTCGCGTTCATGGATCGCCAACAGGAATTCGTGCTGCGCACTCTCGAAGAGCGGGACATCCGATTCGTTCGGCTGTGGTTCACCGACATCCTGGGTTATCTGAAATCGGTGGCGATCGCCCCGGCCGAGCTCGAGGGCGCGTTCGCCGAGGGCATCGGCTTCGACGGCTCGGCCATCGAGGGCTTCTCCCGGGTGTCGGAGGCCGACATGGTCGCCAAGCCCGACCCGTCGACCTTCCAGGTGCTGCCGTGGCGCAGCGAGGGCCGCCACCACTCGGCCCGCATCTTCTGCGACATCGCGATGCCCGACGGCTCGCCGTCGTGGGCGGATCCGCGCAACGTGCTGCGTCGTCAGATGAACAAGGCCGCCGACCTCGGATTCAGCTGCTACGTGCACCCCGAGATCGAGTTCTTCCTGCTCAAGAACGCGCCGACCGACGGCACCGCGCCCATTCCGGCGGACAACGGCGGGTACTTCGACCAGGCCGTGCACGACGCCGCGCCGAACTTCCGCCGCCACGCCATCGAGGCGCTGGAGGCGATGGGCATCTCGGTGGAGTTCTCCCGCCACGAGGGCGCTCCCGGCCAGCAGGAGATCGACCTGCGCTACGCCGACGCGCTGAGCATGGCCGACAACATCATGACCTTCCGCTACCTCATCAAAGAGGTCGCGATCAACGACGGCGCGTACGCCACCTTCATGCCGAAGCCGTTCAGCGACTACCCGGGCTCGGCGATGCACACGCACATGAGCCTGTTCGAGGGCGACACCAACGCCTTCCACAACCCCGACGATCCGATGCAGTTGTCGGACACCGGCAAGCTGTTCATCGCCGGCATCCTGACCACGTGGGGAGATCAGCGCCGTCACCAACCAGTGGGTCAACAGCTACCGTCGCCTCATCCACGGCGGGCCGACTCACCTGGGACGGGCCAACCGTTCGGCGATGGTTCGTCTGCCGCTGTACACGAACAGGCGTCGTCGCGCCGCGTCGAGATCCGCACCCCGGACTCGGCCTGCAACCCGTACCTGACCTTCGCGGTCCTGATCGCCGTGGCCTCAAGGCATCGCGAACACTACGAGCTGCCCGACGAGGCCGAGGACAACGTGTGGGAGCGCGCCGAGCGTCGTGCGATGGGCTACAAGGAGCTGCCGTCGTCGCTGGCCGAGGCACTGCGCGAGATGGAGAATCCGACTGGTCGCCGAGGCCCTCGGTGAGCACGTCTTCGACTACTTCCTGCGGAACAAGTGGTCGGAGTGAGCGAGACCGCGGCCAGACCACGCCCTTCGAACTGAAGAGCTACCTGACCCTCTGAGCGGCGCCGACTGCAGATCAGCCACACCGGCTCGTTCCGCGATCCCGAGCCCCGGGCGTCTGGGTCTCTATGGCCCCGCGAGAACCTGGCGACCTGGGCTGGAACAATCCGGGCAGCGTCGACCGCGTTGTCGCGTGCCCCCGACGCCGACCTCGCCCTCAAAGCACTCGTGCGGTTGCAGGCCAATCAGCGGCCGGTCGCCTGGGCGAGATCGACGCCGCTGCGCAGTGACCGCACCTTCCGGGGCCGCTCGGTGTCCGGATCCCGACGCGCTCGGCGACCATGTGGTCGCTGTACGGATTCGTGGCGACTGCTTCTCGAACGCCGCCTGCCGACCGCCGAACAGGCCCGTGAGGCACGTTGGCCTCGGTCGGCGCCGTCGCCGAAGGCGATCCGGACGCACCCGACCGGGCGCAGCTGACCGGCCCCATGCGGTACGCGAGCTGCGCACCGCCTATCGCGATCAGGTGCGCAGTCGCTCCAGGACCTGGCGGCGACCGTCGAGGACGAGCCGGTGCTGCCTCCCGAGGTGGCGGCCACCTGTCCGATCTGGCCGATGCCGCGCTCACCGCCGCTCTCGCGGTCGCGGTGCGCGTGGTGCTCGACGACAAGCCCTTGGACAGCCGGATCGCCGTCATCGCCATGGGCAAGTGCGGCGCGCGGGAGCTGAACTACGTCTCGGACGTCGACGTGATCTTCGTGGCCGAACCCGCCGATTCGGTCAGCGCCCGGCTGGCCGGGGAGTTCATGCGGATCGGTTCGGCGGCCTTCTTCGACGTCGACGCCGCGCTGCGGCCCGAGGGCAAGCGCGGATCGCTGACCCGCACCCTCGAATCGCACGTCGCGTACTACAAACGATGGGCCAAGACCTGGGAGTTCCAGGCCCTGCTCAAGGCCCGTCCGATGACCGGGGATCTGGCCCTCGGGCGGGCTACGTCGACCGCTCAGCCCATGGTGTGCAGGCCGCGACGCGAGGACTTCGTCGGCGAGGTGCAGGGATGCGCCGGCGCGTGGAGTCGCTGGTGCCGGAGGGGGAGAAGGAGCGCGATCTCAAGCTCGGCGAAGCCGGTCTGCGCGACGTCGAGTTCGCCGTCCAGTTGATGCAGATGGTGCACGGCCGCGTCGACGAGACCCTCCACGTGCGTTCCACCCTCGAAGCGGTGGACGCCCTCACCGACGGCAGCTACATCGGCCGCACCGACGGTGCCAACATGCACGCCTCCTACGAGTTCCTGCGCACCCTGGAACACCGCCTGCAGCTGCAGCGCCTGTCCCGCACGCATCTGCTGCCCGATCCGGCCGACGACGACGCCATGCGCTGGCTGGCGCGGGCCGCCCACATCCGCCCGGAGGGCAACGACGACGCCGCCGCCGTGCTCCGCCGCGACCTCCGCCACCAGGCCGGCCGCGTCCGG
>JASGFV010000127.1:0-10893 GCA_047605365.1 Gordonia sp. (in: high G+C Gram-positive bacteria)
CCCAGGGCGACGCCGACCAGGAAGAGCATCGCGTCCTGGAACTGTGCGCCGTGCCAGCGCGTGCCCGACGCCGAGGCGCTCAGTCCGGCGCTCGCGGACAGGTGGTGGGCGGTCTCGTGCAGCAGCACGCTCTCCCGGCCGTACGTCCGGTCGCCCATCGGGACGGCGATGGTCGACGTCCCGGGCTCGTAGTGCGCCCGGGTCTGGCCTCGGCGTTCCCGCACCCGGACCGGCCCGGCCGCCGGATACGCCTCGCGCACGACGTCGGAGGCGAGCAGACCGTCCGCGTAGCGCTGCGCCGACGGCACGTCCGCGAACCGCTTCTGCATGGGGATCTGCAGGTGGGAGCCGTGGAAATCGACGACGCCGCCCCGGTCCAGCATCGCCGACCAGAGTCGCTCCGCGTCGTAGACGGCCGACGCGCTCACGTGCGGTCGCCGAACTGCATGCGGTTCAGGGCAGCGTATCGAGACCTCAGCTGACGACCTCGAGGGTCGTCACCGGGACCGGATCGGAGCCCAGCGAGCCGTCGGTCTGGAACGTGAGGTAGCTGGGCTTGGCAGGGTCCAGCACCAGTTGCTGGCGGCGCCCGCGGGCCTTGATCAGGTCGGGAACGATGGTGAGGTACCGGGGCAGGCTGGCCGCGTAGACGTCGACGCGCAGCCGGTGACCGGCCTGCAGGACGGCGTCGGTGGGGACCAGGTCGACGTCGATCCGGACCGGCTCGTCGGCGGGCACCGGCAGGCGGCGTTCGCGGGACAGGAAGTGCACGGCGTCGAGCAGCACCCCGTCGTCGGTGTAGGTGGAGCGCGACTGGTCGAGCGCCCGGTTCGACGCGGTCAGTGCACCGTTCGTCAGCACCGTCGAGGTGCCGTCGGGTGCGACGTCGTTGACGGTCACCGCCCAGATGCCCTCGTGCGCGGTGGTCGAGACGTTGAGGCGCAGGTTCATCGCCCCCGATATCTGCGTCGGCGCGGCCACCGCCTCACTCGTGAACGACAATGCGCCGCGCTCCTGGAACTCGGCGTCGACGGTGAACTTGCGGCCGAACGCGATCGGCAGCCCGGCGAACACCTGGGACAGGTCGCGAGACGCGAATCCGCGCAGGTCGGGGTTGGTGCGCAGGCTGCGACGCCGGCGGGCGGGCAGGTCGCACAGTGCGCCGTCGTGCCGGGCGTGCGGCGCGGTGCCGGACGACTCCTCGGTCAGGAACAGGCGCCGAGCGCGGACGCCGACCCGCGGGAACGACGATCCGCACGACCATCCGCCGTTCTGCTGCTCCATGGTGACCGGCCCGTACTCCTCGACTCCGTTGCGCACGCCCTTGAGCCAGCGGTCGAACCAGACGCGCTCCAGCACGTCCATGCGCGGCGGCTGGTCGGGTCCGCCCTGGTCGCAGCCGGGATCGAGGTGGTAGCCGTCGGCGATCAGCACCTGCTTGCGGCCGGGTTCCATCCGCAGATTCGCGTAGACGCCGGTGGCGCTGCGGCCGAACAGGTCGTGCCAGGCGCCGACGGTGAACGTCGGCGCGGTGATCTCGCCGACCTTCGGGGCCCGCTCGGTGAAGTAGGGGTCGTCGAAGATGCGGTTGTCGCGGGCGGTGAGGAAGCCCCACAGCAGCGACGGCATCTCGGTGATCGGTGACTTGACGCGATCGCCGAGCCACCGCGCGTAGTCGCCGCGCAACACGTCGCCGGTGGCGGTCGCCGGATTAGGGATCCACTTGAGGGCGTTGACGACGGCGAGCCACATCGGAATGAACGCCGACGGCATACCGCCGGTGATGTAGATGTCGCGCACCACGTCTTCGCTGCCCTCGACGGCGAAGACCGCCTTGACCGCGTCCGGACAGTTGCCTGCGGCCTGCAGGGCGTTGATCGCCGAGTACGACCAGCCGGCCACGCCGACGGCGCCGTCGCACCACGGCTGAGCGGTGACCCACTCGATAAGTTCGACGCCGTCCTGCTGTTCGCGCGGGCCGAGGATGTCCCACTTGCCGTGCGACGCTCCGGTGCCGCGCACGTCCACCAGCACCTGCGTGTATCCGGCCTGGACGAGGTTGCGGTTGATGCCGAACACGTCCCACAGACCGCGTCCGAAGGTGCGGGTGAGGCGACTGATGCCGACGAGCGGCCCGTGCTGGAAGGTCATCTTGCCGGCCGCGGACTGCACCGCGCCGCCGACCAGAGGGGCGTGCAGCATGTGGTCGACGCAGTCGAGCAAGGCGCGGCTGTACGGGTTCATGTTCAGCACGGTGGGGAACGGGGCCCGCACCGGCCGGCCCAGACGGTTGGCCGGGCGGACGACGGTGGCCCGCAGCCGGACGCCGTCGCTCATGGTGATCGTGACGTCGCGGTCGATGTGGACTCGTGGATACGGCTGGTTCTGGTCGACGGCGTCGCGCCAGGCGACGGCGCGCGCTCCTCCGTCGGCAGGACGCGGCGCGTCGACGATCGGGGGTGCGGACAGGCGATGGTCATCGAAGCCGAGCTGAAGCGTCATCTAACGTTCCTCGTCATTCTCCGTCGGGCGAACCGGCTCTTGTGAAGCGATCCTCTTCAGGGCGTCGACGTGCCCCCGATGTGGCATATCTCACGTCGACTGCTCTCAACCAATAAAACACGATCGCGTTCCAGATCGTTAATCCGGGCCGAAATCAGAGGCTCAACCGGTGTGTTCGCTTGATCTGGTCGTGACCGCGACGGCCGCCTCCAGGAGCAGTGCGCCGGACAGCTGGACCGACAGGTCGCGCTCCGGAGTGGCCGACGACGCGACTGCGCCGCCGACGAATCGCGCGCCGGGCGCGTCGGCCGTCGGCACGGTGGCGGCCGTGCGCCAGTCCGGCCCGAACAGCGGCAGGCCGTCGACCTCGGCCCGAGTGTTCCAGGCTGAGTCGGCGCTGGTCAGGACGATCTCGGCGGCTTTGGAGCGGATGCGCCCGGCGTCCGGGGCGTCGGCCGGAAGGTCGGTCGCGACCAGCGCCAGGTAGCGGGCCAGGATGCCGGCGAACAGTCCGCCGTCGCCGCCGCCGGCCGCGTTGATCACCCCGTCGGTGCACATCCGCTCGGCGACCGCGGTCAGCAGTGCGTCGATCCGTTCGACGTGCCGGCCGTCGCGGTCGGCCCGGTAGGCCTCCAGGTACGCGCCGAGTCCGACGCCCTGGCAGTAGGTGTAGGTGTTGTTCACTTCGCGGCGACCGCCCCCGGGCTCCGGCCAGAAGCCGTCGGCCAGCAGTCCGCTCGGCAGCAGCAACTCGTCGTGGATCCAGTCGGCCATCGCGATCGCTCGTTCGGCGCGGTCGCGCCGGGCCAGGAAGATCGCGGCCGGACCGTTGGCCGGAACGTTGAAGAAGTGGTCGGTGGTGCGCCATGGAATGCCGCCGCCGTGCTCCGGAGCCCAGGCGTCGTAGAGGGTGGAGGTGAGAATCCGGAGGCCACGACGGTGGCGGGTCCACACCGCGCCCGACAGCAGGCGGTCGACGCGTTCGGTCGCGAGGGCCAGCCAGGCCATGTCGTCGTAGTAGTCGTTGGTCCAGCGCCCGACGTTGCGGATGCGGATGCCACGGATCAGGCGCACCGCGTCGCGGGCGGCGCGCAGGTCGCCGCGATGCACGGCGGCGTCGACCAACACGTCCACCAGGTGCGCCTGCCACCAGTAGTTCCACGACCCGGTGATCCGCTGCTTGGAGCCGAACCGCCCCACCGGCGGCCAGGCCGGAACTCCGATGCGGGTGCCGGGAACGATGTGGCCGAGGCGGCGCAGATGGCGTGCGCGCAGCGCGTCGAGCGCCGCGGCGGCGCGGTCCTGGGCGAGACGGAGGTCGGGCGATTCGACATCGGAAGCCATGACCGATAGCCTATTGCCCGGTGCGACAAGCATGTCTTGTCGCGTCGAGTTCAACCAGAGACCGTTGGTCGTCGGAATTCACCGATTCCGATCGAAGGCCCGATGCCAGAGCGTCGGCGGCCCACGCAGGATGGACGAGGTTCGCAGGTGCAGTGGTTCACTGTGTGCTGCCTTCACGCCCCGTGCCTTCTGCGCCGGGGCGTTCGTCGTTTCTCCTCGCGCCGGAAGATCGTCGTCGAAGACTCTCCGTGCCGACGGGTATCTGGGTCGACGACGCCCGGAACATCCGGGCGTCCGGAATAGACACGAGAGGAGGCGAAGTATGGCTAAGCCCGAAAAGGTCACTGCAGTCGCAGAGATCACCGAGCAGTTCAAGGGGGCGACTGCAGCGGTCATCACGGAATACCGTGGTCTGTCCGTTCCGCAGATCTCCGAACTGCGACGTTCGCTCGGTGACGGCGCTACCTACTCCGTCGCCAAGAACACCCTCGTCAAGCGTGCCGCCGCAGAGGCGGGCGTTGAGGGGCTCGACGAGCTGTTCACCGGTCCGACCGCGATCGCCTTCATCGAGGGTGAGCCGGTCGTGGCGGCCAAGGCGATCAAGACGTTCGCCAAGGACAACAAGGCCCTGGTCATCAAGGGCGGCTACATGGACGGCCGTGCGCTGTCCCTCGCCGAAGTTGAGGCCATCGCCGACCTGGAGACCCGCGAGGTCCTCCTGGCAAAGCTCGCCGGTGCCATGAAGGGCAACTTGGCAAAGGCCGCGGGGCTGTTCAACCAGCCTGCGTCGCAGGTCGCGCGTCTCGCCGCGGCTCTGCAGGAGAAGAAGGAAGCTGCCGGCGACGCCGCGTAGTCTTCCCACGCTCCACCCCTGACCGGTTCGCCGGTCGCACTTTTGAACCCAGCCTGCGATGCAGGCGCCCCGCACAGGGATTTATAGGAAGGACGCCATCATGGCGAAGCTCACCGCTGACGAGCTCATCGATCAGTTCAAGGAACTGACCCTGCTGGAGCTCAGCGATTTCGTGAAGAAGTTCGAAGAGGTCTTCGAGGTCACCGCGGCTGCTCCGGTCGCCGTCGCCGCTGCCGGCGCCCCGGCTGCCGGTGGCGAGGCCGCTGCCGAGCAGGACGAGTTCGACGTCGTGCTCGAGTCGGCCGGCGACAAGAAGATCCAGGTCATCAAGGTCGTCCGCGAGGTCGTCTCGGGCCTGGGCCTGAAGGAAGCCAAGGACCTCGTCGAGAGTGCTCCGAAGGCTCTCGTCGAGAAGGTCTCGAAGGAAGAGGCCGAGGCCGTCAAGACCAAGCTCGAAGAGGCCGGCGCCACCGTCTCGCTCAAGTGAGACCTTGCCTGAGCGCTGCTCAGGCACGCTGGTGACAGCTGAAAAGAACCCGGGAACCGTGAAGGTTCCCGGGTTCTTTCGTCTCTGCGGGGGCAGGCCCTCGGTCAGACCGCCGCGGCGGCGGCCACCGAACTCTCCTCCCGGCCGAAGTCCAGCTTCACCAGCTGATCGGCCAGCGGGAAGTACCGGTCGTCGTGGGTGATCACCACGACGGTCTTACCGCGCCGCCGCAGGTCGTCGAGGATCTCGCGGTAGAAGGTCTCGCGGAACTGCGGCTCCTGGTCGGCGGCCCATTCGTCGAAGACGTACATCGCGCGGTCCTCGAGCAGGGCGGTGACCAGGGCAAGGCGCTTGCGCTGTCCCTGAGAGAGCGCCAGCGTGGAGAGCCTGCCGTCGCGCACGGACACTTTGTGCGACAGTCCGAGGCGGTCCAGCAGTCGGCTCACCTCGGCGTCGATGCCGGGGCGGTCCAGGTAGCCCAGGTAGTCCTCGAACAGGTGGAAGTCGGTGAAGACGGCCGACGACGTGTGCCGGAACCACTCCACGTTGTGCGGGCCGACAGGTTCGCCGTTGAGCGCCATCGTGCCGTGCTGCGGCAGATAGAGGCCGGTGATCAGCTTGGCCAGCGTCGACTTGCCGCTGCCGTTGCCGCCGACCACGAAGGTCACCTGGCCGGGTTCCAGCCGTAGGTCGATGGGGCCGAGGTGGAAGCCGTCCGGCGGCAGACCGGGCCCCGGACCGTGCGGCGGGGGAGGACCCTGCGGGCCCGGTCCCGCCGCATCGGGCGCGCCGGGGCCGGCGCCGGGCGGCGGCGGACCACCCATGCCGTTCGGCGGCAGATCGCCGAGGTAGGTGTAGCCCACGGCATGCAGTTCCAGGCGCGCCGCGGTGGCCGGCGTCCGGTCGGCGCCGCCGAGCGTCGTCTCGTCGTGCCCGGCGGTCATCGACAGTTGCATGCCCTGGATCTTCTTGAGGGCGACGTCGCCGCGCAGCAGATCCGGGATGCGGTGCATGATGTTCTGCATCGGCATCGACAGGAACGTCGTGACCAGGATGTAGCCGATCATCTGTTCCAGCGGCAGGTGCATCAGCGTGGCCAGCCCGAACAGGACCAGGGCCATGGTGCCGAGCTGAGTGAGCTGGCCGAAGCCCTGCGCGACCGAGAACTTGGCGCCGGCCTCGGTGTTGCGCCGGCGCAGCTCGTCGGACGCTCCGAGCAGCCGCCGGTTCATGAAGTCGACGCGCCGGGCCCGGTGCAGCTTGAGCTCCTTGATGCCGGCGGTCACCGAGCCGAACGAGCGCAGCAATTCGTCGTCGGTCTCGCGGGCGTGGCGGAAGATCTCCCGGACGTGCTTGAGGAACAGTTCGACGCACAGGATCGACAGCAATGTCGCGCCCACCTGCACGGCGAAGATCGTCGGACTGATCATCGCGAGGTAGGCCAGGCAGCCGGCGATGGTGGCCAGGTCGATGCAGACCGTCGGAATGGCCGAGACCGCCTGCGACAGCGTGCGGACGTCCTCGGTGAGGGTCGCCATCAGCCGGTGCGATCCCAGGCGTTCGAGATGCTCCATCGGCGCGGCGACCACACCGGCGCCGAGCTGGGCGCGCAGCCGGTACACGGCGTCCTGGGCCAGGCGGATCAGCAGGACCTGCGATGCCAGGCCGGTCGCCAGCACGACCACCGCGGTCACGGCGAACGCGACCCAGCCGGCCTGCTCGTGCGGACCGGGCGCGACGACCCGGTTGATCAGGGTCACCAGGTATGCGTTGGCGGCGCCGCCGATCAGGCCGGCGATCACCGCGGCGACGATGCCGCGCCAGGAGACCGAGACGAGGAAACGGAAGAGTGCCACGGCTCAGCCCTGCACCACGTCGAACAGGATTCCTTCGAGCGTGACGCCGGGAGCGAAGGAGAAGGCCAGACCGGTGGTCACCGCGCCGGTGCTCGACGACGCGGCCGCTGCCTGCGCGGCGATCATGCGTTCCAGCACGAAGATCAGCGAGACGCTGAGCATGTTGCCGTACTCGGCGAGCACGTCCCAGCTGGCGGCCGCCACCTCGTCTGGCAGGTCCAGCGACCGGAGCGACTCGGTGATGATCTTCGGTCCGCCGGGGTGGACGGCCCACAGGTCGATGTCGTCGCGGCCGAGCTTGTTGCGGGTCAGCACGTCGTCGATCACCGGTGCGACGCCCCGATAGATGTAGTCCGGCAGCTCCGGCGACAGTTCGCAGGTGATGCCGTCGTCGTTGACGCCCAGCACGATGCCGTCCTCGGCGTCGTCGAACAGGTGGCTGAACTCGTCGCGCAGGACGATGGAACCGGCGGGCTGTGGATGGCCGACGTTGCTGGCGCCGAGAAGCATCGCGCCGCAGCCGTCGCCGAACAGGCTGTGGGTGATCAGCGCGATCGGGTCCTCGCCGAAGACGGCGTTGACCGAGCTGAGCTCCAGGCAGATCACCAGCGACTTGCGGTCGGGGTTGGCGCGCACGAAGTCGCTGCCGGCGCGCAGGCCGTTCATGGCCGCCGCGCAGCCCATGAAGTTGATGACCGCGCGATGCGTGGTGGGCGGCAGGCCGAGGGCCCGCAGCACCGACACGTCGACGCCGGGCGCGATGAAACCGGTGCTGGTGACGAACACCAGCTGGCCGATCTCGGTGACGTCGTCGAGTCCGGCGGTGGCGCGCCGTGCGACGTCGATCGCGATCGGCGCGGCCAGCTCGGCGAACATCGTCATCCGTTCGCGGATGGTGGCCGGGCGCTTGCTGAACTCCTCGAACTCGGGGTCCAGCGGATTCACCGCGAGGTGACGGCGCAGGATGCGGGTGTTGCGATACACCCGGGCGATGCGGGCGCGGGCCTCCGGCTCGTCGAAGAGTTCGGCGACCTGCGCGGCGGCGTCGTCCTGTTCGAAGACCGGCAGCGGGGCTCCGGTGGCGAGCGCCTCGACGACGGCGACGCTGGTCGGCGGCGACGGCGGGAGATCGCGGGAGGAGGCGGAGCCTTCGAAGGCGGTGTCGAACGACGCGGTGTCGGGGGACAGTTCGAGAGTCATGGCGGCAGACCTTGTCTGTGAGGGGGATGAGCTGGCGGGGCGGGGGCTACACGGTGCCGATGCCGGTGAAGCCCTTGACGGTGTAGCTGGCGCAGGTGCGCAGCGCGCGCGGCGAGAAGTGCTCGCGGAAGGCGCCCCAGTCGTTCTCCTGGGCGGTGCGCGATCGCGCGACGAGGTAGTAGCAGACCTGCTTCGGGAAGCGGTCGGTGAAGAACGACTTCGACGGTTCCCACTCGACGCCGAACTTCGCGGCCTCCTCGGCGACGATGGATTCGCAGGCGATGTTCGCGAAGCCGCTGCGCTGGTACGGCAGGACGTGATGCACGCGGTGGCTGCTCAGGCCGGCCGACAGGAAGCAGTCGACGTAGCGGTTGCCGACGATCTTCAGGTCGTAGGCCTGCTCCAGCTGGTTCACCGCCCAGTCGTCGCCTTCCTCCTCGTGCTCGTCGGCGTCCAGCTCGAAGTCGTGGCTGGCGACCACCAGGAAGGTGGAGATCCACAGCGTCACGACGAACTGAAGCAGCCAGGCCCAGAAGTCGCCCATCACGATGAACGCGACCATTTCCCCGAGAAGCAGGAAACGCATGCCGAACGCTCCGATGAAATGTGGAAGTCCGCCCTTGCGGGAGCCGTACATCTCGGCCATGCCGACCTTCTGTGTCAGGCGACATACGTCAAGTAGCCGAATGATCATTCCGGTCACCGCGTGACCGAACTTGTGGAGGGTGTGGATCGGAATTCGGTACCCGCGCGGCAGATCCATCATGAACGTGAAGACGTTCTTCTTGATGTCGACCGGACTCTGCGTGTGCGGATGGTGCAGCAGCGCGTGGCCGTCGGCGGTCACGAACGCCAGCGCCACGTAGTTCATGTCGAAGGCGTTCACCGCTATCTTGTTCCAGCCCTTCTGGGCGCGGTGGATCGCGTAGTGCCCGAAGCCGGCGAGGGAGCTGCGCAGCAGGACCATCAGGATCACGAACGCCCAGAGCGGCATCCACTGCCGTTCGAACAGCCGCAGGCCCTGCACCGCGAAGTAGGCGATGAAGAGGAATGCGGTCACCGCGTTGAACGCCATGTCGAGGCGGCGCAGGCGGGTGCGGAGCTCGCGGTTGCGCAGGCGCTTCTTGATCGCGTGCAGCAGGTCGGTGCGCCGGGAGAAGTCGAAACGCGGTGTGTCGCGCCAACTGTCGAAGCCCTCGGTGAACAGGAAGTCGGGCGCGTTGGCCTTCGGGTGGATGTCCTCGATCACCGCTTCCCGGCCCAGGGCGTACTTCTCGAGCATCTTCTCCACGGCCTCGGGGTTGGCGTGGTACGAGCCGATGATCGACGTGATGTCGCGGTTCTTGGACCTTCCGATGAAGAACTCGCCGCCCGGGTGCTTGGCGATCCAGTCGGTCAGGTCGTAGGCGCGGCCCTTGTAGACCCACACGTTGCTGAGCAACGGCTCGCCGTTCTCGCCGGGGGCGCGTTCCTCGGGCCGGCGACGTTCCTGGCCGTCGTCGGTGGATCGGGCGGCACGGGCCGGATCGACGGGGGCGGGGGGAGCGGTGTCGACGGCACCGTTCGACGCCGCATCAACCGGACTGGAGTCGATGTCAGTCATTTCGATGTCTCGCTTTCTTTCGCCTCAGGAGCCCCCGTGTATTGCACCGCGAGAGGTCTCAAAGGGTTCAGATGTGGTTCGTTGGGACCCAGCATGACGTGCCCGGATGTCGGCTGGGTCCGGACGTATACGCCCCGAATGACGAAAATCGGTCAGGGGACTGACGACCGGAAATTCTGGGGCTAGCGTGTGCGCCCATGAACAAACCGAAGAAAACCCAGTCCATTCCACGATCACGTGCCGTCCGCGTCGCCGGTGCCGTGCTCAGCGTCTCCGCAGCGGTCGCCCTGGCGACCGGCTGCTCGTCGTCGGACGATTCCGCCGACACCTCGAAGACCACCGCCCCGTCGATGAAGGAGACCTCGCGCACCACCCAGCCCACGGTCTCGGTCGCCGACGCGGCCAAACTCGTCGAGCAGAGTGCGCAGACCACCCGGCTCATGCAGTCCGTCAACGTCGACCTGACGGTGTCGGAGAGCATCCAGGCGCTGCCGATGCGCAAGGTGAACGGTTCGCTGACCAGCACGCCCTCGCCGGCGGCCAAGGGCAACGGCTCGTTCCGCATCAACGGCAACATCCTGGACACCGAGTTCGTGGTGGTCGACGGTGAGCTCTACACCAAGGCCAAGGGCACCGACGAATTCCAGAACATCGGTGAGGCCAAGAAGTTCTACGACCCGGCCGTGATCCTGGACCGCGACCGCGGCCTGGCGAACATCCTCGCCAACCTCCAGAACCCGAAGTCGGCGGGTTCGGAGACCATCGACGGCGTGGCCACGCAGAAGGTCACCGGCACCGTCGAGGCGAGCGTCCTGGACCCGGTGTTCCCGTCGCAGGGCGATCAGAAGCTGACCGGCGCACTTCCGGTCACGCTGTGGATCGACGCCAAGGCGCCGTACAACCTGGTGCAGATGACCGTCACGGTCGGCAAGGGCGAGATCAAGCTCGTCACGTCCAAGTGGCAGGACCCGGTGACGGTCACCAAGCCCTGATCGCTTCCGGTTCGACACACCGCTGCGGGCCCGGGCGCACGATGCTCCCGGGCCCG
>JASGFV010000128.1:0-10872 GCA_047605365.1 Gordonia sp. (in: high G+C Gram-positive bacteria)
CCGCCATCCGCACCTCCGTGGCCGGCGGCGTGGGCCCGGCGGTGCTCAGCAATCTGGCCGTGCACGACGTTGCGCACTCCGGCGGCCTGCGCGTGATCGAACTGCCCGAACTGGATCTGACTCGCTCACTGCGCGCCGTGTGGCGCTCGCCGAAACAGCTACGCGGGCCGGCCGCCGACCTGGTGCGCATCGCTCAGTCGTCTCTACCCGGACGTATCACGGCGGCCGACCCCGTGTGACGGGCCTGGCCGCCGTCATGCTCCCGGGTAGGGACATGGTCAGCGGCGTCTGCGGCCCGCGCTCTTACCGAAGCTCCGGCCCGGCACCTTGCCGGCGGCCTCGCGCGCCGCCCGTTTCGCGGCCGCCTTCTCTTTCGCGGTCCGCTTGGGAGCCGGCTGACCGCTCGACGGCGCGGCGTCGGCACTGCGGCCCCGCGACGAGTTCGCCGTCCGGCCGCGCACCACCCCGATGAACTCCTCGAGCAGTTCCGGCGCCGGCTCGCGCCACGACAGCCCCACCGACGACGACGGCCCGTCGGTCAGCGGCCGGTAGTCCAGGTCGCGCCGGTGGTGCAGCCGCGCCAGCGACTGCGGAACCACCAGCAGGCCGATGCCGGCCGCGACCAACTCGATCGCGTCGGCCGTGGTCGCGGGCCGATGCTCCACCACCGGCAGGCCGCCGCCGTCCCACCCGAACGGATCGTCGAGCGAGATCAGCAGCGACTCGCCGTCGAGGTCGGCCAGGGTCACGTCGTCGACGACGGTCAGCACGTGGTCCTTCGGGGCCACCACCACCGATGTCTCGTCGTACAGGCGGATCAGCCGCCACGGCTCGCCGAGTCCGGCTGGCGGGCGGGTCAGCGCAGCGTCGGCGAATCCGGACTCGACCAGCTCGGCAGCATCGCCGACCGAGCACGGAATCAGCCGCAACGGCACGCTCGGCATACGCTCGGCCCATCGTCGCGCCCACTTCCCGGGCGTCGCTCCCGGCACGTAGGCAAGCCGGAACTCGCTGGCAGCAGCGGTTTCCGGGCGCTCGTCTGTCATCGGCTCAGCCTACCGGCGCACACCGGCGTCAGTCGGCGACAGCCGAAGCCTGTCGCACCGGGTCTCCGTACAAGCGGGCCACGGTCAGCGCCGCCGCGAGCGCCCGGGTGTCCTTCGGGTCCGCCGGATCGAGACCGGTCAGATCGGCGACGCGGCGCAGTCGATAGGTGAACGTGTTCGGGTGCACGTGCACCATCTGGGCCGCAGTCTTGCGGTCGGCCCCGTACTTGAGATAGGCGACGAGCGTCTCGTAGAGGTGCGGCTGATCGAGCAGCGGCGCCATCTGCCGGGCGAGTCGGTCGCGGGCCGGGCTCGGCCGGGTGATCTGGTACTCCACCAGCAGATCCTCGAAGCGGTACGCGCCCGCCGGACGTTCCAGCGCCACCGCCAGCCGGGTCAGTTCGGCGCCGTCGTTCGCGGCCTCGGGAATGTCTTCCGGCGCCACCCGATCGATCTCGCTCAAGTACACCGGCGCGCCGTACTGCTCGGTGAGGAACAGCGCGAGCGCCTCCAGCCGCTCGTGGTCGCGGATGTCCGCGGTGCCCGCGTTCTCCGCGATCAGCGCCACTCCCCGCGCGCCGTCGAACGTCGCCGGGGTGGTGCCCGAGGTGACCGCGTCGAACCGGCGCTGCAAGATCCGCATCCGCTTGCGCATCACCAGGTCCGCCGCCGGCACCGGATCCCCCTCGTCGGCGACCAGGATGCTGACCACCAGGTACCGGGCGGCGATCACCGTGTCGGCGCGGGCCGCGAGTTCGGCGGCCGGAGCACCGGCGACGAGGGCCACGCACAGTTCTCGCCGGGCCTCGCGTTCAGCGCGGTAGATGGACGCTTCGACGTCCTCGTACACCGCGATGATGACCAGGTTGATGTCGGTCATCAGGCTCAGCAGCCGCTTGCCGACCGCCACCAGTTCGCTCATCTCATCGGGTGAGGCGAGCGCGGCGGCGGCGTCGAGCAGCACCTGCGCCGAACCGTGAACCCCTCGCAGCAGGACGTCGATCGGCAGCCGTTCTTCGGCGTGCTGTTCGGCGATCGGGCCGACGAAGGCCGACACCTCGTCGTAGGTCAGCTCGACGTCGACGCTCAGCGCTTCGAGGACAGCCTGCCCCGTTCCGACGATCACCGGCAGCACATCGGCTGTGTAGTAGTCCTCGGGCAACCCGTCTGGAGCGGTCGAGCCCAGGCCCTCACGAAGCATCTGTTCCGCAAGTTCCTGCCACTGCTCACGCAGTCGGCTCACGAGATTCGGATTGGTGTCCATGGGCACATTGTGCACTGAAACGGACATCGGCCGGTGCGACTCCCAGCCCCGAAGGTCACCGATTCCCGATTCCGAGGACTCGGATGCGAAGCTGCGACACCCGGGCCTCCCGCGCCCCCAGAAGCCGGCCGGCACGTTTGTTCCGGAGCACAACTCCCGACGCGATTTCTCTCTCCTGAGTGCAGTGACGGCCGGTGACCAGCGACGATACCGTTACAGCCATGATTGTCATGATCCCGACGCCCGCCCGGGATCCGTTCTATCTCCCGCCCGCGGACCTCGCAGTCCGCACACCAGGGGAGGTGCTCGGTTCCCGCCGAGTGCGGCTTGCCGCACTCGGCGTGCTCCCGTTGCGCGTGTCGGCCTGGCAGCTTCAGCATCGGACCAACAATCTCGACGGTCTGCCCGAAGCCGGCGTCACGACAGTCATCGAGCCCTCGGGCCGGCGCTCGCGCGGCGTCTTGTCGTTCCAGTGCGCTATCGACGCCGTGTCCCAACGCTGCCTGCCGTCGTACGCGCTGAGGTACGGCGCGTCGGCGGCCGGCGCACTGGCACAGATCGAGCTTCCCCTGATTCTGGCCGCGGTCCGCGAGGGGTGGACCGTGTCGATTCCGGATCACGGGGGTCTCGACGGCCGGTTCGGCGCCGCCCGTGAGCCCGGCTACCGTGCGCTCGACGGCGTACGGGCCGCGCTGGACTTCACCGGTCCGCCGGACGGCGAGGCCGCCGACACGCCGGTCGCGCTCTGGGGCTACTCGGGCGGCGGTCTGGCCACGGTCTGGGGCGCCGAGGTCGCCGGCGACTACGCGCCCGAGCTCTCGGTGATCGGTTCGGTCGCGGGTGCGCCTGTCGGCGATCCGGCCAAGGCCTTCCTCCGCCTCAACGGCGGGCCCTTCGCGGGTTTCCCGGCGATCTTCGTCGCCGGCCTCCGACGCGCCTACCCTGATCTGAACCCGGTCCTCGACAAGCACGTGCACGCCGGATTCCAGGAACGGATCGTCGACGCCGAGCAGCGTACGACCCTGTCGCTGCTCGCACGTTTCGCCGGCCGCGACATCCGTCGCTCGTTGCACTTCGACATGCCCGCACTGCTCGCCGAACCGGAACTGGCCCGCGTCCTGCGCGACATCCGCCCCGGGTCGACCGCACCCAGTGCACCGCTGCTGATCCAGCAGGGGTCCCGCGACGAGGTGATCGACGTCGCCGACATCGACGCGCTCGTCGACCGCTACCGATCGGTCGGCGCCGATGTCGACTACCAGCTGGTCCCGCACGGCTGGCACCTCCCGCTGCAGTTCTGGACGGCCCGATCCGCACTGACTTGGCTCAGCGACAGACTTCCGGCCCCGACCGCGCCGGCGCTCGAAACCTCGACGGGAGCCTGATCCGGCCCACGACGACCGACGAGCACGGACTCATACACAGAGTCCGGTCACAGACGCCAGCGACTTCTACTACCCAGTAGCTTCCGCTGACGTAACCGTAATTTGATCTGGGAGAACCCGAAACCGTGAATGCCACCAAGAAACTCCGGCCCGCGCTCGCCGCCCTGGCGATCGCCGTCGCCGCCGCAGCGTCGATCGCCGTCGCCGCGCCGGCCCAGGCCGACCCGACCGACCTCGACCGGGGCCTGCCGCTGCCCGCCGCCCCCAGCACCGTCGGCAACGGCCCGGTGCAGACCGGATTCGTCCCGTCGTACATCCACTCGCAGCTCAACCCGAACGTCGCCCCGAGCGGCGCCAACGACTTCAAGTGCAAGCCCAAGGACGGACAGAGGCCCGTCGTCCTGCTGCACGGCACCTACCAGAACGCCTACAACGACTGGGCCGCGCTCGCTCCGACGCTGAAGAAGCGGGGCTACTGCGTGTTCACGCCGAACATCGGCCGCACCGATCTGCTGAACCGCGGCGGCATGATGACGATCCTGCCCGCCGTCCACGGCGTCGCCGACATCAAGCGCGCGGCCAAGCAGTTCAACGGCTTCGTCGACCGCGTCCGCAAGGCGACCGGGTCGGAGCAGGTCGACGTGGTCACCCACTCGCAAGGCGGCCTCGTCGCCCGCCAATGGCTCAAGACCGAGGGCGGCACCGACAAGAAGGATCCGTCGAAGAGCAAGGCCGACAAGCTCATCATGATCTCGTCGCCGAACAACGGCACCACGCTCGACGGCATGGGCTGGATCTCACGCAAGCTCGACGACGTGGGCCTGCCGATGTTCGCCATCGGCCAGTGGACCTACGGCCAGGCACCCCTGCAGCAGGCGATCGACTCGCCGCTGATCAAGAAGCTGAACAAGGGCAAGCGGACGTTCCCCGGCGTCACGATGACCAACCTCGCGACCCGCTACGACGAGGTCGTGACCCCGTACGACACCGCGTTCATCCACGAGCCTGGCGTCAAGAACATCCTGCTGCAGAACGGCTGCGAGCAGGACACCTCCGATCATCTGTCGATCACGTACTCGCCGCGCACCATCTCGATCGTCGAACGCGCGCTGGACCCCGAGGACGACGCGGAGCCGGTGTGCGCACCGCACGCATGGCTCGCCGACTTCTGACCCTCTCGACGAGAATTCGGCACCACAGGAATGACTGACCCGGACGGGCGTCGGCACGTTGCGCCGGCGCCTGTTCGCTTGTCTGCCATACGCCCGAATAGCGGCGAAGACCCCGTCGTCCTACTGCACGGCGCCTACCAGAACACCTACGACGACAGGGCCGGCGTCTCCCCGTCCTCAAGCACGCCGGCTACTGCGGCTTCGCTTCGAACTACGGGCGCACCGGCATCGAGAACCGCGGCGGAGTCATGCCGATCCTCCCGGCCGTCAACGCCGTCGCCGACTTCTGACCGCTCTCCACCTGTATCGATTCAGGCGGACGGCGATCCATCACTGTCCGCCTGAGTGCTCTCTCCCCCACTAACGTCCACGAATCCCCCTCGAAAGGACTCCGGTGCACCATTCCCGGTTCGAGTCGGTAGGCGCATACCTGCCGGCACAGTCAGTGAGCACGCGAGAGCTGATCGGGCGCCTCGCCGAACAGCCCGAGTTCGACTTCGAAGCCATCACCGGCGTCGCCGAACGACGCGTCCGCTCCACCGACCCCGACGATTTCGAGGACTCCTACAGCCTGGCGCTGAAAGCCGCCCGCGACGCACTGTCGCGCTCGCAGTACGACGCGGCCGACCTCGACGCGATCGTGTCGGTGTCGATCACCCGCAGCCGCGACGCCGACGCCATCTACTACGAGCCCTCGTTCGCATCGATGATCGCCAAGGAACTCGGGGCGTCGCACGCGATTCACTTCGATCTCTCCAACGCCTGCGCCGGGATGATCACCGGCACGTACCTGATGAACTCGATGATCGCCTCCGGCGCGATCAAGATCGCGATGGTGGTCAGCGGCGAGGCCATCACCCCCATCTCCGACACCGCCGTGCGTGAGCTGTCCGGCGGCTACGACCCGCAGTTCGCGTCGCTGTCGGTCGGAGACTCCGGGGCCGCGGTCATCCTGGACCGCTCCGAGAGCGAGGACGACCGCATCCACTACGTCGACCTGTTCACCGCCGCCGAACACGCCGACGCGTGCCTGGGCATGCCGAGCGATCGCAGCCAGGGCATCGCGCTGTACACCGACAACCGGCGCATGCACAACGAAGCGCGTTTCAAGCTGTGGACCGACGGGCAGGCCGACCACCTCGCCGCCCAGGGACGGACGTTCGCGGACGAAGAGTTCGACTACGTGATCCACCACCAGTTCGGCGCCGCCGCGGTGAACTTCATGAACGCTCTCGGCGAGCGCGAGTTCGGCTCGCCCATGCCGCCGCCGCTCAACGTGATCGAGAAGTACGGCAACACGTCCACCACGTCGCACTTCGTGGTCCTCGCCGAACACATCCGGTCCGGCCAGGTGAAGCCCGGAGCCAAGGTACTGATGGTGCCGGCCGCCTCCGGCATCGTCACCGGTTACCTGTCCGCCAGCATCGCGAACCTGGAGGCCTGACATGGGCGTCGTCATCACCGCATCGGGAATCAGCAGCGACGCCGCAGTCGCGTCCACCGTCCGGGTCCGCTCAGCGGCTTTCGCGGCCGGAGCCGGGGCCGTGGAACATCTGGCGCGCGCCGGGCGGGCCGCGATCGACGCCGCGGGCGTCGACGACGGCGAGGTCCGCGTGCTGATCAACACCGGCGTCTACCGCGACTCCAACATGGTCGAGCCGGCCATCGGCGCGCTCGTCCAGCAGGGCATCGGACTGGGGCTGGAATACGAGCGGTCCGATCCGAAAGTCTTCTCGTTCGACCTGATGAACGGCGCCTGCGGCATGCTCAACGCCGTGCAGGCGGCCGACAGTCTGCTGCAGAGCACCGACGCCCGGCGGGTGCTGGTGGTCGGCGGCGACACCCACCCTTCGACGGTCCGGCCGGGCGCCACCGACGACTTCCCGTACGACACGTCGGGGGCGGCACTGCTGCTCGAGCGGGTCGACGGCGACGCCGGCTTCGGCCCGGTGCACAGCGCGCTCGCAGAGGGCGGGCCGGCCGTCGAAGGATTCGTCGACACCGCGACGATGGGCACGGACGGACGGACGACGATCAGCGTGCGACGCGCCGAGGGCTTTGAGCAAGTGCTCGGCGACCTCGCCGCGCAGACCGCCGAAGCGGCGCTCGACGAGGCGTTCGGAGCCGGCCACTCGGCGGAGGCACGCGAGGGTGTCGTGCTGATCGCGTCGCGTCCGGCCCCCGGATTCGCCGCAACCCTGGCGCAGCGACTCGGACTGCCGCTGGCCGCGGGCGAACTGGACGGCGACACCCACACCGCCGCCCTCGCCCAGGCATATCACCGGGCCGGCGAGACCGGAGCGCTCGACGCCGCACGGGCGGTGCTGTTCGTCGCTGCGGGCGCCGGACCCAGCTCATCGGCCGTGCTCTACCGACTCCCCGGGGCGCGCCGATGACCGCCTCCGAGCAGACCGTCACCGCGCCCCTGGCCGTCGACTGGCTGGGCCGGCTGGCCGGCCACGCCGCGCAGCGTCCCACCGCACCGGCCATCACCTACGCCGCCTCCCACGGCGACCCGCTGCCGGACTACCTCGACGTCACGTTCGGCGAACTGGCCGAGTGGTCCGACGCGCTCGCGGCGTCGTTCGCCGCGGACGGGATCGCCGCCGGCACCCGGGCGATCGTGCTGGTCGATCCCGGCCCCGAGCTGTATGCGATCCTGTTCGGCCTGTTCAAGACCGGAGCCGTGCCGGTGGTGATCGATCCGGGCATGGGGCTGCGGCCGATGCTGCGCTGCCTGTCCGCGGTCCGCGCCGAAGCCTTCGTCGGCGTCCCGAAGGCACACGCGGTGCGGGTGCTGTTCCGTCGCTCGTTCCGGGACGTGACGTCGAACGTGACCGTCGGGCGACGCTGGTTCTGGGGCGGCAAGCGCCTGCGCGACCTGCGCCGGACCACCCTGCCGGTGCCGCCGCGCGCCGTCGTCGACGCCGACCGGCTGCTGCTGATCGCCTACACCACCGGTTCGACCGGACCCGCCAAAGCTGTGGAGCTGACACACGGCAACCTCCAGGCCATGATGTCGTCGACCCGCACCCTCACCGGTGCCGGACCTGACCAGACCGCGCTGGTGACGCTGCCGATGTTCGGACTGCTCTACCTGCTGCTGGGCACACGGATCGTGCTGCCCCCGCTGATCCCCAGCCGCGTCGGCGCCACCGATCCGCTGCACGTCATCAACGCGATCACCCAGTTCGGAGTGTCGACGCTGTTCGCCTCGCCCGCCGTGCTCGGACCGCTGGTGGAGCACCTGCGCGTGCACCGCACGACGATGCCGACGGTGCGCGGCGTCTTCTCCGGCGGCGCACCGGTCACCGCGGACATCGTCGCCGGTCTGCGCGACGTACTGCCGCCGGCCGCCGAGGTCTTCTCCGGATACGGAGCCACCGAGGCCGTTCCGATGGCGACGATCGAATCCCGCGAGATGTTCTCCGGCCTCACCGACCTGTCACGTGACGGCGCGGGCGTGTGCCTGGGCCGCCCGGTCCCCGGACTGTCCGTGCGGATCGTCCCCGCCGTCGACGGGCCGCTGGCCCGCTGGTCGGAGGTGCCCACGCACGCGGTCGACGTCGGCGAGATCGTCGTCGCCGGACCCCAGGTCAGCACCCGCTACGCCTGGCCGGCCGGGGCGAATCACCACGGCAAGATCGTCGACGGCGACCGGATCTGGCATCGCACCGGCGACCTCGGTCGGATCGACGAAGCGGGCCGCCTCTGGTTCGCGGGCCGCAAGTCGCAGACCGTCGTCACCGCGGCCGGCGTCCTGCACACCGTCGCTGTCGAACAGATCTTCACCGGCATCGGCGGCGTCGCCCGCACTGCGCTCGTCGGCGTCGGCCCGCAGCACCGGCAGCGGCCGGTGCTGTGCGTCGAACTGCTGCCCGGCGCTCCGGAAGCCGAGGTGCTCGGCTCGGTCCGCGGGCGCGCGCACGTCCATCCGATGACCAGCGGCATCGCGGACTTCCTGGTGCATCCTGGTTTTCCGGTCGACATCCGGCACAACGCCAAGATCAAGCGTGAAGAGCTCGCGGTGTGGGCCGCCGATCACCTCGCCCGAATCGGAGGTCCGCAATGACCACCGGTACCCGGCTGGCCCTGCGCACCGTGCCCATCGCCGGCTGGCTCCTGCTCGCATACGGCCTCTACCGCCTGCTCAGCGGACGCCCGATAACGCACCGCGGGCTCCGCTGGCTGCTCGGCGCCGACGCCTTCGCCAGCCTCGTCCTGCACACCGCCCAGATTCCCGCCGCGCTCCGCGCCGCCGGCGACGCCCGATCCCGGGCCGCGACCGCCGCCCTCACCCTGCTGTTCGGCATGACCTGGTGGAAGACGCAGCTCGCCCGGGAGGAAGAGACCGCGTGAAGATCCTCGTCACCGGCGCGTCCGGTTTTCTCGGCGGCCGCCTCACCCGGCGGCTGCTCGACGACGGTGTGCACGACGTCGCCGTCCTGGTCCGGCCGACCAGCGATCTGAGCGACCTCGGCGACCTCTCCGGACTCGACATCAGGCACGGCGACCTGACCGACCCGTGGTCGTTGATCGAGGCCACGACCGGCGTCGACGCCGTCGTGCACAGTGCCGCCCGCGTCGACGAGCGCGGCACCCGCAAGCAGTTCGACATCGAGAACCGGGAGGCGACCGAGGCTCTGCTGGCCGGGGCGAAGGCCGGCGGGGCGTCACGATTCGTGTTCATCTCCAGCCCCAGCGCCCTGATGGACTACGACGACGGCGACCAGCTGAACGTCGACGAGTCGACGCCGTACCCGCGGCGCTACCTGAACCTGTACTCCGAGACCAAGGCCGCCGCCGAACGCGCCGTCCTCGCGGCCGCCGCCGACGACTTCGTGACGTGCGCACTGCGCCCGCGCGCCATCTGGGGCGCCGGCGACCGGAGCGGGCCGATCGTGCGGCTGCTGAGCCGCGCGCAGGACGGCAAGCTGCCGAACCTGTCCGGCGGCAAGACCGTCTACGCGTCGCTGTGCCACGTCGGCAACATCGTCGACGCGACGCTGCGCGCGCTGGAGTCCGGCCAGGTCAACGGCCGTGCCTACTACATCGCCGACGACGAAGTGACCGACGTGTGGGAGTACATGTCGGAGGTCGCCGGCCGATTCGGCTTCTCGCTCACCGACCGCGCGGTGAACCCGCGGGTCGTCGAACCCGCCGTCAAGGTCCTGGACCGCGTCTGGACCATTCCCTACCTGGCTCGGCGGGTGCCACCGCCGCTGTCGATGTACGTGCTGGCTCTGCTGACTCGGTCGTCGACGTTCGACACCACCGCCGCCCGAACCGATCTCGGGTACCGGCCGGTCGTCGATCGCGAGACCGGGATGGCGGAGTTCATCACCTGGGTGCAGTCCTCGGGGGGACTCGCCGAACTGACCCGCGGGCTCCACTAGGCGCCCACTACCTCTGCGAGAAGGAACTCCCCATGAGTCTGCCACTGTTTCATCGTCCGATCTCGGCCACCGAACGCCTCTACCTGGCGGCGCGGGAACTCGCCCCGCCGTTCGCGATCCAGCTGATCGTCACCGGTGCCGGCCGGATCGACCCGGACCGGCTGCGCCAGGCCGTCGGGGAGGCCTCCCGGGCGTGCCCGGGCGCACGGCTCGTCCGGTCCGGCGAGGAGTGGGTCGACTCGGGCCGGTCCCCGCGGGTGCGGGTCGTCGAGCATCGGATCGACCTCGCGAAACTCGACGACGACCCGGTGCTCGCCGCACCGTTCGCCTCCGACGGCGACGACCCCACCACCGAGGTCGTGCTGGTCCAGTCCGTGGACTGCACCAGCGTCGTCGTCCGCGCGTTCCACGGCGTGATGGACGCCAAGGGACTGAACCTCTGGGTGACCGACATGTTCCGTGCACTGCGCGACGAGCCGCCGGTGGGCGCGCCCGACACCGACGCCGACCAGGATCTGGTGCGGCGGAACAAGCCCGAATCCGCGCCGACCGCGCTGCGTCCCACGCGCCGCGGCCCGCTGGGCCGGACCGGCTCCACCGGCGCCGGAA
>JASGFV010000129.1:0-10863 GCA_047605365.1 Gordonia sp. (in: high G+C Gram-positive bacteria)
GCTTGTCGTGGCGGCGTTCCCGGCGCGCCTTCAGCCAGCGGAACACGATCGGCATTCTGGTGGTGTCGCTGGTCAGCGTCGGGATTCTGCTGATCGTGTTCCGCTGGCTGAAGGCGCGCCGGGAACGCCGCCACGACAAGCTCGACGGCGACGCCGTGACCGGCGGCCGGTGAGCGGTCAGGCCGCCTCGGCGCCGGCTCGTCGCGCATAGCGCGTCGCCAGCCACGAGCAGAGGATCAGCTGGACTTGATGGAAGATCATCAGCGGCAGCACGATCAGACCGACGGACGACCCGGCGAACAGCACCGTCGCCATCGGCAGGCCGGTGGCCAGCGACTTCTTGGTGCCGCAGAACTGGATGGCGATGGTGTCGGCGCGGTCGAAGCCCATCCGCGGCGGCAGCGATCCGGTCAGGAAGAGCATCGCTCCCACCAGGACGACGGCGACGGCGACCACCGCGATCACCTGCCAGGCGTCGACTATCGACCACAGGCCTTCGCGTACGCCTTCGCTGAACGCGACGTAGACCACCAGCACGATGGAGCCGCGGTCTGCCAGCTTGGTGGGTTCGGCGTACCGGGCGAGCAGCGGTGCGACGAGCGGCCGGGCCAGCTGTCCGACGATGAACGGCAGCAGGATCTGCAGGCAGATCTTGGTGATCGACGACGCGTCGACGTGCACCCCGGCGCCGGACGTCATCAGCCAGACCACCAACAGCGGCGTCAGGAACACGCCCAGCAGGTTCGACAATGACGCGCTCACGATGGCGCCGGGGACGTTGCCGCGGGCGATGGAGGTGAATGCGATGGACGACTGGACCGTCGACGGCACCAGCGTCAGGTACAGCACGCCGGACGACAGGTCCTTGCCGAGGACGTGCGACAACAACGGCGCCAGCACCCAGCCGACGATCGGGAACATCACGAACGTGAACGCCAGGATGGTGAGGTGCAGCCGCCAGTGCGTGAGGCCGGCGAACGCTTCGCGGGGCGAGAGCCGGGTGCCGTAGAGGAAGAACAGCAGGGCGATCGCGGCGACGACCACCCAGTCCAGGACGTCGGCGAACTCGCCGCGCGCCGGCAGGAACGCGGCGGCGACGACCGCGCCGAGGATCGCCAGCACGAAGCCGTCGACCGGGGACCGGTCCAGGAGGCGTTTGAGCATCAGGGCGTGGCGGGCACGGTCTGATCGTCGCTGGTCTCCGGCGTGCACATGCCGCTCAGCGCGCACGAGCCGCAGCTCGACGTCCCGCAGTCGGCGGCCGGATCGTCACCCGTGCCGCAGGTGTCGGTGTCGGTGGCGCAGGAGTCGGCATCGGCGCCGGGCTGGGCGTCGTCGCCGCCCGAGCAGCAGCCGCTGCTGCAGCCGGCGGACTCGTCTTCGGGGACCGGGACGGTCGCTGCCGCGCGGATCGCGATGCCGCTCATCAGCGACAGGATCGCCAGGGCGATCACCACTGTGCCGAGCGCGAACAGCAGGCCCCACGAGTTGGTGAGGGTCAGCGTGCCGCCGAAGATCAGGACGAAGGCGGCGCCGAGGAATCCGGGCGAGGCGACGCGGTGCGCCAGCTCGAACGCCTCGTCGGACGCCATGGTCTCGTCGGCGCGCACTCCCAGCCAGCGGTTGCGCGGCAGTTTGCCGATCAGACCGGCGACGCCCACGGCCAGCCACACGGTGGCGACCGCATAGAGGATCACCGCGACGACGACAGACACTGCATACACGACCCTCAGTCTACGACCGAGCCGCATCGCGGCCCGCATCGCCGAGGATTTACCCTGGTCGAGTGAGCATTGACGAAGTCGAGCAGGGCCATCGCTACACCGCCGAGACCGCCGGTGAGATCGAATCGCGCTGGCAGGAGTACTGGGCGCAGAACCAGACCTTCGCCGCACCCAACCCGGTCGGTCCCCTGGCCGGGGACTTCTCGGCGTTCTCGGGCTCGGGCCCGGACGCGACCGACAAGCTCTTCGTCCAGGACATGTTTCCGTACCCGTCCGGCGCGGGCCTGCACGTCGGGCATCCGCTGGGCTTCATCGCCAGCGACGTCTATGCCCGTTTCCAGCGGATGACCGGCCGCAACGTGCTGCACACGATGGGCTTCGACTCGTTCGGCCTGCCCGCCGAGCAGTACGCGGTGCAGACCGGCACGCACCCGCGGACCACCACCGAGGCGAACATCGAGCGGTACCTGCAGCAGATCCGCCGCCTGGGTCTGGGCCATGACGAACGACGACGCGTCGCCACCACCGACGTCGACTTCTACCGCTGGACGCAGTGGATCTTCCTGCAGATCTACAACGCGTGGTTCGACGAGACGCAGCAGAAGGCGCGTCCGATCGCCGAGCTGATCGCCGAGTTCGAGTCGGGTGAGCGGACGCTCGACGACGGGCGCGACTTCGCGTCGCTCGACGCCGCCGGCCGCCGCGAGGTGCTCGACTCGTACCGCCTGGTGTACCTGAGCAATTCGCTGGTCAACTGGTGCCCGGGCCTGGGCACCGTGCTGGCCAACGAGGAGGTCACCGCCGACGGCAAGAGCGAGCGCGGCAATTTCCCGGTCTTCCGCAAGAATCTGCGCCAGTGGATGATGCGGATCACCGCCTACTCCGATCGCCTGCTCGACGACCTGGACCTGCTGGACTGGCCGGACAAGGTCAAGACGATGCAGCGCAACTGGATCGGCCGCTCGCGCGGTGCACAGGTGAAGTTCCCGATCCCCGGCGTCGCCCCTGAGTCCGCGACGGTCCCTGAGCTTGTCGAAGGGTCTGCCGACCTTCACATCGAGGTCTTCACCACCCGCCCGGACACGTTGTTCGGCGCGTCGTACATGGTGCTGGCCCCCGAGCACGAGCTGGTCGACGTGATCGTCACCGACTCCTACGCCGACGACGTCGACGAGCGCTGGACCGGCGGGGCGTCGACCCCGAAGGAGGCGGTCGCCGCCTACCGCGCGTCGATCGCCGCGAAGAGCGACCTGGAGCGCCAGGAGAACAAGGAGAAGACCGGCGTCTTCACCGGCGCGTACGCGACCAACCCGGTCAACGGCGCGCAGGTGCCGGTGTTCATCGCCGACTACGTGCTGCTGGGTTACGGCACCGGTGCGATCATGGCCGTGCCCGCTCACGACGAGCGCGACTACGAGTTCGCGACCGCCTTCGGCCTGCCGATCATCGAGGTCATCGGCAGCGACGACGGCGTCGCCGAGAAGGCCTTCACCGGCGACGGCCCGCTGGTCAACTCCGGTTTCCTGGACGGCAAGCGCGTCGACGAGGCGAAGGCCGAGATGATCGCCCGCCTCGAATCGGAGGGCTCGGGCGTCGGCAAGGTGCAGTTCAAGCTGCGCGACTGGCTGTTCGCTCGCCAGCGCTACTGGGGCGAGCCGTTCCCGATCGTGTACGGTGCCGACGGCGCCCCGCACGCGCTGCCCGACTCGATGCTGCCGATCGAGCTGCCCGAGGTGGCCGACTACGCCCCCGTCGCCTTCGATCCAGACGATGCGTCGAGTGAGCCGTCTCCCCCGCTGGCGAAGGCGACCGAGTGGGTCACCGTCGACCTCGACCTGGGCGACGGTCTGCAGAGCTACTCCCGCGACACCAACGTGATGCCACAGTGGGCGGGCAGCTCGTGGTACCAGTTGCGCTACATCGATCCGACCAACTCCGAGACGCTGTGCGCCAAGGCGAACGAGGCGTACTGGATGGGCCCGCGCCCGTCGCTGCACGGTGAGAACGACCCGGGCGGTCTGGACTTGTACATCGGCGGCGTGGAGCACGCGGTGCTGCACCTGCTGTACTCGCGGTTCTGGCACAAGGTGCTGTTCGACCTGGGTTACGTGACCAGCCGTGAGCCGTACCGGAAGCTGTTCAACCAGGGCATGATCCAGGCCTACGCCTACACCGATTCGCGCGGCGTCTACGTGCCGGCAGAGGAAGTGACCGCAGAGGGCGGAAAGTTCTTCTACCAGGGTCAAGAGGTGTCCCAGGAGTACGGGAAGATGGGCAAGTCGCTCAAGAACTCGGTCGCTCCCGACGACATCTGCCGCGATTACGGCGCCGACACCCTGCGCGTCTACGAGATGGCGATGGGCCCGCTGGACCAGTCGCGTCCGTGGGCGACGAAGGACGTCGTCGGCGCGCAGCGCTTCCTGCAGCGCGTGTGGCGCCTGGTGGTCGACGAGGAGTCCGGGTCGGTGCGGGTGACCGACGCGACGCCGTCCGACGCGGACCTGAAGGTCCTGCACAAGACGATCGCGGGTGTGCGTGACGACTTCGACGGCCTGCGCATGAACACCGCGGGCGCGAAGCTGATCGAGCTGACCAACCACCTCACCAAGACCTACCCGAACGGCGCCCCGCGCGACGTGGTGGAGCCGCTGGTCCTGATGCTCGCTCCCCTGGGCCCGCATCTGGCCGAGGAGCTGTGGGGCCGCCTGGGCCACGACGGTTCGCTGGCCCGCGGCCCGTTCCCGGAGTTCGACGAGAAGTTCCTCGTCGAGGACACCCTGGAGATCCCGGTGCAGGTCAAGGGCAAGGTCCGCACTCGACTGCAGGTGGCCGCGGACGCCGACGAGGCGACCGTGGTCGCCGCCGCCGTGGCCGACGAGAAGGTCCAGGGCTTCCTGAACGGCGAACCCCGCAAGGTCGTCTACGTCCCCGGCAAGATGGTCAACATCGTTCCGTGATTTCGACGTGGACCTGCTGAAACGCTACGAGGCCGGTGACCGTCAGCGCGTATGGAATGAGCTTCACCGCCTCGGCGAACGAGTGCGGGAGGGTGACCTCGCCGAGGAAGCGCAGGCTGTCGGCGACGCGATGGCGCGGCGTGCCCGTCAGAACGTCGAGGTGATCGTCGAGCGGTTGGTCGTTCGTCCTTCAGGTTGCGCCGGATCGCCTGCACAAGGGCAACGTCAGCGGCGGAGCGCCGTATGGGTTCCGCCTCCCCGACGGATCTGCCGAAGGGCTCTTCGTGGGTGAGGTCGCGATGCCGTTCGTGTCGTACCTCAACAGGGCCTTCGCCTCGGGCGGCTTTCCGGAGCGGTCCGGTGGCGAGACGGGTGGACGGATCAGACGGGAGCTGGCGGAGGACCTGCTGCCGCTTTGAGCGGACTCGATCGTGCGGAAGTGGTTGCTGAGCGCCCACTTCCGCAGACTCTGGCGATCGCTCTTGCGAGAGTTCGCGGAGGCAAGACCGACGACGGCTGTGTACCCGCAATCTGCCACATTCTCGCCAAACCCGGAATCATTGTTAGATTAGGTGCGCTCTAATCTAACAATCCCGTGGTGGAGGTGATGTTTCCCGATGTCGTTGGCCGGGCTTGAGCGGCGGCGTGTACAGCAAGATCGGGGTGGCGGCGGACATTCGCGCGGTGGAGGTGGAAGGCCAACGGCTGCTGGCCGTTTTCGTGGCCGAGTCGCGGGAGCCCGTCGAGGACACCGGGTCCAGGCTTCGCTGGCGGGTGGGAGACTCGTGCAGGCCGGTTGATCGCTCTGAATGGTGGGAGCATCGCGATCGAGCGGCTCACGCCGATCCGATGGCTGCACCGTCGATGCGGACCGTCCACGACGTCCGCGCCGGCGCCGTGGAGATCGCCCGCAGCTACGGGGACTTCGACACCGCGACGGTCGATGAAGCGCTTCGGCGGTTGGGGGCGCTCCGGTCGGACGGTCGGCTGACCCAGGCCGGCGCCCTGATGTTCAGGGGTTCGGAGGAGGTCTTCCTCGAGTTCGCGGAGTTCGATGTGCCGGGCGGATCGATCGTCAACCGGATCTCTGCTCGTTCCGGGACGTCCCTTCTCGAGCAGCTGACCGAGATCGAATCTGTGCTGCGGGTGGCGAACACGACCGTGACGGTGGTGCGCGGAGTGCGGCACGAGTCGGTGCGTCGAATCCCCGAGCTCTCGGTGCGGGAAGCACTCCTGAACGGTGTGACGCACCGCGATTGGAATCGTTCCGAGGCGACGGAGGTGCGGTGGTTCGAGCTCGACAGCACCTTGACGGTCCTGAGTCCGGGCGGATTTCCGGGGGCGGTCACTGAAGCGAACAGCTTGAGCAACAGAGAAGCCCGCTACCCGGCGCTCGCGGACTTGTTCAGGGCGCTTGGCATGGTGGACAAGCAGGGGGCCGGCGTCGATCGCATGTACCGCGAGATGATCACCATCGGTCATCGACCGCCGGAGATCGTCGAGACTCCGGGCGCCTGGGTGCGATGCACGCTGGTGGGCGGCAGACCCGTGTACCCGGTGATGGAGTGCGTTCGGGCAATCACGCCGGCCGAGCGGCAGAACGACTACCGGGTCGCGATCATCCTCTATCAGCTCATGCATCGTGCCTTCCTGACCGCGGATCAGGTGGAAGCAGCCTTGCAGTCGACGGCGGAGGGTGCGCGGGTCGCCGTGGAGGCTGCACGTCAGTCGACGGTGCGGTCGGAGCCGTTGATCGTGCGGTACAAAGACGCATGGTTGCTGGGATCAGCTGCCCGGCGCCTGCTGGAGGCTGCGTACGACGAGGACAGCACGTTCCCGGTCGTCGGCTACCTCAGCACCGAGTTCGGAAGTCAGGCCAAGGTGGCGATCGACTGGGTGGACAGTTTCGGCAGTGTCACGACCGGCGACCTCCAGGCTCTCACCGGAACCTCGCGAGGAACCGCTAGGCGGACGCTGGACGGGCTCGTCGGCTCGGGGGATTTGATCGGCCGCGGTTCGGGTCGGTCGAGCAGGTATGAGCGGCCCTGATCTGTCACGGTTACGACAAACACGGGATCATTGTTAGATTAGCGGGTCGCTAATCTAACAATCGCCTGGTCAGAGGGTGATTCGCTTCTGCTCCCCGACGCCGAAGAAGCCGTCGACGCGC
Source organism: Gordonia sp. (in: high G+C Gram-positive bacteria) (assembly GCA_047605365.1). GTDB lineage: Bacteria > Actinomycetota > Actinomycetes > Mycobacteriales > Mycobacteriaceae > Gordonia. The sequence goes on from JASGFV010000129.1 coordinate 6,852, forward strand.
AGGGTCGCGCCTTCGGCGACCAGGGTGCCCTCGTACCAGCCGTAGGGCGCGTAGTACTCGGCGAGGGCCTTGCGGGGGCCGACGTGCATGGTCGACCGGACGGTGGGGGTGAACGTCACGTCGACGGCGCCGGCCTCGTCGCGGATGCGCCATTCGTCCCACGGGCCGTCGGGCCGCTCGAAGGTCACCGGGGGCAGCCGGTGCAGGCGATTGCCGATCCAGATCGCGTTCTCGTTGTAGACCTCGGGTTCGCGGATCTGGTTGTGCGTGAGGTTGAAGCCTTCGACGACGCCGTCGTCGGTGCGCCGGACGCCGGTCACCCAGTCGTAGCGCATCGGGCGCGGATAGTCGCCGTGGTGATCGTCGAGGATCAGGAATCCGCGGTCGACGTGGAAGCCCCGCTGCTCGCCTCCGACGACCAGCGAGCCGAACATCGGCATCATCACCTTGTCGGTGTAGAGCGCGCGGTCGTCGGCGAACGGATGCACCGCCACCAGGTGCGCGGCCGACTCGGGTGTCGCGTCGCCGGTCACATGCAGGCCCATCGCGGGCGTCTCGCCCCGTCCGGGATGATGGGCGTCGACGGTCAGCCGGCCGTCGTCCAGGAAGTTGCCGAACTCCACCCGGAAGTCGCCGACCCGGCCGCGCGACGTGCTGCCGAGCAGTCCGCGGGCCACTCGCAGGCCCGGTGCGGGCAGCTTGGCCTCCCAGCGTTCGATGGTGGCCTCGTGCTTGTTCACGACGATGATCTGGATCAGACCGATGCTCTTGGCGTTGTACACGGCTCCGAGGACGAACCAGTCGTCGTCGCCGAGCTGAAACGCCTCCCACTCCTTGAGCCGCAGGTTTCGGTTGGCTCGGCGCACGCCGTCGAGCCGCTTGCGGGCTCCGGCGTCGAGCGGATTGATCGTCGGGATCGGGGCGCCGTAGGTGCCGAAGCGGTAGTGGCCGTCCTCGACCAGCGCAGCCGGCGGACCGGTGGGCGCGGGCGGATACTCGGGTGTGCTCATCACCTACGACGGTAGCGCGGGCGCTTCGGCGACGCCCGGTCGAGTGGGCCGGACCTACTGCAGGCGGCGGACCGCCTTGCGGCGCGACGAGACCTCGAGTGTTCCAGACGAATCGGGAGGCCGCCGACCGCCTCGGTCCTGATCGGCGGTGATCGCCGCTGCCCGTAGCAGCGCCCAGTTCAGGCTCGACAACGACAGTGCGATCCCGACTTCGGCTTCCGGCCGGTCGTTCGACGACGTCGCGAGCGTGTCGAGCACGGCGGTCTCGGACGGGTCGACGGGCCGGTGCTCGTCGTGCACCAGGGCCGCGCGCGCCAGCGACGACGATGCCCGCACATGGTCGACGGCGGGTCCGAACCTCGCCGTCGGCGGAGGGCCGTCGGAGCCGTCGGTGGTGACCGGCGTCGCCGCGGTCCATCGGGCGAGTTCACCGGCGATGCGGGTGGTGGTGGTCATCAGATCTTCGAGATGACCGGTCCCCGCGTGTCGCGCGATCAGCACGCCGGCGTCGACCGCGTCGAGGTTCTTGCGCAGGGCCGAATGCGCGGCGTCGAGGTTCTCGAAAGCGGTGACGGCGGCGTCGTGGTCGGCGCCGTCGGTCAGGGTGTGGTGCACGTCGGAGAGCAGCTCGTCGATCGCCTCGAAGTACTTGTCGATGAGCCGCAGCAGATCGGGGCGCGAACTGGTGGAGAAGATCAGGTAGGCCGCACCCACGCCGACGACGGCCCCGATGAGCGTCTCCACCAGGCGCAACTCGAGCACGTGCGGGGTCAGGACGCCGAGCAGCCCGAACAGCGTAGCGACTACCAGGGTGAGGAAGAAGGCCTGCCACACGTAGTTGAGCGGCCCGAAGTACAGGGTGCAGAACACCGACAGCGCGCACATCGCGATCAGTGCCGGCGGATGCCCGGACAGGGAGAAGGCGAGCGCGAAGCCCACGATCACCCCGGCGAGGGTGCCCGATCCCCGCCGCCAGGCCTTGGCGAGGACGGCGGCGCGGTTGTTGGTGGAGGCGAAGATCGCGAACGCGGTCATCACCGCCCAGTACCAGCGGTCGGCGGACAGGAGATCGCCGACGGCGGCTGCGACGGCCGCGGCGATCATCACCTGGATGCTGGTGCGGGTGGTCGGCTGCCAGCGTTTCCACGGCGGACCGTCGGCGCGCTTCGGCTTGGACTCGGGCTTCGGCTCGACGGGCGACGCGGCAGCCGGCTTCTTCCCGGCGTCGGCGTGCGCGGGCGCTGCGTCGAGCGGTTTCGTGAGGTCCAGCCGCCGCAGCGCGGCATGGGCGACGACGGCGCGGTCCGCGACAGCTACCGCGAGACCGTCCTCGGAGCCGGCCGTCGACGCCCCTGCCCGCTGTTCGGCTCGCGCGGCGGCCTCCTCGACGTCGTCGTCCGCGGTCTGGGGGGCGACGACCGCCGCGAGGTCGTCGAGGGAGTCCTGCAGGGTGGATTCGGGGGCGACGGTTCCGCCGGCACGCAAGCGGTCTGAGACTTCCAGGCAGATGTGGATCACGCCGATCCGCGCGTCGAGGACCTGCGTGGCGAGCTGTTCGGAGGTGCAGTCGACGGTCCGGTCGGTCGCGTTTCGGGACTGCCAGTCCTTGATGGCGCGCGCCACGTCGTCGATCCTGGTCAGGCGGGTGTTCAGCGCGGCCGGGACACGGTTTCGGGGAGCCGCCGCGATCGCTGCGGCGGGGGTGGTGACCGGCGCGCTGCTGGGTTTGGCGTGGACGGCCCGGGCGAGTGCATTGGCGGCGGCCGCGCGCAGTTCGGCCAGCAGGAGGGCGAGCTCGGTGCGCGGCCGGTCCCGGTAGACCGGCAGTTGGACGGCCAGCAGGGAGAGGATCGCGGTGACCGCGATCAGGTAGAACTGCGGAAGATCGTGCCAGTCGGGCCGCAGGATCATCCCGTAGGCGAAGCCGAAGTAGGCCATGGCGCCGAGCGTGGTGGCCCGGGCCCCGTATCGCTGCACCCAGATGGCGGCCCCGGCCAGCAGGATGAAGCAGGCCGCTTCCACGTAGTGCAGGGAGTGCACGGCGGTGGCCGCCGTCAGTCCGGCGACGATGGGCGCCGGCAGCAAGACCGTCGTCACGGTGCGTGCGTGCGTCGTCGTGTCCCGCACGAAGCTCCCGGCGAACAGCGCCAGGAACGCGCTCATCGACAGCACTCCCCCGTCGATGTGCCCGGAGCGCACCAGGAGCAGCGCGATCGTCGCACTGACCAGGACCGCCGCGGCGACCGACGATGCTTTGCGGAGTCGCACTCTGCCGGGGTCGACGGCCGCCATCCATCGGCCGACGATCCGGTTCCTCTCACCCATGAGTTCAGTGTGGCGTATGCCGGTGATGGCCGATCGGCGTGCGGGACATGCCGATCTGACGGTTGGCAAGGAACTTACTCAGTAGTAAGATAATTTCCATGGCGATCAACCTTGAGCTCCCCGAGCAGCTGAACTCGACGGTCGAGCGGGCCCGTATGGCGGCCGAGCACATCTTCCGACCGATCTCCCGCAAGTACGACGAGGCCGAACACGAGTACCCGAAAGAGCTCGACGAGCTGGGCAAACTCGCCAAGCAGGCGCGTACCGCCGAGAAGAAGGACTCCGGCGATTCCAGCGACGGCGAAACCGTCAACGGCGCCAACCTCCGCTCGGTCCTCAACGCCCGCGAGCTGAGCTGGGGCGATGTCGGTCTGATGCTGTCGATCCCCGGCCAGGGTCTGGGCAACGCCGCCATCGCGGCCGTCGCCAACGCCGACCAGCTCGAGAAGTTCGCCGACGTGTGGGCTGCGATGGCCATCACCGAACCCGGCTTCGGCAGTGACTCGGCCGCCGTCACCACCACTGCCGTCCGCGACGGCGACGACTACGTCATCAACGGCGAGAAGATCTTCGTGACCGCCGGGTCGCGCGCCGACCACGTCGTCGTCTGGGCCACCCTCGACAAGTCGCAGGGCCGCGCCGCCATCAAGAGCTTCGTGGTGCCGATGGACACCGAG
>JASGFV010000130.1:0-10820 GCA_047605365.1 Gordonia sp. (in: high G+C Gram-positive bacteria)
CCCCCGGTCGCACACGACTGCGCCGCCCCGCCGCCCGGGCGGCCCAGGGCCGCGCGAACGGCGGCGGGGTCGGTGGTGCGCCAGAACGGGGGGAGGCCGGCGGCCAGGTAGCCGCCGTAGCGGGCGGTGGCGATGCGGGAGTCGAGGATCGCGACCACGCCGCGGTCGCTGGTCGAGCGCAGCAGCCGTCCGGCGCCCTGCGCCAGCAGCAGGGCGGCATGGTTGGCCGAGACGGCGAGGAAGCCGTTGCCGCCGCGGGAGTCGACGTCGCGCTGGCGGGCCGAGAGCAGTGGGTCGTCGGGCCGCGGGAACGGGATGCGGTCGATCATCACCAGCTGCAGCGACGGCCCGGGCACGTCCACGCCCTGCCACAGCGACAGCGTGCCGAACAGGCACGTGGCCTCGTCGGCCGCGAACCGCTCGATCAGCGCCGACGTCGCGTCGTCGCCCTGGCAGAGGATGGGGAAGCCCAGTCGCTCGCGGAGCTTCTCGCTGGCCTCCTTGGCCGCTCGCATCGACGAGAAGAGGCCGAGTGTGCGCCCGCCCGCGGCGTTCATCAGGTCGGCCATCTCGTCGAGCGTGGCTTCGCTGAGTTCACCGCGACCCGGTGCGGGGAGCTTCTTGGCGACGTAGAGGATGGCCGAGCGCGGGTAGTCGAACGGCGACCCGGCGTCGAGCCCGGTCCACGTGTTGCTCCCGCTGTCCGGAGAGTCTTTCCCGGCGGCCGCAGTATTGGCCCCGCTCGCTCCGCTCCCGGCGGCCGCATGCGGCGGCAGGCCCCAGGTGCGCGCGAGCGCGTTGAAGTTGCCGCCGATGGTCAGCGTCGCCGAAGTCAGGATCACCGTCGAGTCGGTGAACAGCGACGTCCTCAGCAGCCCGGCCACCGACAGCGGAGCGATCCGCAGCGTGCGGCGAGTCGTGCTCTGAGCGCGCCCGCCGATGCGGTCCTCGGCGAGCCAGACGACGTCGTGCCGCTTGGCGACGTCCGCCTCGGCGAAGACGGTGAGGAGCCGGACGACGGTATCGTGCAGCGACTCTGCGGCGCTGACCGCCATCTGACGGGCGGCTGCGGCGTCGCTGTCGCCGGTCTTGTCGCGTCCGCCGGGGCCGATCTCGGTGCGGACCTCCCACAGGCGGTCGCGCAGCGTGCTCAACACCTCCGGCGCGCCGGACGGCAGACGCGTCCATTCGCCGGTGCGCGCGTCGTCGAGCAGCAGTTCGAGCTGCTCGCCGGCCTGCACCAGGGCGTCGGCGGTCGAGTCTTCGATGAGCTTGCCGGCGCGGCGGCTGACGAAGGTGACGCCGGCGGCGGAGATCTCCTCGGTGGAGACCGACGTGATCCGGTCGACCAGCTCGTGCGCCTCGTCGATCACCACCACCTGGTGCTCGGGGAGGATGTTGGCGGGGCTGGTGGCGTCGATCGCCAGCATGGCGTGATTGGTGACGACGACGTCGGCGCCTCCCGCACGACGTCGTGCCAGCTCGGCGAAGCAGTCGTCGCCGTATGGGCAGTGCGTCACGCCGAGGCACTCGCGCGAGGTGACGCTTACCTGCTTCCAGGACCGGTCGCTGACGCCCGGGCTGAGGTCGTCGCGGTCGCCGGTCTCGGTGTCCGAGGCCCACTCGCGCAGCCGGGTCACTTCGCGGCCGGTCCGCGACATCTCGAAGGCGTCGAAGAGCTGGGAATCCGGCTCGTCGGCCACCCCGGAGTGGATCTTGTTGAGGCACAGGTAGTTGGCGCGGCCCTTGAGGATCGCGAACGACGGCTCACGTTTGAGCGGCCCGGTCAGCGCCTTGGTCAGGCGCGGCAGATCGCGCTCGGTCAGCTGGCGCTGCAGCGCGATCGTCGCGGTCGACACGACGACGGTCTCGTCGTTGGCGACGGCATGCCGGATCGACGGGATCAGGTAGGCCAGCGACTTGCCGGTGCCGGTGCCGGCCTGCACGGCCAGGTGCCGGCCCGATTCGATGGCCTCGCCGACGGCGGTGGCCATGGTGAGCTGTCCCTCGCGATGGGCTCCGCCCAGCGCGGTGACCGCGGCCTCGAGCAGTTCCGGGACGTCCGGGACACTCACTCGGGTACGGCGCCGGGAGCGGACTGATCCGGTGCAGCACCGGTGTACAGCAGGTCGCCGACGAGTTCGACGCCGGCCGACTCCAGCTCAGCGGTCGCGGCCTCGGTGGTCACCGGCGAGATCGCCGCGGTGAAGTTGAGCAGTACGCGCGTGGTGAAGCCCTCTTTCGCGGCGTCGACGGCGGTGGCGCGCACGCAGTAGTCGGTGGCGATGCCGACCACGTCGACGTGTGTGATGCGGTGCGCGCGCAGCCAGTCGGCGAGCAGCGCGCCGTCGGCGTCGTGCCCTTCGAAGCCGGAGTACGCGGCGCTGTACTCGCCCTTGGAGAAGACCTGCTGGACGGCCTCCAGGTCGAGGTTCGGATGGAATCCGACGCCGTCGGTGTGGGCGACGCAGTGCGGCGGCCACGAGTCGACGTAATCCGGGTTCTCGGAGAAGTGATCGCCCGGATCGATGTGATAGTCGCGGGTGGCGACGACGGTGTCGTACTCGTCGATCAGCGTCGATACCGCGGTGGCGACGGCGGCGCCGCCGATGACGGCCAGCGAGCCGCCCTCGCAGAAGTCGTTCTGGACGTCGACGATCACCAGTGCGCGGTGGGACTTGCTCATCTGCTCTCCGGGTCGTCGACGAAGCGGGTGGTGATCGCGGGCTCGCCGTGGCTCAGGCCGAGACCTTCCCACGGGAGGGTGATCAGGGCCTGCGCGAGGTGCTCGCGCGAATCGGTCAGGCCGGGCACGTCGTCGACGCGCCGCCCGCCGCGGACCAGCGGGATCTGCAGGTCGCGCACCACCAGGCTACCGGCCTCGGGAAGCGGCTTGCCGTCGCGGTAGAGGATCTCCTCGACGATGGTCCCGCTCTCCCGGGCGGCGCGCGCGGCGCGCTTGGCTCCGCCGTGCGACGCCTTGTGGCTGGACCGCTTGGCGACGGGCACGCCGTCGACCTCGACCAGCTTGTAGACCATCCCGGCGGTCGGGGCTCCGCTGCCGGTGACGAGCGACGTGCCGACGCCGTAGATGTCGACCGGTTCGGCACGCAGGGCGGCGATGGCGTACTCGTCGAGGTCGCCCGACACGACGATCTTGGTGCCGGTGGCCCCGAGCTCGTCGAGCTGCGCACGGACCTGGCGGGCCAGGACGCCGAGGTCGCCGGAGTCGATGCGCACCGCGCCGAGGCCGGGACCGGCCACCTCGACGGCGTTGCGGACGCCGGTGGTGATGTCGTAGGTGTCGACCAGCAGGGTGGTGCCGACGCCCAGCGCCGCGACCTGGGCGGCGAATGCGGCGCGCTCGTCGCTGCCTTCGGCGTGGGCGAACGAGAGGGTGAAGGAGTGCGCGGCGGTGCCCGCGGAGGGCACGCCGTAGGTGCGGGCGGCCTCCAGGTTGCTGGTGGCGGTCAGTCCGGCCAGGTAGGCGGCGCGGGCGGAGGCGACGGCGGCCTGCTCGTGGGTGCGGCGGCTGCCCATCTCGATGATCGGTCGGCCGGCGGCGGCCGACACCATGCGGGCGGCGGCCGAGGCGATCGCACTGTCGTGGTTGAGGACCGACAGGATGAGGGTCTCCAGGATCACCGCGTCGGCGAACGTGCCGCGCACGCTCAGGATGGGGGAGTTCGGGAAGTACAGCTCGCCCTCGGGGTAGCCGTCGACGTCGCCGGCGAATCGGTAGTCGGCGAGCCAGTCCAGGGTCGTGGAGTCGACGATGCCGTCGAGGGCCGCGATCTCGTCGTCGCCGAACCGAAAGTCGGCGAGCAGGTCCAGCAGCCGGCCCGTTCCGGCGACGACGCCGTAGCGTCGCCCGTCGGGGAGTCGCCGGGCGAACACCTCGAACACGCAGTGGCGTTGTGCGGTTCCGGCCGCCAGTGCGGCGGAGATCATCGTCAGTTCATACTGATCGGTCAGAAGCGCGGTACTGGTCACATTCGCTACCCTATAGCTCATGGCGCGCGAAGAGGCGGCTCCCGGTACGAGCACAGGGACTGCGGTCGCCGAGCCGGAGATGCATGTCGATCGTCCTTGGGTGACGATCGTCTGGGACGACCCGGTCAACCTGATGAACTACGTGTCGTACGTGTTCCAGAAGATCTTCGGCTACTCCGAACCGCGGGCCCGGGAGTTGATGATGCAGGTGCACACCGAAGGCAAGGCGGTCGTCTCGTCCGGCGACCGCAGCAAGATGGAGATCGACGTCCGCAAGCTGCACGCGGCCGGTCTGTGGGCGACCATGCAGCACGACGGCTGATGCGGACGTGGCGCAAGCAGGGATCCGGCGACGCCGCGCGGATCTGCTCCAACCTGGAGAGCTACGAGTGTCAGCTGATCGCGTCGATGATCAACTCGACCACCGAGATCCTGTCTGAGCGGGCCGAGTCGGCGCCGCGCGACGAGCTGTCGGAGATGACCGGAATCGTCACCGGGCACACCACCGCCCCAGGCGACGTGACGCTCGGCCGCCTGCTGCCGGACTTCCACCGGCCCGAGCAGGACGAGAAGCTGCTGGTCGGCACCGTCTCCGCGGATCTGAACGGCGGGCTGCGCAGCGTGCACGAGCCGCACATCATCGACGCCAAGCTGACGGCTGCGCGCACCGTGCTGGAGACGCTGCCCGACGGCGGCGGCGACGTCGCACTCACCTGTGAAGAGGCCGACCGCTGGCTGACCGCGCTCAACGACGTCCGGCTGGCGCTGGGCGCGATGCTCGGCATCACCGACGATCCGCCGGTGCTCGCCGCCGACGACGCCCGGGCCCCGCACCTGGACGTCTACGACTGGCTGACGGTGGTGCAGGAGCTGCTGGTGGAGGCGTTGATGGGGTCGGAGTGCCTCGACGACGACTCCGCTTTCGGAGACGGCGCGTCGTGAGCGTCGCGGCCCGCCCCGGCGACCGGATCACCGACGTGCCGGGCATCGGCGTGGGCCATTTTCACCGGATCGACGACGACGTGGCGGTCGGCACCCCGGACACGCCGGGGCGCGGCTGGGCGACCGGCTCCACCGTGGTGACCGTGCCCGACGGTGCGACCACCGCGGTCGACGTCCGCGGCGGCGGCCCGGGCACCCGGGAGACCGATCTGCTCGATCCGGCCAACACGGTCCTGGGCGCCCACGCGATCGTGCTGACCGGCGGCAGCGCGTACGGGCTGGCAGTGGCCGACGGCGTGATGGGCGCGCTGGAGTCCGTCGGCCGCGGCCTCGCGATGGACCTGCTGGGGCACGTGGTGCCGATCGTGCCGGCGGCCGTCGTCTTCGATCTGCCGGTCGGGGCATGGGAGAAGCGGCCGACCGCCGAGTTCGGCGCCCGGGCGTTCGCGGCGAGCGGGCCGGAGTTTGCGCTCGGCTCCGTCGGCGGCGGCGCGGGGGCTCGTGCGGGCGCGCTCAAGGGCGGTGTCGGCACATCGTCGATGTTCATCCCGGACGGTCCGGCGCGCGGGCTGACCGTCGGCGCCGTCGTCGTCGCCAATCCGGTGGGCCAGGTGATCGATCCGCGCACCGGGCTGCCCTGGGACGTCGACGATCTGGCGCACCACCGACTCCGCGCGCCGATCGACGGCGAGGTCGGCGCACTGGCCGAGCTGGAATCCAAGGGCACCGTCCTCAACACGACCATCGGGGTGATCGCCACCGACGCCGCGCTGCCGGTCTCGGAGCTGAAGCGACTCGCGATGTCCGGTCACGACGGCCTGGGCCGGGCGATCCGGCCCGCGCATTCGCCCCTCGACGGCGACACGCTGTTCGCCGTCGCCACCGGCTCGCAGCCGGCCGACCCGGAGACCGCGGTGCCCATGCCTGCCGGCATGGAGCCCGGCGCGGCCGTCCTGGCCGCCCTGTGCGCCGCCGCCGCGACCGTCACCCAGCGCGCCGTGGTGTCCGCGGTTGTCTCCGCGACCGCCGTCGGGCCCGTTCCGTCGTACCGCGACGTCGTGCCGTCTGCTTTCGCCTGACCCTTCGACAAGCTCAGGGAGCGGTCTACGCCGGCTGAGCCTGTCGAAGCCTCCGGTGAGACCGCTCAAACCCGGTGCATGAGCAAAACTGAAATACCCCGAGCCGCCGCGGTGTTGACCAGACTGAGTGTTGACCACACTGAGTGCCGACCCCGGCACGACCCGACAGCGATGAGGAGCACCGTGCTCTCGATCAGCCAGGATCTGGTGGACGCGATGATCGCGCACGCCCGCGCCGACCATCCCGATGAGGCGTGCGGCATCATCGCGGGCCCGGAGGGCTCGGACCGGCCCGAGCGTTTCGTCCCGATGATCAACGCCGAGCGGTCGCCGACCTTCTACCGCTTCGACTCCGGCGAGCAGCTCAAGGTCTGGCGCGAGCTGGACCGCAACGACGAGGACGTCGTCGTCATCTATCACTCGCACACCGCGACCGAGGCGTATCCGAGCCGGACCGACGTCTCGTACGCCTCCGAGCCCGGCGCGCATTACGTGTTGCTGTCGACCCGCGACGAGTCGTCGACCGACGTCCGGAGCTACCGCATCGTCGACGGCGAGGTCGTCGAAGAACCCATTGAGATCAGGAGCTGAAATGTCTGTGACCGTGTCCGTCCCGACCATTCTGCGTCCGTACACCGGCGACGCCAAGCGCGTCACCGCGGACGGTGCGACGCTGGCGGAGGTGATCGCCGACCTGGACGCCAACCATTCGGGCATCGGCGAACGCCTGGTGGCCGACGGCAAGCTGCACCGCTTCGTCAACGTCTACGTCGACGACGAGGATGTCCGCTTCACCGGGGGACTCGACACGCCGGTCGCCGACGGCGCCGACGTGACGATTCTGCCCGCCGTCGCGGGCGGCTAGGCGCGTGGCGCGTTTCGCCGACCTCGCGGCGTCAGTCGGCAACACCCCGCTCGTCGGGCTGCCGACGCTCTCGCCGCGCTGGGAGGATTTGCCCGGGGCAGAGCACGTCCGGCTCTGGGCCAAACTCGAAGACCACAACCCGACCGGCTCCATCAAGGACCGTCCCGCGTTGCGGATGATCGACGACGCGCAGCGCTCGGGCCGGCTCAAGCCCGGCGACACCATTCTGGAGCCGACCAGCGGCAACACCGGCATCTCACTGGCGATGGCGGCGCGGGTGCGCGGCTTCCGGATGGTCGCGGTGATGCCGGAGAACACGTCGGAGGAGCGTCGCACGCTGCTGCGGATGTACGGCGCGGAGATCCTCTCCTCGCCCGCGGCCGGCGGGTCGAACACCGCGGTCGCCGTCGCCAAAGAGCTCGCCGCCGAGCATCCCGACTGGGTGATGCTCTACCAGTACGGCAACCAGGCCAACGTCGACGCGCACTACACCGGCACCGGTCCGGAGATCTATGCGGACCTGCCGGAGATCACGCACTTCGTCGCGGGCCTGGGCACCACTGGCACGCTGATGGGCGTCGGCCGGTATCTGCGCGAGCGGAATCCGGACGTGCAGATCGTCGCGGCCGAACCGCGCTACGGCGACGAGGTGTACGGGCTGCGCAACATCGACGAGGGCTTCATCCCCGAGCTGTACGACGAGTCGGTGATCACTCGCCGCTACTCGGTGACCGGTGGCAAAGCCCTGGTCCGGGTGCGCGGGCTGCTCGACGCCGAGGGGATCTTCGCGGGAGTCTCGACCGGGGCGATCGTGCACGCGGCGCTCGGCGTCGCCCGTAAGGCGCTCGACGCCGGGGAGCGCGCCGACATCGCGTTCGTGGTGCCCGACGCGGGCTGGAAGTATCTGTCGACCGGTATCTACGAAGGTAGTTTGGACGATGCGGAGGCCGCGTTGGAAGGACAGCTGTGGGCGTAGGGGAGTTGCAGACGCGCGAGGCGCCGACGCCGCTGTGGAAGCGGTCGGCGGTCACGATGGCGGTGATCGTCGTCGGCCTGTTCGTGATCGAGGCGGTCGACGCCGCGTCGAACTTCCGGATGGACATGAACGGCATCCGCCCGCGGCAGCTCGACGGTCTGATCGGCATCCTGTGGGCGCCGTTCCTGCACGCCGACTTCGCGCATCTGATCGCCAACGTGATCCCCGGCGCGGTGCTCGGATTCCTGCTGTTGATGGCACGACGGTTCGTCGTGGTGACCGCCGTCGTGTGGGTGGTCAGCGGGCTCGGCGTGTGGCTGCTCGCGCCGTCGAACTCGGTGACTGTCGGCGCGTCGGGCATCGTCATGGGCTGGCTCGCGTATCTGCTGGTCCGCGGCCTGTTCAACCGCGCGGTGCTGCAGGTGCTCGGCGGGATCGCGCTGTTCATCGTGTATGGCGGCGTGCTCTGGGGCGTGCTGCCGCAGGGCGGTTCGGTGTCGTGGCAGGGGCACCTGTTTGGTGCGATCGGCGGCGTCCTGGCAGCCTGGATGCTGGCCGGGAGCGATCGACGCGACCGGTCGGGCGGGGCGTCGCCGACGCTGCCCGCCGCCTATTGATGAGCACCTCATCTTCATGAGCACGGCCGGGAGGTCTGGGATTACGCACTCGAAGGTCACGCACTCGTCGGTCGCCGGTGTGCCGTCGGCCGACGCGCCGATCGGCATCTTCGACTCCGGGGTCGGCGGCCTGACCGTCGCCCGTGCGATCATCGACCAGCTGCCCGACGAGGACATCGTCTACATCGGCGACACCGCCAACGGGCCGTACGGTCCGCTGACCATTCCGGAGATCCGGCGGCATGCGCTGGCGATCGGCGACGAGCTCGTCGACCGCGGCGTCAAGGCGATCGTGATCGCCTGCAACACCGCGTCGGCGGCCTGTCTGCGCGACGCCCGCGAGCGGTATGCGCCCATCCCGGTCATCGAAGTGGTGCTGCCGGCGGTGCGTCGTGCCGTGGTCGCCACCAAGACCGGCAGGATCGGCGTGCTCGGCACCGCGGCGACCGTCGCGTCGCGGGCCTATCAGGACTCGTTCGCCGCGGCGCGCGACGTCGAGATCACCGCCGTCGCGTGCCCGCGTTTCGTCGACTTCGTCGAGCGCGGCGTCACCAGCGGCCGGCAGATCCTGCAACTCGCCGAAGGCTATCTGGAGCCGCTGCAGGAGGCGGGCGTCGACACCGTCGTGCTCGGCTGCACCCACTATCCGTTGCTGTCCGGCGTCATCCAGCTGGTGATGGGCGACGAGGTGACGCTCGTGTCCAGCGCGGAGGAGACCGCGAAGGACACGTTCAAGGTGCTCACCGAGTCCGACCAGCTGCACCCGCACAGCAATCGCGCGCCGTCGCGCGTGTTCTCGGCGACCGGTGATCCGGAGTCGTTCCGCAAGCTCTCGACCCGGTTCCTGGGTCCGTCGGTCGGTCAGGTCACGCACGCCTGACTCGCCTCGGGGCGGCGAGCACAGAGTCTTTCGGTTCGGGTCGGCGGGTTCGTCATTGGGGCCCCAGGGGCGCGTGGCAACATGTTGGACATGCGCCTCACCGTCCTCGGCTGTTCCGGAAGCGTCAACGGCCCCGGTGCGCCGTGTTCGGGCTATCTGGTTCAGGCCGACGGCTTCGATCCGGTGCTGATCGACTGCGGGCACGGCGTCTTCGGCGAGCTGCTGGCGCACGCCAGTCCGAACGACGTCGCCGTCCTCCTCAGCCATCTGCACGCCGACCACTGCCTCGACGTGGCCGCGATGCTGGTGTGGCGCCGGTGGGCTCCGGAGCCGGCCAAGGGACGCTCGATGCTCTACGGTCCGCCCGGCACCGCGGTGCGCATCGGCGCGGCGTCGTCGGAGTATCCCGGCGAGATCGACGACATCAGCGACACCTACGACGTGCGCGAATGGGTGGACCGCGAGGTGATCGAGGTCAACGGCCTGGTTGTCGAGCCGTTCAAGATGTCGCACCCGCCGGCCACCTTCGGCCTGCGCATCACCGACCCCGACGGCGCCGTGCTGGTCTACAGCGGCGACACCGGCATCTGCGACGCCGCCGTCGAGCTGGCGCGCGACGCCGACCTCTTCCTCTGCGAGGCGTCGTGGACGCACGCCCCCGGCGAGCGCCCCCTGGACCTGCACCTCTCCGGCGTCGAAGCCGGCCAGATCGCGACCCGCGCCGCCGTCCGATCGCTCGCGCTGACCCACATCGTTCCGTGGAGCGACGCCGACGACATCCTCGACGAGGCCCGCGAGGAGTACCGCGGCCCCCTGCAGCTTGTCCACCAGGGCCAGGTCATCGAGGTCCGCGCGCCTTTCAACGCGAAGGCCGAACGCCGGGGCCTCCGCCTCCCGCGTTTCTGATTCACTGCCAGATCTTCCCGCCGCCTGAGCTTGTCGAAGGCTCCGGCGGTCGCTGAGCGAGCCCGCGAGTCGAAACCCTCGAGCCCGAGCCCGTCGGACACGGCGACCGATCGGTGGGGGCGGCAGGGATCGAACCTGCCATGCTTTCGCGCCGGATTTACAGTCCGGTTGACGCACCAGCGTCGTCACCCCCGGGAGCACGCGGAGTGACGCTACCCGCGCAATGAGCGACGACGCGAGCGATTTTCGCGCCGACTCCGTCCGCCGCGTCGTTCCCGCGCCGGGTGTTGATTCCCACACCATGATTGTCCGGGAGCGGGAGTCAAGACCGAGAGCGGGAACAGTGACGACGCGCTCGACGCCGCCCAAGCGCGCCTTCTCGCGGCACCCGTTGACAGCGTCAGTCGGCTGAGCCCGAATCCTTCGCGCCGGCCCGGCCGCTGATCCCGGCGAGCAACTCCGGCAGTGACACGCCCAGCGCCTCGCTGAGCGCGATGAGGGTGTTCAGCCGCGGGTTCGCCGGCGACTGCTTCTTGCGATCCGACAGGCCGCTCTCGAGCAA
>JASGFV010000131.1:0-10692 GCA_047605365.1 Gordonia sp. (in: high G+C Gram-positive bacteria)
TGATCGGCGACGACCACTACGCCCCAATCCTCGACCGCCCCCTCTGGGACAAGGTCATGGCCGTCCTCACCGACCCCGCCCGGCAGCGGTTCGTGTCCAAAGACACACCACGACCATCCGTCGCCGCCGGAATCCTCCGCTGCGACGCCTGCTCGTCCACCATGTTCCGCGCAGGCCCGGACTGGGCGTGCGACAACCGGGACTGCCCGGCCCGCCCACACGTGAGGGCCGATCCGGTGGAAGCAGAGATCTCCGAACGCGTCCTGACCCGCATCACCTCCGACGCGTGGCTAACCGAGCTGCGGCGCGCCGTCGACCGCGGCCGCGACCACTACCTGTGGATGCGGGACACGGCCGCCGAACGGATGCGGACCCTGGCCGAAACGTTCGGCGCCGGCGACACCGAGCGGGCGGCTCTTGACGCAGGGCTCGCCGCAGCGCGTGGCGTGATCGCCGAAGCGGACCACGGTTTGGAGTTCCTCGACGCGGCGGGCAGTCTCGCGGAATTGTCGGATGCTCAGGTCGTCGCGTGGTGGGCGGATGCCCCGGTCACGGCCCGCCACGACGTCGTGAAAACTGTCGTCGACTGGATCGACGTGACCCGGCCAGCCGCGGGCAGGGGTGTCGCGGACCGTTTGGTGTGGCATTGGCGTTGAAAGTGGAGGGTAAGTGGAGGGTGAGGCCACTTTCAGTGGTCGTGTTCGAACACTGCTGACCGGTGTATCGCCAGCTCAGAGCCGGTTTCGGTAGTGCCCCCACAGGGATTCGAACCCTGACTTGATTGGTGTGGAATCACGTATGAGAGCTTGATCGAGTCGGCTCAAGTGTCAGGACTTGCCGCTTCGGGCAGGAAGCTTCGCGTCGATGACCAGCCCGAGCACGCCGATCGAGAAGAGCACCGCGGTGAGCGCCATCATGCCGGGACTCGTCTGACCTGTGAGCGCGTCGCCCAAAAAGACTACGGCCGCAGTTCCGGGCGCCATGCCGACGACCGTGGCCGCCGCGTACGGCAGGAACCGCACCGACGACAGAGCCGAAACGTAGTTGCAGAGCCAGAACGGAACCGCCGCGATCAGCCGCAGCGAACCGACCGCGAGCCATCCGCGTCGTTCCAGACGTTGCTCCAGAGCCAGGACCACAGCGTGCTTGAGATAGGGCTCGACCCTCGCCCGGCCCAGCCGACGCACCAGAACGAAGGCCACCAGGGCGGCGAAGACCGAAGCGGCCATCGACCCGGTGAAACCCACGACCGGCCCGAACAGCACTCCCGCCGGAACGGTGAACGCCGTGCGCGGCAAGGGGAGAATCGTGAGCAACGCGTAAGCGAGGAAGAACGCCCAGACGAAGGCCGGACCGGTCGCGTCCGCCCACGTGCGGATCTGCCCGACAGACGGCAGCGGAGCGAGGTAGGCGCCGACCAGGATCGCGAGTACGACGACGAGGCCGGCCACCGCTCTCCAGACCGTCTTCCGGGTGAGCTGCAGTGCGGTGCCGGTGGCGCCCTCGGCCGGACCCTCGGGAGGCGTGCCGTCGGGCGAGGCGGCACCCGGGATCGCTGCCGAGCCCGGCGACACGGTGAGGTCGACAGGCTCTTCGTACGACCGTGTCGGGCGATGGAAAGGCACCCGCGCAGTCTAGTGCGCGCTCCGGCCGTGCGTCCGCGAGCATTCGCCGGGCCCGTCGTGCGCCACGGAAGGACGGTCCGGACGGCGCCTCGGCGGTACGGTGTCGGCTGGACCGCGGAACGCCATCGGCGGGTGATTCGGTCGCCGATGGCACCCGATGCAGGATCGTCGGAGCGGTCCGCTAATGTCAGATTCGAAAGCGCATCATGCGTAGACCCTAGGAGGGCGAGGGCACCGATGACGACGGACAGCACCCGGTCCGGCACCGCTCGATCCGTAGACGACCTGGAGGCCGACTACCGATCGTGGTCCTCCGCCGCAGCCGCGGTTCTCGCGAAGTCGAAGCGCACGACGGTCGACGAACTTCCAGACACCCCGGAGGCGATGCTCTCCACGCCGACCCGCGACGGTGTGACGGTCCGTCCGCTGTACACCCGGAAGGACGAGGCCGCCGAGAACGGACTGCCTGGAGCCTTCCCGTACGTGCGCGGCGCCGACCCCGCCCGCGACGTCAACCAGGGCTGGCGCGTCACCGAGCGGTTCGGCGACGACGCCTCGCTCGACGCCGCCGCGGTCAACGTCGCGATTCTGGACGCGGCCGGATCCGGTGCCAGCGGGCTATGGCTCAAGGTCGGCGCCGGAGTGCGCTTCGGCGATCTTGCGGCCGCCCTCGCCGGGGTCTACCTGGACCTGATGCCGGTCACCCTGGACGCCGGCGGCGAAGGCATCGCCGTCGCCCACGAGTTCCTGAAGCTGCTGGCCGCGGCTTCGAGTGCGCCGCTCGAGGCCGCACCGTCGCTGGCGACCACCCACAGCCTGGGCCTCTCGCCCTACACCGCGGCCTTCTCCGGCCGCCCGTCCGTGCCCGCGGATCAGGCGACGGCGCTGGCCGTCGACGTCCCCGAACGGGTCCGCACCTTCCGCGTCGACGGCACCGACTTCGCCCAGGCCGGCGCGTCCAACGCCCAGGAGATCGGCTTCGTCGCGGCGGCCGCCCTGACGCACGTGCGCGACCTGACGGCGGTCGGCCTGACCCCGGCGGCGGCGCTCGCCCAGATCTCGTTCGCGGTGGCGGTCGGCGACGACCAGTTCGCCTCGATCGCTAAGCTTCGCGCCCTGCGCGTCGTCTGGGCACGCATCGCCCAGGTCCTCGGCGCCCCCGAAGCGGGCGGCGCCCTCACGCACGCGGTGACCGACCTCTCCATGCTGACCCAGCGCGACCCGTGGGTGAACATGCTGCGCACCACCGTTGCGGCATTCGGCGCGGGCGTCGGCGGCGCCGACCAGGTCACCGTCCTCGGCTACGACGCCGCGCTCCCGTTGGACGCGCGTACGTCGAGCGCGTCGTTCTCGGCGCGCATCGCCCGCAACACGCAGCTGCTGCTCCTGGAGGAGTCGAACATCGGCCGGGTCCTGGATCCGGCCGGCGGCTCCTGGCACGTCGAGTCGCTGACCGACGACCTCGCCCGGGCGGCGTGGGAGGTCTTCACCGGGGCCGAGCGCCTCGGCGGATTCCCCGCGGCGCTCGACGCCGGGTCCGTCGACGAGCAGGTCGCGGCCGCTCTGGCCGAACGGGAATCGGCCGTCGCGCATCGTCGTGCGCCGATCACCGGCGTCTCGGAGTTCCCGAACCTCGGCGAGCCCGACCGGGAGCCGGGCACCGCGTCGTCGACGGACGTGCCCACCGCCACCGATCGGTTGAGCCGCGTCGCTCGCAGCTTCGAAGAACTGCGCGACCGTGCCGACGCGGCGGCCGCCGCGGGACGTCGTCCCAGTGTGCTGCTGCTGCCGCTGGGCAGCGTCGCCGAACACAACGGGCGCACCACGTTCATCGCGAACCTGCTGGCCGCCGGTGGCATCTCCGCCGTCAACCCCGGACCGGTCGAGCCGGGCGACGTCGCCGGGACCCTTCGACAGGCTCAGGGAGCGGGTGCGACGGTGGCCGTCCTGTGCGGCACCAAGGCCCGCTACGAAAGCGACGGCGCGGCAGTCGCCGACGCCGCCCGCGCCGCCGGAGTCGGACGACTCCTGCTCGCCGGCCCGGCCAAGGAATGGCCGGACGGCGCCGGAGAGCTCGACGGGGCACTGCGCGCCGGCATCGACGCCGTCGCCACCCTCGCCGAACTGCTCGACTACCTCGACGTCCCTTCGACCGCCGGAGCGAGCGCATGAGCGACACCAGCGTCCCGAACTTCGCCGACGTCGCACTCGACGCCGACGACGCAGCCGTCACTCCCACCGTGGAACAGACCGAGAGCCTGATCGACGCCGTCGCGTCGTCGCACGGCTACACCGCCGAGCAGGTCGTCTGGACCACCCCGGAGCAGATCGACGTTCGCCCGGTCTACACGCGCGCCGACCGTGGCGCCGTCGCCGAGGCCGGCTACCCGCTCGACTCGATCCCCGGCGAGGCGCCGTTCATCCGCGGCCCGTACCCGACGATGTACGTCAACCAGCCGTGGACGATCCGCCAGTACGCGGGCTTCTCGACGGCCGCCGAGTCGAACGCCTTCTACCGCCGCAACCTGGCGGCCGGACAGAAGGGACTGTCCGTCGCCTTCGACCTCGCCACTCACCGCGGCTACGACTCCGACCATCCGCGCGTCGCGGGTGACGTCGGCATGGCGGGCGTGGCGATCGACTCGATCCTGGATATGCGCCAGTTGTTCGACGGCATCGACCTCGGCAACGTGTCGGTGTCGATGACCATGAACGGCGCGGTGCTGCCGGTCCTCGCGCTCTACGTGGTGGCCGCCGAGGAGCAGGGCGTGCCGCCGGAGAAGCTGGCCGGGACCATCCAGAACGACATTCTCAAAGAGTTCATGGTCCGCAACACCTACATCTATCCGCCGACGCCGTCGATGCGGATCATCTCCGACATCTTCGCCTACACCAGCGCCAAGATGCCGAAGTTCAACTCCATCTCGATCTCCGGTTACCACATCCAGGAGGCCGGAGCGACGGCCGACCTGGAGCTGGCCTACACCCTGGCCGACGGCGTCGAGTACATCCGCGCAGGTCTGGACGCCGGCCTGGACATCGACAAGTTCGCGCCGCGGCTCTCGTTCTTCTGGGGCATCGGCATGAACTTCTTCATGGAGGTCGCCAAGCTGCGGGCCGCGCGCCTGCTGTGGAGCGAACTGGTCGCCCAGTTCGACCCGAAGAGCGCCAAGAGCCTGTCGCTGCGCACGCATTCGCAGACCTCGGGCTGGTCGCTGACCGCTCAGGACGTCTACAACAACGTCGCGCGCACCTGCGTCGAGGCGATGGCCGCGACCCAGGGCCACACGCAGTCCCTGCACACCAACGCGCTCGACGAGGCGATCGCCCTGCCGACCGACTTCTCGGCGCGCATCGCCCGCAACACCCAGCTGCTGCTGCAGCAGGAGTCGGGCACCACGCGGCCGATCGACCCGTGGGCCGGTTCGAACTACGTCGAGTGGCTCACCTACCAGCTGGCCGAGAAGGCCCGCGCGCACATCGCCGAGGTCGAGGCCGCCGGCGGCATGACGCAGGCCATCAACGAGGGTCTGCCCAAGCTCCGCATCGAGGAGGCCGCCGCCCGCACCCAGGCGCGCATCGACTCCGGGCAGCAGCCGCTGATCGGCGTCAACAAGTACCGGGTCGACGAGGACGAGGAGATCGAGGTCCTCAAGGTCGACAACTCCAAGGTCCGTGCAGAGCAGCTCGAGAAGCTGGCCCGCCTGCGCGCCGAGCGCGACGACGCGGCCGTCACAAACGCCCTGGCCGCGCTGACCCGGGCCGCCGGCAGCACCGAGCAGGACGACAGTCTCGACCAGAACCTGATGGCGCTGGCCATCGACGCCGCCCGCCACGGCGCGACGGTGGGCGAGATCTCCGACGCGATGGAGAAGGTCTTCGGACGGCACCAGGCCGAGATCCGTACCATCAGCGGCGTCTACCGACACGAAGTGGGTGAGTCCGTGAGCAACGTGGAAACGGCCGTCGCCGTGGTCCGGCAGTTCGCCGAGGCCGAAGGCCGGCATCCCCGCGTGCTGGTGGCCAAGATGGGCCAGGACGGTCACGACCGCGGCCAGAAGGTGATCGCCACGGCGTTCGCCGACCTCGGCTTCGACGTCGACGTGGGCCCGCTGTTCGCCACCCCCGAGGAGGTGGCCGCCCAGGCCGCCGACAACGACGTGCACGTCGTGGGCGTGTCGTCGCTGGCTGCCGGGCACCTGACGCTGGTCCCGGCCCTGCGGCAGGCGCTGGCCGACGTCGGGCGCGAAGACATCATGATCGTGGTCGGCGGCGTGATCCCGCCCGGCGACTTCGACGAGCTGTACGCGGCGGGTGCCACGGCGATCTACCCGCCGGGCACGGTGATCGCGGACTCGGCCGTCGAGTTGATCGGCAAGCTCGCCGACCAGCTGGGACTCGACCTTGCCCCCGCAGGGAGCTGAAGCGAGGGTGACGCGGCGGCCGGTCGACGTCGACGCGCTCGAGCGCGGCATCCTCGACGGCGACCGTTCGGTGCTGGCCCGCGCCATCACCCTGGTGGAGTCCACGCGCGCCGACCACCGCGCCGCCGCTCAGGAGCTCCTGCTGCGACTGACCCCGCACTCCGGGAGGTCGTACCGGGTCGGCATCACCGGCGTGCCGGGGGTCGGCAAGTCCACGACCATCGAGGCGCTGGGCGCCCACTTGATCTCACACGGACATCGCGTGGCGGTGCTGGCCGTCGACCCGTCGTCGACCCGCACCGGCGGATCCATCCTGGGCGACAAGACCCGGATGGGCCGGCTCGCTGCAGCTCCCGAGGCGTACATCCGGCCGTCGCCGACGTCCGGAACGCTCGGCGGCGTCGCCAAGGCCACCCGCGAGACCATCGTGCTGGTCGAGGCGGCCGGGTACGACGTGGTGCTGGTCGAGACCGTCGGCGTCGGACAGTCGGAGGTGTCGGTCGCCGGAATGGTCGACGTCTTCACCTTCCTGACGCTGGCGCGCACCGGCGATTCTCTGCAGGGCATCAAGAAGGGCGTGCTGGAGCTGGCCGAGATCGTCGTCGTCAACAAGGCAGACGGCAAACATCTCACCGAGGCCAAGGGCGCGGCCCGCGAACTGCGCAACGCGCTGCACTTCCTGTACCCGCACGACGCCCCGTGGACGCCGCCGGTGCTCACCATGAGCGCCCTGGAGAACTCCGGCGTCGACGAGTTCTGGGAAACGGTGCTCACGCATCGTCGTACGCTGGCCGACTCGGGGGAGTTCGAGCGACGTCGTGCCCGCCAGCAGGTGGAATGGACCTGGTCCATGGTGCGCGACGCCGTGCTCAGCCGGCTCGAGGCCGATCCGGCCGTGCAAGCGGCACGTGCTGACTCCGAGCGGGGTCTGCTCGACGGTTCGCTGACTCCGGCGCTGGCCGCCGAACAGATCATCGCCGCAGCCGGATTCGGGACTGCGCGCTGACCGCGCCCCGGGGACTCATCACGCCGAGAAACGTGGCGCGAGTCACGCGAACGGCATCGTGGCGCTTTCGTCGCCTGCTGGTACGTTACTTAGGATCACCTAAAACGATCCCGTGACAGAGCTGTACGGTGTGGACGCCCCAGGGCGAGGTGATGCGGAAATCATCGAGTGACGAGGGGACGAGTCTTGCTGCGTCGTGTGTTAGCGATTCTGGGAATTCTGATTGTCGGCGCCGCCGCGTGGGCGGTGGCCGGTCCGGCCGGCGCTGAACCCGCCGCGGGCGCCCGCGGCGCGGTCGTGACGTCGACCGACATCACCGGCGACAAGATGGCCAAGCTCGCGGGTGCGGGCAAAGCCATCCGGATCACCTACCTCTCCGAGGATGCGAACGGCGACGTCGTTCCGGCCCGCGCCACCGTGTACATCCCCGCCGCGCTCCCCGAGCAGGGCGCACTGCGCACCATGGTCTGGGGTCACGGCACGCGTGGCATCGGCACGGACTGCCTGGTGTCGGACAAGCTGGGCAACGGCGGCCGCTTCGACGCGTGGCTCGGCCCGTGGCTGAAGGAGGGCTACGTCCTGGTGTCGCCGGACTACGCCGGCATCGGCGTCCCCGGCAAGCACGTCTACCTGGACGGTGGCGTGTCGGGCCGCAACATGCTCGACGCCGTGCGCGCCGCGCGCACCGTCGCCGCGCAGCAGACCGGCCGTCAGGTCTCGAACGCCTTCATCGCCACCGGCGGTTCGCAGGGCGGCCACGCCGCGCTGTGGGCCGGGCACCTCGCGAAGTCGTACGTGCCCGAGCTGAAGAACGTCGGCGTCGTCGCCACCTCCGCTCCGGTCGATCTGGCGTCGTACTTCAGCCGGATCGCCCCGGGAGTGCCGCCGGTGGCCGTGCCCGACTACGCCGTCTACTTCACCTACGTCATGCGCGGTGTGCAGCTGGCGCATCCCGAGGTGAACGTCCCGTCGTACCTGACCCCGCTGGGTCGCAAGCTGCTCGCGGAGTCGCACACCAAGTGCTACCCGCAGCTGTCCGCGGAGACCGCGAACATCCCGGTCGGCGACCTCGTCTCGCGGCCGCTGAACGACGGCCCGTTCATCTCGGCGCTCCGGCAGCTGACCTACGTGCCGACCAAGGGCTACTCGGCCCCGCTGCTGCTGCAGCAGGGCGTCCTCGACCCGGTGACGCCGACCGCGGTGACCGACGGCTGGGCCGATCAGGCGCGCGCCAACGGCGTCGACGTGACCGTGCGTGACTACCAGGCGGGCCACGGCGCGAACCTGCAGGCCGAGACCTTCGCGCTGCAGTGGGCTGGCGAGCGGAACTGGCCGAACGACTGAAGTCTGGTCGCGGCTCGCCTCTGAGTCGTCGCTGACGCGGCAGAGGGGCCGGTCCTCCGAGATTCTCGGGGGACCGGCCCTTCGTCGTAGGTGTGGGTGTGCGCGTCCGTGTCGCGGGCCCGGAAAGCGGGGATCAGCAGCGATCAGGCGTCGAGCGTGGCCCCGCCGTCGACCCGGAGGTCGTGCAGCGTGACGTGCCGCGCCGCGTCGGACGCCAGGAAGAGCACGGTGGCCGCGACGTCGGCGGGCGTCGCGATCCGACCGACGGGGATGCCGAGGCGGAATTGTTCGGGGTCGCCGGCCAGCACGGCGTCGCGGTGGGCCTGCGTCGTCCACATCTCGCGGGTCATCGGACTGTCCGTGGAGCCGGGGGAGACGATGTTGACCCGCACTCCGGATCCGGCGACCGACAGGCCGACGCTCCGCGCGTACGACGTCGCCGCTGCCTTCGAGGCGGCGTAGGCCGGGAAGCCGGTCCGCGGGACCGCCGCGGCGTTGCTGGACACGACGACGACGGATCCGCGCCCGCGCGCAGCCATCGCGGGGGTCGCGGCGTCGAGCATGTTGCGCACACCACCGGCGTTCACCGCCAGGCAGAGGTCCCAGTCGGCGCTCATCACGCCCGCGGCGCTGACGAGCAGGTCGATCGGCCCGTGACGGTGCTCGGTGTCGGACCACGCTTCGGCGACCGCTTTGCGATCGGCGACGTCGACGCCCCGGACTCCGGGCGCGGCGTGCAGGTCCCAGGCGTGCACCTGCGCGCCCGCCGACCGGAACGCCTCGACGACGGCCGCACCGATGCCGCCGGCCGCGCCGGTGACCACCGCGTTGCGGCCTTCGAGGGCTCCCGCACTCACGCGGAAGCGGCGCCGTCGAACGCCTCGGCGTCGATCTGATCCGAGTCGGCAGCCGGTGCGGCAGCCTCGAGGATCTGCACGATCTGGTCGGCGGTCTGCACCCGTCCGGCCCGCTTGCCGATGTACTCCGCGGCCATCTGGTGCTCGTCGCGGCTGAAGTCGGCCATAGCGTCGACCACGAAGAACGGCGCGACGTCGCTCATGAAGGCCTCGGTCGCGCTGATCATGCAGCCCATGTGCGCGTATACGCCGACGACGATCAGCTGGTCGCGACGATGCTGCACCAGCAGGTCGCGCAGGTCGGTGCGCTGGAATCCGGAGTAGCGCCACTTGGTGACGGTGATGTCCCCGAGACGCGGCGCCAGCTCGGCGACGATCTCCTCGTCCGGGCCGGATTCGAGACCGTGACCCCAGAAGTCCTTGAGGATGCCGCGACGGGAGGGATGCTGGTCGCCGGGCTGCGCGGTGTAGACCACCGGCACGCCGGCCCGGCTGCACGCCTCGCGGATGCGGACCATGTTCGGCAGCGCAGTCGCGATCGGTTCGGCCTCGGGCTGGTACGCGTCGATGAAGTACCGCTGCATGTCGTGGACCAGCAGGGCCGCCCGAGACGGATCGAGTTCCCAGTTCACTCGTTCGGCGAACGGCCCGGTCGGGATCTGGTAGGGGGCGATGTCAGGAATAGCCACCCTGTTAGGTTAGCCTCAGTATATGTTTTCTGCCACGTGGCCCCCTGCTTCCGCCGAACGCTACCGACGTGACGGCGTCTGGACCGGGCAGACCCTCGACGATCTGCTCGCCGAGCGGGCCGCTGATCCGGCCACCCGCGACCACCCCGCCGCAGTCGACGCCGACCGCCGCCTCACCTACGCCGAGTTGGACGATCGCGTCAGCCGGCTCGCCGCCGGCCTGCGCGCCCGCGGCGTCTCGCCGGGCGATCGGGTCCTGGTCCAGATCCCGAACCGGGTGGCCTACGTCGAGGCCGTCTTCGCGCTGTTCCGCATGCGCGCGATTCCGGTCTTCGGGCTGCCCGCGCACCGTGAGGCCGAGCTGGTCGGCATCTGCCGGTCCGCCGGGGCGGTGGCGATCGTGTCGCCGACGCTCGACGCCGGCTTCGACTACCGGGCGCTGGCCCAGACCGTGATGGACCAGGTCGACACCGTCGTCGACTGGATCGACGTCGACCGCCTCGAAGACCTGTTCGCCGAGCCCGTCGAGCACGAGCGCGCCGACCCCGAGGGGCTGGCGTTCCTGCAGCTCTCCGGCGGCAGCACCGGGGTGCCGAAGCTGATCCCGCGGACGCACGACGACTACCTCTACAGCGTCCGGGCCAGCAACGAGGTCTGCGGGGTCACCGCCGACACCGTGTTCATGGCCACGCTCCCGGTCGCGCACAACTTCCCGATGAGCTCGCCGGGCATCCTGGGCGCGATGGC
>JASGFV010000132.1:0-10676 GCA_047605365.1 Gordonia sp. (in: high G+C Gram-positive bacteria)
GGTAGAGGCCGGCGAACGTGTAGCCGACCATCATCAGCATCAGGGCGAGCTGGCCGGTCAGCTGATGCCGCTTGGGCAGGATCCGGAGTGCGGCGTCGTGGGCGGAGACGACGGCAAGCAGATGACCGATCACGATCGCCGCGACAGCCAGCACCGACAGCAGCGTCGGGTGGTCGGTGAACGGCGTCCACTTCTCGGGCTCGCCGTGCCCGAAGGCGTGGAGCCACGAGTGGCCGGTCTCCTGACCGTCCTCGACGAAGTACTTCGCGTAGTGGGCGATCAGATAGCCCACCGCGATCGGGATCAGCGAATGCGCCATCCTGCCGGGAATCGCCAGCCGGCGTTCGCGCGAGACGCCGCCGGTGGCCATCGTCGCCAGAGCGAATGTCACGCCGACGGCGACGATGAACGTCAGCAGCAGCAAGGTGCGGGCCCACGCCATGTGCAGCCCGTAGACCGCCGACCAGGCGTCGAAGGCCGTCGATCCCATCAGCACGGCGATCACCGCGACCGCACCGGGTCCGGTCTTGTATGTCGGCAGTCCGTTGAGAGGGTTGCGGAGCACCAGCCCGCGAGTGGACCGATCGCGGCCGAGCGGGCTGAGCGTGGCGATCACCGAGCTGTACATCTCGAACGGCTCGGCTCGGGAGAACCACGCCGAACCGAACAGCACGCCGCCCACCGCGGTCACGATCAGGTAGGTCACGCACCACCAGAAGACGGCGACGAAGCCCGGGTGACCGTAGGCCAGTTCGAGCCACACGAACGCGAAGAGGCCGATCGCGGCCGGCCAGCGGCCCAGACCCGCCGGATACGGCAGCAGGC
Organism: Gordonia sp. (in: high G+C Gram-positive bacteria); assembly: GCA_047605365.1. Lineage (GTDB taxonomy): Bacteria > Actinomycetota > Actinomycetes > Mycobacteriales > Mycobacteriaceae > Gordonia. The sequence goes on from JASGFV010000132.1 coordinate 826, forward strand.
CCTGCTCGGGAGTGCGTCCGATCGCCCGGCACACCCAGCGGTGAACCGTGCGCACCGGCGAGAGCGCTCGGCCGATCGGACCGAACAGCAGCGATGCGGGGATCGAACCGACCCAGAGCCAGATGAAGAAGGTGCCGATCAGCGGATTGTGGTGATCATGCGGCTGGGCGAGGCCCACGACGAGAGCCGCGATCGTCAGGGCGACGCCCAGCACGCCGACCGACTCGCGCAGAACCGTGGAATCCACGAAGCGGGTGAGGCGCGGAAGCGCAGCGAGATGTCGGTCCGGACTCAGCCTGGGCGTCTTCCAGGCGAACGCCAGCACCAGGAACGAGATCGCCAGCGCCCACGACCCTCCGATCAGGGCGTAGGTGATGTCGACCGGAAACGCGGACGCTTCGCCAGAACCATGGGCGATCAGCATGTACTCGGCACTCCTCGATCAATTGGTCGCGCGTGGAATAGATCTGGACTCGACAGAACCGGCGGGCAACCTGTTCAGCTGCCCGCCGGCGGACCGGCTCTGCCGGTCTCAGTTGTCGAACTCGTCCTCGAACTCGTCGAATTCGTCGTCGTCGAGGTCGTCCTCGTCCTCGTCGTCGCGACGTCGATCGCGGACCACCAGGGCCACCACGATCGCGACTACCAGGAAGGCTGGTACGAACGCCGGGATCGCGGTGAGGACCGAATGGTCGGCGAGGACGATGACCGTCATGCGGTCGGCGCCGGTTCGCTCTTGTCGGACTTCGCCTTGGGGGTCTTCGGCTTGCGGCCGGTGGCCCGGAGCGGGCGCTGTCCCGGACGCGGGTAGTAGGCCTCGTTGATCCGCACGGCACCCCAGCTCAGCACCCAGACGAGGGCGATGGTCATCGCGGCGACGATCCAGGTGGCGGTGGAGAAGAGCCACGCCGGGTGATCGAACTTGCGCTCACGCTGGAGCAGGTCGATCTCGCGGGTGAACGACCGGGTGAACGTGGCGTCGGCGGGCACCTCGGCGGCGTCGATGCTGGCATCGCCCGCCATGTACACCGGGACGCCGGTCATGGTGCTGCCGTCCTGCACGCGCAGCACGGTCTTCCAGTGACCCGACACCGGCACTGCCTTGGTGGAGGTGTAGTGCCCCGGACCTTCGCGGTGAAGCCGGTCGACGACCAGGCCGCGGAGGTCGTCGCCGCCGCCCTGCCACGCGAGGATCGTCACCCAGTCGGGGTCTTCGCTCACCATGTCGGCGGGGTTGATCTGGACGTCGGCGGTCGCCATCCGGAAACCGTCGACCGACGGCGCCTCGGTCAGCGTGACCGTCGCGGAGGAGTTCGCGGGCACGTTGGTGTTCAGCAGCGCGAGGGTCGCACCGGCGATCACGACGATCATCGCCACGACGATGGGGCGCCGCACTGCGGGACCGGGCATGGGGGCGGGCTGCAGGGCGCGGACGAACAGTCCTGCGGTCAGTCCGACGGTCAGCCCGACGGGAAGACCGATGGCCAGCAGGGTCGGCCAGATGCTGGTCGGCCACGGAATGACGAACATTCCGCGAACCCACAGTGACTCGCCGAAGGCGCCGACGGTCGCTCCGAGCAGGCCGGCGACCGCACCGAAAGCCATGGCGTTGGTGCGTAGCTTGGGAATGAACGCCATGAGCTCGACGATGACGGCGAACGCCAGATACAGCGGGAAGACGTTGTGCGGCTCACCGAGGACCGGTCCGACGGCCACCGCGACGATGGTCCGCACGACCGCGGCGAAGGCCACGGCGAACAGGGCGGCCGCGGGGCCGGCCCACAGCCGGGCGACGACACAGCCGAAGACTCCGGCGGCGATCATCAGCATCGGCTGGAAGGCCAGGCGGAACTGCTCCACGCCGAAGTCGAACTCCACCTGGTACACCGACAGGCCGATGAGCAGACCGCCGCAGACCGAGCCCTTCGCGACCCAGGTCGCCTTTCGGCCACTGACCCATTCCGGGACCGGGCGGCCGAACGCCGTCGGCTGGGCGCCGGTCGGGACCTGCTTCTTCTGCTTGCTGACGGTCGCCGCCAGGTAGCCCTCGTGCATCAGCAGGATGACGGCGATCAGCGAGAAGCCGGCGCCACCGATCAGCATCAGGTGCGTCGGGCCCCACAGGGTCACGTCCTGGCCGAAGATGCGGTGCCAGATGTCGTCGAGGGGGAAGCCGGTGAGTGCGTAGAGGCCGCAGGCGGCGAGCAGGATGCCCGCGGTGGGGCTGTACCAGGTGCGGGTCAGCTTCACCGCGGCCATACCGGGCTTGGCGACCGAGTGGTCGTCGTTGCGTGGCAGGATCATCGCCAGAGCTCCGGCGATGAACAGGAAGAACAGGCCGACGAGGATGAAGTAGTGGGCGGGGTTGGCCAGCGGACCGGAGTCGCGGCCGCGACCGATGTGCAGGCTGACGTCCCAGATGAAGCCGAAGAACGCAGTCAGGATGGTGGTCAGGAACAGGAAGAGCGGGATGACTGACCAGGTCGGCCGATCACCGATCCGGCCGAGCCAGCTCGCCCAGTTCTGCAGCCAGTCGGATTTGTACGTCCGATGCTGGTAAGCGATCCACAAGAGAGCAATCGAGACGATCGCAGCCGCGATCGTCATTCCGAAGACCTGGTCGAGAGCGGCGCCACCGCCCGCGTCCGCTGCCAGAATTGTGGAGTTTCCCGCCTCGGCGAGATGCACTGAGTGGCCCATGCCCGGAAGTATGTCATGACGCTGACAATTGCAACAATAGCCGTTGCCATCGTTTCTGTTCGGCGTGTCGGGGAACAGGTCTTACGTCCCGGTTCGGCTGCGCGAACCCGCGGGTCCGAGTGCCGCCCGGGGCCTACGATCACCCCATGTCGTTCACTGCGCATCGTCGTGCGTTCATGCGGAATTCACCGATCGTGTCGTCGGCTGTACTGGCGCTTGCGGCCCTGGTCCTCGCGGGCATCTCCTTCGGTCCGGGGACTGTGCGCGCCGCGGCCGGCGACTGGAAGCTGATCGGAACGAGCGACGAGTCGTCGCTCGTCTACAACCAGGGACTCGCCAGTGACCGCGGCGGGAACCTGCGGGGACGCGGCTACGCCACGATTCGTCCGGAGGCCGCGATGGACGGCTGGACACACATCGGCGACGGGGATCTGTCTCGCGGGCGGATGTACGACGCCTACGAGTCGCTGGATTCGGGCCGCAAGATGTTCACGATCACCGATCCCGACGGCCGCTTCCACCGCTACTACCATCGCCTGATCCCGGGCGAGAAGGCGAACAACTCCTTCGTCACGGTGGATCCGTCGGGAAAGTTCCTGGTCAGCGGGGAATGGGCCACCCAGCAGCGGCTCTTGGTATTCGCTGATCCGGTCGGCCGCCGCGACGGCGCGCAGCTTCCGCTGGCCGGTGTCATCGCGCTGGACAAGCCGATGACCGACGTCCAGAGCTGCGACTTCATGACTGCCACAGAGTTGGTCTGCGCCTCCGACAAGCCGGACAAGGCCGTCTACACGATCAGTCTGGCCCGTGCGCTCGGCCCGAGCCCGAGCACGACGGGGACCGTGCGCCGCGAGTTCGCCGTGCCGCGGCTCAGTGCGTGCCGCGGCTCGTACGAGATCGAAGGCATCGACTACGACGTCGCCCGTCACGTGCTCAGCGTCGCGATGATCGACCCGTCGCCGTGCCTGCTGAACACCAAGGTGTTCCGCTATCGCCACCTGGTGCGCCGATGATCCGCTCGCGTTGACCGGGTGTCTTCTCCCACGGACATCGCGGATCCCGGGCGCGGGCCGACGCCTCGGGTCTAGCGTCGTCGTCAGGCGGGATTTCACCGGCCACAGCGGATCAGACGGCGGCGGAGCAGGGGAGCATCGCGATGAACCTGGAGAAGGTGGTCTTCGGATTCTTCGTGTTGCTCGCCGCCACACTGAACTTCGGTTTCGTGATCGGCCGCCTTTCCGATCCGGCTGAGCACAGCGTGTACGAGCTGTTCGCCGCGATCACGGTCAGCCTGATCGCGACCGTCCTCAAATTCGGCGACCGCACGCAGCTCGGGGCCGTCCATCTGGCGACCAGCCTCGTCGCCGACCTCCAATTGATCGCGGCCGTCATCGTGTGGGTGTTCGCGACGCAGATCGTGAGCGACGCGCTGACGGCGTCGTCGACGTCGAGCGTCGTCTCGCTCGCCGCCGGTGCCCTCCTGGCCAACATCGTGTCGGTGATCCTGTTGGTGATCGAGACGGTCACCTTCCACCGCGGCTGAGGCGGTCGCACGTGTCGGTGGGACGTCGCTGGGACCGGACTCCGCCGGACGTGCGCGCCAGCGTCGCGGGCGGGTCGTCGTGGGGGCGACGGTCCGGGCGTCCGGGGGCGCGGGCGGTGGCCGCCGACTCCGGTGCGGTCTTCGTGATTCTGCGGCGCATGCGCACGCCGCTGATCACGATCATCGCGGTGTTCGCGATCGGCACGCTCGGGCTGGTCCTCATCCCCGGGGTCGACGCCGCCGGGCAGACACGCCACTTGACGTTCTTCGATGCCTTCTACGTGATGAGCTACACCGCCACCACCATCGGTTTCGGTGAGACGCCGTGGCCGTTCACCGTCGCCCAGCAGGTCTGGGTGGTGGTCGTGATCTACCTGTCGGTGGTCAGCTGGGCGTACGCCATCGGCACGCTGCTGTCGCTGTTCCAGGACCGCGGCCTGAGCCAGGTCCGCGCGCTGCAGCGGTTCACCTACCGGGTCAAGCGGCTCCGCGAGCCGTTCATCCTGCTCGCCGGATACGGGCGCGCCGGCGAACTGCTGGTGCTCGCCTTCGACGCGATGGGACAGGAGACGGTCGTGATCGACGTCGATCCCGAGCGCATCGACGAGCTCGCCCTGGGCTCGTTCCGGGCCGATGTGCCGGGGCTGGCCGCCGACGCCGGCGATCCGCAGAATGTGCGGCTCGCCGGGCTGGACAGTCGCTATTGCGCGGGTGTGCTGGCGCTGACGGGCGACGATCAGGTGAACCTCTCCATCGCCATGACGGTGGCGCTGCTGCGCCCCGACCTGCCGATCGTCTCGCACACCATCTCGCGGATCGTCGCCGAGCAGATGCGGGCGTTCGGGGCCCCCGAGGTGATCGATCCCTTCGAGCGCTTCGGCAATCACCTGAAGCTCGCACTGAACTCGCCGGCCACCTACCAGTTGATGACCTGGCTGGAAGCCGGTCCGGGCGCGTCGCTCCCGGAACGCGGTCGGCCGCCGGTGCCGGGGCGGTGGGTGGTATGCGGGTGGGGGCGGCTGGGCCAGGAACTGACCACGCACCTGCGATCGGCGGGTGTGGAGCTCACGGTGATCGAGCAGAGTGACGATGCCGTCGACGGCGCGCTGCACAGCGACATCGAGGTGATTCAGGGCGATGCCGGCGACCCCGGCGTGCTGGCGTCGGCGCACCTCGACTCCGCGGTGGGCCTGGTGGCCGGCACCGACGACGACGTCACCAACCTTTCGGCGCTCGCCGGGGCGCGCCGGCAGAACCCCGACCTCTACCTGGCGGGCCGGCAGAACCGTTCCGAGAGCGCCGAACTGTTCGGCGCGATGGAGCTCGACGCGTTGCTGGTCCCCAGCGAGGTGGTGGCGCACGAGGTGTACGCCCGCATCAGTTCGCCGATGCTGTGGCGGTTCCTCCGCAGGCTGCCCGACCACGACGAGGAGTTCGCGGAGGACCTGTTGAAGCGGCTCACCGATGACTGCGGGACGGCGCTGCCGGTGCTGTGGAAGATCCGCCTCGAACACAACCGGACGCCGGCGATCATGACCGCGCTGGCCCGGGGCGACGTGACGCTGGGCGACCTGCTCCGCCGTCCCGAGGACCGGACCCGGCCCCTGCACGTGGTGCCGCTGCTGCTGATCCACGGGGACTCCGAGACCCTCGCTCCCGGCATGGACGTCGTGCTGGAGGCCGGCGACGAGCTGCTGTTCGCAGGCGGAGGCCATGAACGCCGCGGCTTGGAGTCGACCCTGGTGGTCGATTCGACCAGCGCCTACGTGCTCAGCGGTGAGAGGGTGCCGGCCAGTGCGGTCTGGCGGGCGCTGACGCGGCGACGCCGCGCCCGGCGTCGTACCGGGGCGAGTCGATCGAACGCGGACCAGCGGTGAACAGCCCTCCGGGCATACCCTCGGGTTCGTGATTCAGCAGGTCCGTGAGACGTACGGGGCGCGTGTCGGCGAATACGTCGAGGTGTGCGGAACCATGGACGCCGCTGATCCGCACGACCGCAGGCTGGTGGCCGACTGGGCGTCGAGGACGCCCGGCCCGATCCTCGACGTGGGATGCGGCCCCGGACAGTGGACCGCCTACCTGCACGAGCGGGGTGCGTCGATCGCCGGAGTCGATCCGGTGGCCGAGTTCGTCCAGGCGGCCCGACGCGCCTATCCGGGCGTCGAGTACCGAGTCGGTCGTGCCGGGGCGCTCGACTGCGCGCCGGCATCGCTGGGCGGCGCGCTGGCGTGGTTCTCGCTGATTCACACACCTCCCGAGGAGTTCGACGCGGTGCTCGCCGACCTGGCCTCGGCCGTCCGCTCCGGCGGGCGGTTGCTGGTCGGCTACTTCGAAGGCCCACGGCTCGAAGCGTTCGACCACAAGGTGTGCACCGCCTGGTACTGGCCGGAGGCCGAGCTGGTGGCGCGTCTGGCGCAGGCGGGCTTCGCCTGCGAGGCGACCGAAGCCCGCACCGATCCGGGAGCACGCCGGGTGGGAGCCGTCAGCGCACGACGGCGAGACGCCGCCGGGGACGTCGCGCCCTAGCCGTCGGGTATTCTCGCGTGGTGGACGCGACCCGTTCGGCCGACGCCGGGCGGGTCTGTTCATGCCGAGCGAGAGAACAGTTGGAGAATCGATGACGACGTCGGAAGCGCCTGCGATCCTGGAGCGGGTCGGTCACTACTACGTGGCGGATCACACCTACGAGGTCGGCCGGGAGAAGGTCCGCGAGTACGCACGCGCGGTGCAGGACTACCACCCGGCGCACTGGCACGACGACGCGGCCGCCGCCCTCGGCTACAGCGGACTCGTCGCACCGCTCACTTTCACCTCGATCCCGGCGATGGCCGCGAACCAGAAGCTGATGCAAGAGGTGGTCGTCGGCTACGAGACCTACGTGCAGACCGAGCAGGTGTTCTGCCAGCACCGCCCGATCGTCGTCGGCGACGTGCTGACCACCGACGTCGAGCTCTCGTCGGTGCGGCGCATCGGCGGGCGCGACATGATCACCATCACCAACACCTTCGTCGACCAGAACGGTGAGACGGTGCACACCATGCACACGACGGTCGTCGGCGTGACCGCCGAGGAAGTGGATCCGGCCATCGCGCAGGCCGTCGGCAAGGTGATGATGCACGACGTCGAGATCCTGTCGGTGGAGGATGCGGCCGGCAGCTACGTCAAGTCGGTCCGTGAGGGCGATGCTCCGGCCCAGTCGACCGAAGGCGCCACTCGCACCGTCGGCAGCCGGTCGTTCGACGGCCTGGCCAAGGGCGACCAGCTTCCGGTTCACCACACCCACCTTTCGCGGGGCGACTTGGTGAACTACGCCGGAGTCTCCGGGGACGCCAACCCGATCCACTGGGACGAGGGCATCGCCAAGTTGGCCGGCCTGCCGGACGTGATCGCGCACGGAATGCTCACCATGGGCCTCGGCGCGGGCGTCGTGGCGGCCTGGTCGGGCGACCCGGGCGCCGTCGCCAGGTACTCGGTGCGACTCTCGTCGCCCGCGATCGTCCCGGCCGACGGCCGCGGCGACATCGAGTACGGCGGACGCATCAAGTCGCTCGACGCCGAGAACCGCAGCGGGGTGGTGATCCTCACCGCGCAGTCGGCCGGCAAGAAGATCTTCGGCATGGCCACCCTGGAACTGCGCTTCTCCTAAAGGCCCGGCCTGCCCGTCCACGACGGCGTGATCGGAATGACCTCGTGACCCGCACCCGGCCGTCGTCGCGGCTTCCGGCACTGACCGGAGTCCGCACGCTGGCGGCACTCGCGGTCTGTCTGACGCACGCCGCCTTCTGGACCGGGCACTACACCGACGACTACCTCGGTCGATTCTGGTCGAGGTTCGAGATCGGCGTCGCACTGTTCTTCGTGCTGTCCGGGCTTCTGCTGTTCACGCCGTGGGTGCGTGCACTGCAGACGGCCGGGCGGTCGGATGCGGTCGTGTCGGCGACCGGGTACCCGTCGGTGCGCCGGTACGCCTGGCATCGTGCCTGGCGCATCCTGCCCGCGTACTGGGTGGGGGTGATCCTGGTTTACCTGATCTACCTGCACGGCGACGCGGGAGCGACCGGCCTCGGCTGGTCGGGATTTCTGCGGAACATGACGTTCACCCAGGTCTACGGCTATGGACACCTGCACGTGGGCCTCACCCAGATGTGGAGTATGACCGCCGAAGTGGCGTACTACCTGGCCTTGCCGCTGGTGGCGTGGCCGATCGCGGCACTCGTCTGCCGCGGCCGCTGGCGTCCGGAGGCCCTGGTCGCGAGTCTGGCGGTGCTGCTGACCGTCTCGCCCGTGTGGACCCTGGCGGTCGACGGTCTGCCGGGCGTCGATCCGACGGCGCGGATGTGGCCGCCCGCATTCGCGAGCTGGTTCGTCGGCGGCATGCTGCTCGCGGCGGTCCGCCCGCTCCTGCGGTCCTGGCCGGCGACGCCGTCGGTGCTCGCCGCGGTGCTGGTGTTCGCGGTGTCGGCCGGGGCGGCCGCCGGCGAACCGACGATCATTCCGTCGGAGGCGGGGGCCACGATCTTCAAGCACACGCTGTACCTGGTGGCGGCGGTCGCGCTGATCGGGCCGCTGACACTGCCGAACGGACAGGCGGGCGGCGACCGCTGGTGGCGGAACCTCTGCGCGAGCCGGCCGATGATCTGGTTCGGCGAGATCTCGTACGAGTTCTTCCTGGTGCACGTCATGGTGCTGGAGTTGGTGATGAGGATGCTCGGCTATCAGACGTTCCAGGGATCGCTGTGGGTGGCGTTCGCCGTGACCACGGTGATCAGCGTGCCCGTGGCCTGGCTGCTGCACCTCGGGACGTATCGGTTGTGGCGGCGCGACCGGGGTTGCCCCGCACCGTCGGACTCTGGACAATCGGAACTGTGAGACAGGACACCGCCGCCATGCTGCGCGCACGGCCGTCTCTGACCGGAACGCCGCAGCCGGAGTCCACCGGCCCGTGGGCGGACTCGCCCGAAGGTCAATTTCTCGCCTGGCTCTCGTCGGCGCTGGAATCGGGGGTCGCCGAGCCTCACGTCGGCGTGCGGCCCGCGCGCGAAGCCGGTGATCCCGCCGACTGGCAGCTGTCGGCGAACCGCGTCGGCGAACCGATCGATCTGCCTCGGTGAGCCTCGCCGCGCTGGTCGAGACGTGCACCGTGGTGACTGCGACGCGCAGCCGGACCGCGAAGGTCGCCGCGCTCGCCGGACTGCTCGCGCTGACCTCGCCCGATGACATTCCGGTGGTCGTCGGCCTGCTCCTCGGCAAGCCGCGACAGGGGAGGATCGGGGTCGGCTGGCGGTCGCTGGCGGACCTCGACGCCGAGCCGGCCGACGCGCCGAGCCTCACAGTGGGCGACGTCGACGCGGTGTTCACCGAATTGGCGGAGAGCCGCGGTGCGGGTTCGCAGAATGAGCGGCGGGCGCTGTTGACGGGCTTGTTCTTGCGCGCGACGCCGCCCGAGCGGGACCATCTGCACGCGGTGCTCACCGGGCAGGTGCGGACGGGCGCATTGGAAGGCGTTCTCACCGACGCGGTGGCGGTGGCGAGCGGGCTGCCGGTCGCGCGGGTGCGTCGCGCCGCGATGCTGACCGGCGATCTCGCGGTCGCCGCGCAGGCCGCCGCC
>JASGFV010000133.1:0-10348 GCA_047605365.1 Gordonia sp. (in: high G+C Gram-positive bacteria)
GCGAACAGATCTCCGAGACCACCGCGGGCTCGCAGTTCGCGGTCGACGGCATCTTCTGTAACCGTGAATCGGCCCCGGCCGGCGGCGGTCCCGGCCTGTCGACGGTCGGCGAGATGATCCGTCGGCCGGGCCGTCCGAGCAGCGAGATCCCGGTCCTGCGTCCCGACCTGTCCGGCGACGTGCGCGACCTGGCGGCCACCTGGCTCGGACACGCCAGCGTCCTGGTCGAGATCGACGGCGTGCGGGTGCTCACCGACCCGGTGTTCAGCGCGCGCTGCTCGCCGTCGCAGACGATCGGCCCCAAGCGGATGCACCCTGCGCCGCTGACCGTCGGGGAACTGCCGCCGATCGACGTGGTGCTGATCAGCCACGACCACTACGACCACCTCGACGTCGAGACCGTCACCGCACTCGCAGTGCTGCACCCGCAGGCCGTGTTCGTCACGCCGATCGGCGTCGATGCGCACCTGCGGTCGTGGGGGATCGACGCCGCGCGGATCCGAACGGCAGACTGGTACCAGCAGGTGCAGCTGGACGTGCGCTCCACATCGCTGACCTTTCACGCCACCGCCGCCCGGCACTTCTCCGGTCGCGGCCTGACCCGCAATCTGACGCAGTGGGTCAGCTGGGCCGTCGTCGGCCCGCGCCACCGGTTCTTCTTCTCCGGCGACACCGGTTTCACCGAGCGCTACGCCGAGGTCGGTGCGCTGGCCGGTCCGTTCGACCTGACGCTGATCGCCGTCGGCGCCTACGACCCCAGCTGGCCCGATATCCACCTCAACCCGGAGGAGGCTGTGGCCGTGCACCACCTGCTGAATCCGGACGCCGCGCACGACTCGCTGTTCCTGCCCATCCACTGGGGCACGTTCAACCTGGCGCTGCACTCGTGGGCCGACCCGGTGCAGCGGCTGCTGACCTCCGCGGGCAGCTCCGGAGTGCCGGTGGTGGTGCCGCGACCGGGCGGCAGCGTCGACGTTCTCAAGCGCAACGGGACCGCGTACGACGACGTCTCGTGGTGGGAGCGCTGCGCATGACCACCGCGTCGCCCGCGTCGCCGGGCACGCAGCTGACCGGTCTCACCGCCGCCGAGGTGGCGCAGCGCGTCGCCGCCGGACAGGTCAACACGCAGCCGGACCGCTCCGGACGCAGCGTCGGCGACATCATCCGCGCCAACGTCTTCACCCGGATCAACGCGATCCTGGGCGTGCTGTTCGCGGTGGTCGCCTACACCGGCTCGTTCATCAACGGCCTGTTCGGCCTGCTCATCATCGCCAACAGCGGCATCGGCATCATCCAGGAGATCCGCGCCAAGCAGACCTTGGACCGGCTGGCGATCGTCGGCCAGGCCAAGCCCACCGTCCGCCGCGACGGGGTCGCCACGCAGATCGCGCCGTCGGAGGTGGTGCTCGACGACATCATCGAACTGGGCCCCGGCGACCAGGTCGTCGTCGACGGCGAGACCGTCGAGTCGCAGTCGCTGGACGTCGACGAGTCGCTGCTGACCGGCGAGGCCGACGCCGTCGACAAGTCCGTCGGCGACCCGATCATGTCCGGCAGCTTCGCGGTGTCCGGCTCGGGCGCGTACCGGGCCACCAAGGTCGGCGCCGACGCCTACGCCGCACAGCTGGCTGCCGAGGCGTCGAAGTTCACCCTGGTGAAGTCCGAGCTGCGCAACGGCATCAACCAGATCCTCAAGGTCATCACCTGGCTGCTGATCCCGGCCGGTGTGCTGACCATCTTCAACCAGCTCTTCATCAGCCGGCAGGCGCTGAACGACGCGCTGCTGGGCATGGTCGCGGCGTTGGTGCCGATGGTTCCCGAGGGCCTGGTGCTGATGACGTCGATCGCGTTCGCGGTCGGCGTGGTGCGCCTGGGTCAGCGCCAGTGCCTGGTCAACGAGCTGCCGGCCATCGAGGGCCTGGCCCGCGTCGACGTGGTGTGCACCGACAAGACCGGCACGCTCACCGAGAACGGCATGCGGCTGTCCGAACTGCGGCCGGTCTCGCCGTCGTACACCGAGGACGAGCTGGCCCGCGCGGTATCGGCGATCGCGGCGGCCGACCCGCACCCCAACGCCAGCATCGAGGCGATCAGCGAGGCCTACCCGGACGCCCCGGACTGGACGACGTCGGCGGTGCTTCCGTTCTCGTCGGCCAATAAGTTCAGCGGGGTGTCGTTCGCCGACGCCGCCGGCGACTCGGTGGGCAACTGGCTGATCGGCGCGCCCGACGTGATGCTCGACCCCGCGTCCGACGCGGCCCGTCTCGCCTCCGACATCGGCTCGACCGGTCTGCGCGTGCTGCTGCTGGCCGAGACCGACGAGCCGGTCGACGCGCCGTCGACCGATCCGGACTCGGCGGTGCCGGGCACGCTGACCCCGGCCGGGCTGATCGTGCTGGAGCAGCGCGTCCGGCCCGACGCCAAGGCCACCATCGAGTATTTCGAGTCGCAGGACGTCGCGGTCAAGGTGATCTCCGGCGACAACGCGCGCTCGGTGGGCGCGGTCGCCGAGTCGCTGGGACTGGGCACCGCAGACACCGCCGTCGACGCCCGCGAACTGGCGTCCGAAGGCGACGAACTGGCCGACCAGGTGGCCGGCGGCGAGGCCTTCGGCCGCGTCCGCCCGGACCAGAAGCGCGCCATGGTCGCGGCCCTGCAGTCACGCGAACACACCGTCGCGATGACCGGCGACGGCGTCAACGACGTCCTCGCACTCAAGGACGCCGACATCGGCGTCGCGATGGGCTCGGGGTCGTCGGCGGCGCGGTCGGTCGCGCAGATCGTGCTGCTCGACAACAAGTTCGCCACCCTGCCCTACGTGGTGGGCGAAGGCCGACGCGTCATCGGCAACATCGAACGCGTCGCCAATCTGTTCCTCACCAAGACCGTGTACGCGGTGCTGCTGGCGGTGATGATCGGCGTCGCCGGCCTGATCGCGCACGCCGTCGGAGCCAACCCGATCAGCTACCCGTTCCAGCCGATCCACGTCACCATCTCCGCCTGGTTCACCATCGGCGTCCCGGCGTTCGTCCTGTCGCTGGCGCCCAACAACGAACGCGCCCGCCCCGGCTTCGTCCGGCGGGTGCTGACGCAGGCGGTGCCCAACGGGATCATCGCCGGTCTCGCGACGTTCGTCTGCTTCCTGATCGTCAACCCGGGCGGCACGACGGTGGCGGCCGTCGGGGCCAAGAGCGCGGCGTCGTTCAGCGTGCCGCAGACCCAGGCGGCCACCGCGGCGCTGGCCACGATGATCGCGATCGCCTGGTGGGTGCTGGTGGTGGTCGCCCGGCCGATGAACTGGTGGAAGGTGCTGCTGGTGAGCGTCTCGGCACTCGCCTACGTGGTGATCTTCAGCTGGGGATTCACCGCCCACATGTTCAAGCTCGACGCGTCGAACGCCGGCATGATGAGCGTGGCCGCCGTGTGCGCGGCGGTCGGCGTCGTCAGCGTCGAAGTGTCCGGCCGGGTGCTGGGGCGCGTGCTGGACAAGCGGGCCGCGGGCGACGGCGAGAAGGAACGCATAGACTGACCGCCATGGATCTCAAAGGACTGGTCGACCAGGCTAAGAACGCTCTGAAGAAGAACCCGGATCTGATCGAGAAGGGCGGCGACATGGTCGACAAGGCGACCGGCGGCAAGTACGCCGGTCAGGTCGACAAGGCGCAGGACGCGGCACGCAAGGCCGTCGGCGCGCCGGAGAACAAGGCGCCGGAGAACAAGGCGGCGGAGAACAAGGACGCCGACAAGTAGTCAGTCTGCGGCGCGTGGGTGCCGGCGATACGCCGACACCGACGCGTCGCCGTCGACCCAGAAGCGCCACGGACGATCCGCCGCCAGGCGGACGCCTACGCGCGGGCCGGCGGCGATCGCCTCCGCCGGGAGCGCCGGGCGACGCAGCAGGTGCACGCCGGAATCGGCGTCGAGGTCGGTCGCCAGGTCGGCCAGCGTGATGCCGAGCGCCTTCGCCAGATTTCCCGGACCCCGGCCGAGGGCGTGATCGGCGACGTCGCCGCGTCGTTCCCGCGCCGCGGCGAACCCGTCGATCACCACTCCCGCCCGCAGCAGCACTGCCGCACCCTGCCCCTCTGGACTCGTCACGACGTTCGCGCAGTGGTGACCGTGGATCCGGTACACGTACAGCCGATTCGGCGGGCCGTACATCATCGCCGAGCGCGGGGTGCGGGTGAAGGCGTGCGACGCCGGGTCGTCGGGCCCGTTGTACGCCTCGACTTCGGTGATCCGCACGCTCACGTCGTGCCCCACCACCACCGACCCGAGCAGGCGGCGTGCCGCCGCACATACCCCGGGTTCGTCGATCCGGCTAGGCTCAGTACTCATGGCAAAGACCAGTGACTCCATTTTCGTTCCGCTGTCGCCGGACGATACCTTCGCGGCCGCCTCCGACCTCAGCCGGTTCGACGACTGGCTGGTGCTGCACGACGGCTGGCGCTGTGAGATCCCGTCCTCGGACGAGCTCGGCAAGGGCGCCAAAGCGTCGTCCGTGGTGTCGGTGAAGGGCGCGCGCGTGCGCTTCGACTGGGTGATCGAGAAGTTCTCCAGGCCCACCGAGGTCGTGTTCTCCGGCAAGGGCAAGGGCGGCGTCAAGGCCAAGATCGACCTGTCGGTCAAGCCCAAGGACGACGGCTCGGAAGTGACCTTCCTGATCGACCTCGGCGGTCTGCCGCTGATCGGCCCGGCCGGCAAGGCGGCCGCCAAGGCCGTGCACGGCGACATCGCCAAGTCCCTGGAGCAGTTCAAGGCGACCTTCGCCTCCTGACTTCTCGTTCAAGACCCCGGTTCCGTCGGCGATGCCGGCGGGGCCGGGGTCTTCGTCGTCCCAGCGATTAATTGGGATGACAGCGGCGGCGCGTCGCCCTTAGCATTCCTTCTCGTTCATCGAATGGACCGCGCCGCGTCGTCGAGCAGTCGCCGCGCGACTCTTGCGGGAAGGCCCCGTCGGGGCCACTATCCGTAGGGGAGGTACACCGCGATGACCGCAGCGACAATGCAGCAGCCGATCGACGAGTTCGTGCGCCCGACGGCCGGTGACGTGGCCCTGATCCCGGTGGTGGTCCGCAACGCGGACAACGCCGTGCTGCACCGGAGGCCGTTCCGCGACGTGGTCGGCAACCTGCTGAGCCAGAAGATGTGGGTGGTCGAGAGCTTCGATCCGCCGATCATCGCGCACGCGGTGTCGATGGCGATCGAGGTACCGCGCGAGGTGATCCTGGCCGAGTACGTGTACCGCCCGTACGTGGAGCAAGACCGCGCGACGCGCGAGAAGGTGTTGCGCCGCGACCGGTACCGGTGCGCCTACTGCGGCGGCCACGCCGATACCTGGGATCACGTGCACCCGCAGTCCCGCGGCGGCGGCAACACCTGGTTCAACTGCGTCGCCGCCTGCGGCCCCTGCAACTGGGGCAAAGCCGACCGGACCCCCGAGGAAGCCGGGCTGCGGCTGCTCTGGGAGCCGTACCGGCCCGCTTGGGCCTAGGCCGCCTTCTGCTGTCTCTTCTTTGGGCGTGCTCGTCGTCGAGCACGTCGATCCCTGCTGTCCCCGCGCGGGCGGCTTCCCGATTCCTCGCCACCGACCATCAATTCACGAAAGGAAGATCTGTCATGAACGAGTTCCCCGTCGCGCTCCCCGGCGCGCGGGCCGACACTCTGATGTGGGCCGACCCCTGGGAGGTGGAGCCCGCTGCGCTGAATCAACTGCGCAACATCGCCGCCTTGCCGTGGGTGGAGAAGGTCCGCGTGATGCCCGACGTCCATCTGGGCAAGGGCGCGACCGTCGGCTCGGTGATCGCCATGCGCGACGCCGTGGCCCCGGCGGCCGTCGGCGTCGACATCGGCTGCGGCATGGCCGCGGTGCAGACGTCGCTGACGCTCGACGACCTGCCCGACGACCTCGGAGCCCTGCGCAAGGGCATCGAGTCGCGGGTCCCGGTCGGCTTCGGCATGCACCGGCAGTCGGCGGCGAGCCTGCGGTCCGAGCCGGTGCTCAAGCGTGAAGCCGATCGGCTGTTCGGCTCGTTCGACGAGCTGCGCGCGCCGAAGATCGCCGACCGCGAGACGCGCATGCGCCGGCAGTGCGGCTCGCTCGGCGGCGGCAACCACTTCATCGAGGTGTGCGCCGACGACGACGAGTCGATCTGGCTGATGCTGCACTCGGGATCCCGGAACATCGGCAAGGAACTGGCCGAGCGCCACATCTACGCCGCGAAGGGCCTGGACCACAACTTGGGTCTGCCCGACCGCGACCTGGCCGTGTTCCTCGCCGGAACCGATGAGATGGCGGCCTACCTGCACGACCTCTACTGGGCGCAGGACTACGCGCGGCTCAACCGGGCCGCGATGATGTCGCTGGTCAAGAGCGTCGCACGGGAGCACTTCCCGCAGATCGAGTTCCGTTCGGAGGTGCAGTGCCACCACAACTACGTCGCCGAGGAGACCTACGACGGCGTGGACGTGATCGTCACCCGGAAGGGTGCGATCCGGGCGGGTTCGGGAGACCTCGGGCTGATCCCGGGGTCGATGGGCACCGGCTCGTACGTGGTGCGGGGCCTGGGCAACGAGCAGGGCCTCTGCTCGGCGTCGCACGGCGCCGGGCGACGGATGTCGCGGTCCACGGCGAAGCGGACGTTCACCGTCGACGACCTCGCCGCCCAGACCGTCGGCGTCGAGTGCCGGAAGGACACCGGTGTGATCGACGAGATTCCGGGCGCCTACAAGGACCTGGAGTCCGTCATCAGCGCGCAGACCGACGGTCCCTCGCCGCTGGTGGAGGTCGTCGCCCGGCTCACGACGCTGCTGTGCGTCAAGGGCTGAGTGATGATTTCGCTCGACTGGCGATCTGAGCCGCGCTACGCGGCTCAGATCGCCAGTCTGTGGATTTCCGGTCGTCGATGACAGGGTGAACGGTGAATCTGGAGGGGAATCGGGTCGACGTGGAGGCGTTCGACGCCGCGTGGCGTGCGCGGTGGGGTGATCTGCGGCCGATCGGATACGAGCTTCGGGGGCAAGTGCCGGATCGCTGGGTGCGGTTCCACTCGTCGCCGGAGTCCAAGGGGTGGGCCGAGACGGACGCCGAGCGCGCCGAGATGCAGCGGCGGCATCTCGCGGTGTTGGCCGACTTGTGCGAGGAGAGCGGCACGCCGGCCGATGCGCTGGTGATGCTGACCGAATCGTGGAGCTGGTCGCAGAAGCGCGAGAAGCGCGAGAAGCTCGCAAAGAGGCTCCGCCGGGTGTTGCCGGAGAGTGCTCACTGGCGGACTCTGCGATCGGATCCTGACGACGGCGGGGTGTGGAAGCACTCGTATGCGACGTCGACGACTCTCGATTCGCGTGAGTTGCGGGCGCTGCTGCGTATGGTCGCGCGTGACCGGGCACAGGTGATCATCTGCCCGGAGTCCGCCGCCTGGCTGTACCACCCGTACTACGCGGGCGGCGACGTGATCGCTCTGGACGTCGCCATCCGGGATCGGCTGCGGGACAAGCGGGCCGACTGGCTGTCGTCATTGCCGTCCGGACTCTGATGCCCCGCGACCGCGTGCCGGGATTCGCTCGACTGGCGATTTGAGCCGCGCACCGCGGCTCAGATCACCAGTCTGCAGATTCGGGAGTGCCCGAGGTCAGGCGACGGCCCGGCGATGCCACGCCGGCGCCGTCTCGGCGACGACCTGCGGCCACGGCGTCGGCTGGATGCCGAAGGTCTGGGTCGTCTCGTCGCCGTCGACGATGAACGGGGCGTCGAACTGGTAGAGCATGCCGCTGACTTCCCGGAGCATCGGCACGGCGGCGGCTCCGGCGCGCAGCATCCAGCGGGGCGCGGCTCGCAGTCGCGGTTCACCGGCGTCGACCACGTTCGACAGATCCCGGAGGGCGTCCCGGACCGTGACCGGCGGCGGGGAGGGCACGATCCAGGCCGAGCCCCAGGCGCGCTCGTCGCGGCCAAGGGCGGCGAGGGTCGCGGCGACGTCGTCGATCTTCGCCCAACTGTGCGGCTGGTCGGGGTCGGAGAACACCGTGGCGGCCTTGCCTGCCAGGGTCGCGTCGGCGTAGCGGGGTAGCAGGCCGCTGCTCAGCGGCAGCGTCGGACCGATGTAGTCGGAGGATCGGGCTTCGGCGACCCGGACCCGGCCGGCCTGATGGGCGGCGAGCGCCTCGGCCCACATCCGAGCGCGCAGTGCGCCTTTGTGGTCCGACGGATTCAGCGGGGTGTGCCGCGTCATCGGCCCGGCGGGCGGACCGTAGCCGTAAAGGTTGCTCGCGGTCACCAGCACCGCGCCGGTGCGTTCGGCGGCGGTGAGGATCGACGCGGCGAGCGGCGGCCAGAACTTCTCCCACTTCGGGTAGGCCCCGGGATTCGCACAGTTGTAGATCGCCGCCGCGCCGGCCGCGTGCCGGGACAGTGCATCCGGATCGGAGGCGTCGACCGCGGCTGACTCCGCTCCGGTCGCCGCGGCGCGTCCGGAGCGGCTCAGGAGCCGGACCCGTCGGCCGTCGGCGACGAGTCGCGTCGCCAGGGCGGTTCCCACCGGACCGGCGCCGATGACGACATGCAGCTCATCTGCTGTGCTCACCATCTGATCGTGGCACGGCGGGGGCGGCGTCGGCTGCGGTCGAAGGTCCCGTCGAACGGCTACGCGGGCGGGGCGGGCAGCGCGACGGCTGCGTCGGTGAACGGGCCGATCGGGTGCCCGATGCGGAACGACAATCCGAGGCGGGGGTCGTTCGCGTGACCCGGCAACTGCTGGTAGGTCTTCGGGTCGATCGGATAGGTGATGTCGCCGAGCTGGTTCTTGTCGTTGATGTTGTGCGAGGCGAACAGGGGCGGCAGCTGGGAGCCGATGAAGGCGTACTTGGGCTTGGTGGGATCGCCCGCATCCGGGTTCGGCACTCTCTTCAGCGCCATGCTCGGTGTGAACCACCCCAGGGATTGTCGGACCCGAAGCGCATAGTGGTGCGTATGAGCACCACTTGGGATGTCGGGCAGGCCGCCGATGATCGTCTGGCAGCAGCCCCTGAAGCTGATCTGGCCCGTCATGGGTGATGAGAGTCTGGCCGCGCTCGTCGACGTCGTCTCCGGTGCATGGCGGCGCGGCGTGATGTCGGAGCAGACGGTGGAGAAGTTCAGCGACCTGGCCGATCGATTCGTCCGGTTCGCCGCCGCGCACGAGGTGATCGCGGCCGCCGACGTCGACCCGAAGCTGTGCGAAGAGTTCGTGCGGGCTCCCGGCCGATCCCGCACTGGAGAGCCTGCCGAACCGGCGCTGGCCACGATGCGCAACCGCCGCGCCACCCTGCGAGTCCTGTTCCGCACGGCGCGACTGCACGGCATCGGCCTGCCCGATCCCACTACCGACGTCGGACTGCCGCTGCGAGGCGGACGCGGCGCGGTGCGGACGCTCACCGGCAGCGAAGTCGAGCTGGTCTACTTCTTCGCCGACCGGGGCGCCACCACCCTCTGCTATGACGGCGCCCTGCGCGGGGTCCACCTGCAGCGACTCGCCACCGCCGGATACCTCGTGTTCTCCCCGACGCACTCCACCACCGCGAAACCGCACGCCTTCGAACAGATTTCAGGTTGCGGTTGCGGAACCGTCCACAAGCTCGTGACGGTCGACGGCTCCCTCGCCGTGCGGCGGGTCGATGACCACGGCGAGACAGTCGACGTCCGTCTCGACATCGCGAAACTGTACGTCCTGGGCAGCCCCGGCGCCCGCCGCTGGTACCAGGACGTCGTCCTGCCGTGCGGCGCCACGCACCGCGTCCGGATCAACGACACCGAGCCCAACGGCAAGGCCCGGATGGAGCGACTGCGGCAGGCAGCCAAACACGACAGCGACCAGAACGCGCCCTACAACCAGTTCTACGGACGACGCGAAGACGCCGAATCGGCCAACAACATCATCGAACGCGTCTTCCACGGCAACCGTGCGATCGCCATGACCGCGGCCGGACAGTTTCTCGCGATGCTCACCTCACGCGATCGGCCGCAACGCCTACGCCGACCTGCTCTGGCGACGACGACAACAGTCCGAAACCGGACCGCCGAAAGCTGCCTGACCGGCACCGACGCATCGCAGGAGACCTCAGACGCACCGTCTGACGGCACCGCCTGTCCTCGCGGCGCACGTGACGCGAGGCGCTCACTCATGCCCACAGATCGACTGACGTAGACTTCCTACCGCGAGCCGTCGACCCCATGAGCACGGCCCGCACCGACTGAACGCAGTCGCCGCGGAGAATCACTGCAATTTCTTCCACGACTTCGCCCAGTCCCCGCTCTCGTAGCTCAGGGGATAGAGCACCGCTCTCCTAAAGCGGGTGTCGCAGGTTCGAATCC
>JASGFV010000134.1:0-10341 GCA_047605365.1 Gordonia sp. (in: high G+C Gram-positive bacteria)
GGCCAGCAGCCCGCCGCCTATGAGCAGCAGGGCTACGGCCGTACGCCTGCTGACCGTAGTCCTGCTGGCCGTAATGCTGCTGGTCGTAGCCCTGCGGCTGGCCGTACTGCTCGTAGCCCGGCTGCTGTCCGTAGCCCTGCTGGGGGTATCCGGGGTACTGGCCGCCCTGGTCGTTTCCGGGGGGATTGGTCATGTCGGTTGCTCCTCGGTTCGGGCTATTCGGTGGTAGTTGAGGTTGAGGCGGCGCCACAGGCACCGGACGGGGAGCGGCGTCTGGGTTGACCACTCCGCGAGTATGGAATTGTCCGGTGTGCAGCGAAGGCTGTTGGTCGAACTCTACGACCACCGGCCCATAAGTCTGCCACCCATTGTCACGGATGAAGTCGTCCAAATGGCGCGAAAAGATCTTGCGGTTGAGTTCGTACTCGACCGAGACGTGCTCCAGGTCCGACGGACTCAGCGTCACGACATAGCTGTTCGCTGCGAGCGACGCGCCGTCGCCGATGGGATCGAGCGACGATTCGGCCTCGCGCTGCAGGCTGGACTCGATCTCCTGCGGCGCTACCTTGCCACCGAAGACCCGGGCGAAGCCGCCGTCGACGGCAGACTCGAGCTTGCGCTCGATCTTGTCGAGGATCCCCACGACTCTCCTTCCGTTCGGCTTCTGGCGTGTCGGCGTGCGTGCGACGTCGATTAATGCTACCGACAGTGTCGACCCTTGGCTCGTTCGGAACCACAGCTCTCACGGTAGTCACCTGCCTTCGGTGCGGTAAAGCCGTGTCGGTCGACTGAATAAGTCCAGGTCAGCGGCGTCGCCGTCATCGGATTTTTGCTCAGCGGACGATCCGTGTAAAGTCTGTCGAGTCCGCAAGGACAACGGTCGAGCGATCGACAGCCACGGGCGAGTGGCGGAATGGCAGACGCGCTGGCTTCAGGTGCCAGTGTCCTTCGGGACGTGGGGGTTCAAGTCCCCCTTCGCCCACAAAGAGCAAGGCCCCCGACTTTCGAGCCGGGGGCCTTGCTCGTTTCCGCATTCCCTGGCTGATCCGGAAGGCAGTTTCTGTACGAGACGCTTACGGACAGGCGCGACGATCGCGCGCCGCGCGCCTGTTCACGAGCGTCTCGGCGACCGTCGGCGCGTCCGGTTCGACGGAGTTTGTCGGACCCCGTCGCTACCTTCCTCGCATGGGTTCACCGACAGAGCGCGAGCGCGCCGGCTTCGTGCAGATCGAGGGATCGCCGACGAGCCCGGTGATTCTGCACGTGCCGCATGCGAGCAAGACGATTCCGGCGGAGGTTCGACGGCGAATCGTCGCCACCGACCGTCAACTGGAAGCGGAGCTGGCCGAGATCACGGACACCGGTACCGATCGGCTCGCCGCGGTGGCGGCGGGGATCGCGGCGAGGCGGCCGTGGCAGTTCGTCAATGCGCTCTCGCGGCTCGTCGTCGATCCGGAACGATTCCTCGACGAGCGCGAAGAGCTGAATGCGGTCGGTCGCGGTGCGGTCTACACGCGGCGGTGCGACGGCGAGCCGCTGCGCGACGAGCGGACCTGGTCCGCCGCCGACACCCAAGCGCTGGTCGACGAGGTGTTCCGCCCGTACGCCGATGCGATGACCGACCTGACCCGGGCCCGGCTCGAGGCCTGCGGCCGGGCCGTCGTCGTCGACGTTCATTCCTATCCCGCGCGGCCCAGTGCGTATGAGCAGCACGCCGAAGGTCCGCGCCCCGAAGTGTGCCTGGGGACCGATGCGCAGCACACCCCGCCGGAACTCGTCGCTGCGGCGCGCGCGGCCTTTGACGAGGCGGGCTTCGAGGTGGGGCTGAACTCGCCGTTCGCCGGCTGCTACATCCCGTTGCCACTGCTGGGCGATGTACGAGTCAGCGCCCTGATGGTCGAGATCCGCAAGGACGTCTACCTCGCCGACCCCGCGCGGCAAGCGGCGTTGGGCACCGCTGTCGCGGCCGTCGTCGACTACGCGAACACGGGCTGAATCACGGCCGGCTCGTGCGTATGAGACGCGTATCGACAGGCGCGACGATCGCGCGCGGCGAGCGCGGTCAGTTCGGCGAATCGCGTGTCGACCGAGGCCGTCGTCTGGGAATCGGACGCTGATGCAGGTGGTGATCCACTCCCGCTCGGCGTCGTTCAGTCCGAGCCCAGCGGTCCTAGCGTCGGCCACCGCCCAGTGCGCGTTGAGGACCATCCGCACCACCACCCAGTCGCGGGCGCGCTCGTCGTCGAACCCGGCGGCCTCGACGACGGTGTAGAAGCGCCGCCGGATGGACTCGCGCAGGTGGCCCTGCATCTCCGGCCAGCGGTTCCAGAGCAGGGGAGCGATCTCGTAGTGCGGGTCGCCGGCCAGCGCCCGTCCGAGCGACACGGCCTGATCCAGCAGACGACGTGGCACCGGCACCTCGGCGGCGTCGACGGCCAGCTCGTCGAGCCATCCCGACAGTGCCACGCTGAGCTCCCGGAATCTGGGCGACGCCGGACCGCGCCGTCGCCGTCCCACGCCTGCAGCGCCAGATGCTGCTGCGCGGCGTCCGGCGAACCGTCGAACCCGACCTTCAACACGGCCGGACCGGCCTCGCCGAGAACCGGGATCACGATCGACGCGAAGCCGTGCGCGGGCGGGCCGTCGACGGTGAGCCGCCACTGGTCGAGCAGCTCGTCGCACCGCCGGGGCAGGCCGTCGAGCCAGCGAGCCCACTCCGGCCCGAGGCGCCGCTGCGCGTCGAGGTCCGTGGGAATCTGCATGTCCGCCAGGGTAAGCCGCGCCCGGCTCCGAATATCGAACTCGTGTCCGCCTGCGCCGCATCGGGACTACGATCGCCACACGGGATGTCAGCAGCGACGTCCCCGGCCGCTATGCGCGGATTCGCGATTCAGGGAGGCGACTTGTGACGATGGCCAAGTCGCGGCTGTCGCTGGACCATCTACGGACCTTCTCGACGGTCTATCGCGCGGGGTCGTTCAGTGCGGCCTCCCGCCTTCTCGGCATTTCGCAGCCGACTGTCACCAATCACATCCGCGTCGTCGAAGACCACTTCGGCGGCGCGCTGTTCGCGCGGCAGGCCGACGGCACCACGCCGACAGCCGCGGCCCATGAAGTGATGGCGCAGATCGGCGCGCACATGGATCACATGGAGCGGCTGATGTCCGGCCGCGGTCCGGTCGGGACTGCGCCGGTCGCGGTGCGGTCCGTCTCGCTCGGCGGCCCCAGCGAGTTCGTGTCCGCCCTGGTGCTGCCGGTGCTGGCCGGAGTCCGCACCAGCCTCCCGGTGCGCCGCGTCGACATCACTCTCGGCGAATCGCGCGGTCTGATGGAGAAGCTCGAAGCCGGCCGACTCGACCTGGTCGTCACGACCGTCCGGCCGCGGAACGCCGAACTGCGCTGCTGGCCGCTCGCCGACGAGGAGTTCTGGCTGGTCGGCGCACCCGAGCTGGGTCTGCGGGGCGCGTCGTTCTCGCAGATCGACGCCGCGCCGCTGGTCGCCTACAGCGCCGACCTGCCGATCGTGCGCCGCTACTGGAACACCGTCTTCGACGCCGAGCCCCGTTTCGACCCGATCCTCACGCTGCCCGACCTGCAGGGCATCCAGGCCGCGGTGGTCGCGGGCGTCGGCATCTCGGTGCTGCCCAGCTACCTGGTCGCCGAGGCCGTCGCCGACGGAAGGCTGGAGCGACTCGACGACGTCGAGGAGCCGCCGATCAACACCGTCTTCCTCGCGGCGTCGAACGCGATGCTCACGGCCCGGCCGCACACCGAGTTGGTCGCCGAGCTGATCGTGCGCGGCGTGAAGGCGCTGGATCGGTTCTGAGTCCTCAGGTTCGAGGCGCCGGAGCGGGGGCCGCCGTCGGTCCGGCCACCACGTTGTTCCGGCCGCCTGCCTTGGCCGCGTAGAGCGCGGCGTCGACGGCCACCACGGCCCGTTCGAACGCCGCGGCGTCGTGCAGGAGCAGACTCGTCACGCCCACGCTGACGGTGCATCGGGCGCTGCTGGCCGCCACGATCGGCCGCACCGAGAATCGTTCGCGGATGCGTTCGGCGATCGCCGCAGCCTCGGCGGCGGGCGTGTTCGGCAGCAGTGCGCAGAACTCGTCGCCGCCGTAGCGGGCGAGGGAGTCGCCGTCGCGCAGCTCCGACTCGACGATCCGCACGAAGCCGTTGAGCACCTCGTCGCCCTTGGGGTGGCCGAAGCGGTCGTTGACGGCTTTGAAGTCGTCGAGGTCCATCAGGATCAGCGACGTCTCGCGGCAGCGGGACCGCAGTGCGTCGAGCCGCAGGGCCAGGCCCGCACGGTTCAGAACGCCGGTCGCCGCGTCGTGCAGCGCCGCCTCGGCGAGGCGCCGGGCGACGCGTTCGCGCGACGCCAGCATCTCCACGACGCCGAGTGTCACGACCAGAGTCAGCAGGCACAGGGCGGTGATGGTCTGCGCGGGCGAGTTCCCGGTCGGGTCGGTGGCGTTCGGCTGCACGAGGGAGGCGGCCATCCGCACGAGCATGGTGGCCACCCACAGCCACTGCACGATCGCCAGCCCGCGCCGCCACATCAGGAGCTGAGTGCGGTTCGCGCGGTGGGCGTGGATCGCCGACCAGCTCAGCACGGCGACCACGCACACGCCGTTGAGGTAGGTCTGCATGGCGAGATTCTGATCGATGTGCGGCGTCAACAGATAGCCGGCCGTCATCACCGCGGGGGGCAGCAGAATCGTCGGCAGCGGAGCCCGGCTGCCGTTGAACGTCAGGGTGCCGGTCGCATTCAGGGACACGGCCAGCACGATCAGCGCATTGCCGACGGTCACCGACACGAGGTCCGGGACGTGGCCGCGCAGCGCGAGCATCACCGCGCCGATCGCGCCGATCAGCTTGGCCGAACCCCACATGAGCATGGAGATCTCGTCGCGCTGCAGCCGGTACTGGGTCACCTGCAGGGCGCCGATCACGATGGCGACCGTGCCGATCGCGGTCCACAGCGTGGCCGAGTCGAGGTACATCCGTTCAGAGTGGCACGGCGGACGGGCGTCTGTTCAGGTGACGAGCAGATGTCTCGCCGACGAGGTGAGCAGCGGCTCGACGTCGTGCCAGGGAATGGTGACCGGAACGTAGTCGCCCATCGCGTGTGAGACGGGCACGTACAGGTGGAGTCCGTCGGGCAGTGCGATCCAGCGCCCGGGCTCATCGGCGGTCGGGTGCGCGTCCTTGAGCCGCCCGCTGGTGTCGTAGGCGGCGGCCAGATTCAACAGCGACGACCGGCCGGCCGACGGTTCTTTGAGGACGGAGTCGAGCGTCAGCTGCCTCCCGTTCGACGAGTCGACGACGACGGTCGCCAGGTCGGTGTTCGGGTGCGCGGCCCCGTCGCTGAACGCGGAGACGATCATGACGCCGGACAGGGTCGACGCGCCGACCACTGTCTGCGTCTTCTCCATCGGGTTGAGCTCACCGTCGGTGAGGGTGAGCTTGGGGCCGTCAGAGGAGGCGACCAGGGCGTCGACGTGCTTGGTGAACTCGTCGTTGAAGGCGTCGCGGACAGTGGCCTCGCCGCCGTCGACGCGGGGTGTGCGGACGTTCCACGTCGAGCCGTCGGCGCTGCTTCCGACGTCGTTGCCGAAGGCCGCCGCGTACTTCCCGGCGACCGGGGTCAGCGAGATCGCCGTGGTGGTGACCGACTGCGGTGTGGAGCCGGTGGTGTGCGCCACCGACTGCGGCTCGCTGTCCGCGGGCTGGGAGTTCTGGCATCCGCCGACCAGCACGGCGACCACCAGCGTGGACGGCGCCGCGACGAGGACGAACGGACGTCTCATAGGTGCAGTTTACCGACCTCGCCGACAGATCCGACGGGTCTCGCCGGGGTCGGCGACTCGTGAAGCGTCCGTGTCCGGCTCGCCCGATAGGGTCGTGACCATGATCCACCCATTCGATTCAGCGATCGCCGTGGTCGACGACGGCCATGCGGTCTACGGCGCCAAGACCAGCCCCGCCTACAGCAACATGGTCGGTCCGTTCGGCGGGATCACCGCCGCGACGATCGTCAACGGCCTGCAGCATCACCCCGACGTGCTCGGCGACCCGCTCGCCTTCACCCTGAACTACGTCGCGCCGATCATCGACGGCGACTGGACGCTGCGCACCGAGATCGTGCGCACCAATCGCACCAACCAGCACTGGGCGTTCACCGTCGAGCAGAACGACGCGGTGGTCGGCACCGGAACCGCCGTCTTCGGCGTGCGACGCGACACCTGGCACGACACCGAGCCCTCGCCCCCGGAGACGCCGTCGCCGGATGACGTCGCGGCCGTCGACTTCCCCGACTTCATCGCGTGGGCCAAGAACTACGAGATGCGGTTCGTCGCCGGATCGCTCGACAGCGGGGCGAACGACGATTCGACGTCCACGTTGTGGATCCGCGACGAGCCGCGCCGCCCGCTGGACTTCCCGGGCCTGGCGTCGTTGTCGGACACGTTCTATCCGCGGGTGTTTCTGCGCCGCGGCACGTACATGCCGGCCGGCACCATCTCGCTGACCACCTACTTCCACGCCACCGCCGACGAGCTCGCCGCCCACGGCGACCGCCACGTGCTCGCGACGGCCCACGCCTCCCGCTTCGGTCACGGGCACTTCGATCAGGCCGGTCTGCTCTGGGGCCGCGACGCCGAGGACCGGCCGGTGCTGCTGGCGACCACCCACCAGCTGGTCTACTTCAAGGACCCGCAGGGCTGACGCGTCCCGGGCTTCAGGCCGTTGTCCTCCGAGCACAAAGAACGACCCGAGGTTCGTCTCGCTGGGCCGTTCCCTTAACCGCCGGTCACTCATAGTGTCGTAAGTCACAACGACATGAAAGGGTGATTCAGGTGACGTCACGGACCTACTTCAGCTGGGAGCTCGGCGCACGCGGCGACGCCCCCTGCGTGCGCGACGACTCGGTGGAGTTGAACTACGCGCAGTTCGCCGAGCGGGTCGAAGGCGTTGCCGAGCAGCTTGCCGAGCTGGGTGTCGGTCCCGGCGACGTGGTCGCGACGTTCCTGCCGAACCGCGTGGAACTGCTGATCGTCCTGATGGCGTCGTGGCGGCTGCGGGCCGTCGGCACGCCGGTCAATCCGGCGTTCACCGACGCCGAAGCCGAGCAGCAGATGAGCGACTCGGCCGCCAAAGTGGTGGTGGGGGAGGGCCCGATCGGCGACCCCGCCGTCCGCACGCTGCTCCCGGTCAGCGACCTGCGCAGCGCGCCGACCAGTGCGTGGACTCCGCCGGAGCCGCCGACCGCGGCCGACGACGCCCTGCTGATCTACACCTCCGGCTCCACCGGCCGCCCCAAAGGAGTACGCCTCGGGCACGACAATGCGCTGTTCATGGCCACCAGCGTCGTCGACCACTTCTCGCTGACCGACGCCGACCACTGCCTTCTGGTGCTGCCGCTGTTCCACGTCAACGCCATCTGCAACAGCTTCCTCGCGCCGATCGTGGCCGGCGGGCAGCTGTCGATCACGGGCAAGTTCTCCGCCGGCCGGTTCTTCGACGACGTCGAGCGCCTGCGTCCCACCTACTTCTCGGCGGTGCCGACGATCTTCGCGGTGCTGGCGTCGCACGACGGCGCCGCGCGGGCCGACATGTCGTCGCTGCGCTTCGCGGTCTGCGGCGCCGCGCCGATCTCCAGGGAACTCCTGGCGCGGATCGAGTCGACCTTCGGCGTGGTGATCGTCGAGGGCTACGGCCTGACCGAATGCACCTGCGCGTGCACCTGCAATCCGCTCGACGGCGTCCGCAAACTGGGCACGGTCGGCCCCGCCATGCCCGGTCAGACCGTGCGGGTGGTCGGGGCCGACGGCTCCGACGTGCCGGCCGGGGAACGCGGCGAAGTGCTGGTCGGCGGCCCGACGGTGATGCGCGGCTACCTCAATCGCCCCGAGGCGACGGCCGGGACCGTCGTGGACGGGTGGCTGCACACCGGCGACGTCGGGATCCTCGACGAGGACGGTTACCTCCGGATCGTCGACCGGATCAAAGACATGATCATCCGCGGGGGAGAGAACTTGTATCCCAAGGAGATCGAGATCGCGATGGCTGCGAACCCGGGGGTCCTCGAATGTGCCGTGGTGGGCGCGCCCCACCCGGTCCTCGGCGAAGTGCCGGTGGCCTTCGTCGTCACCTACCCGGATTCGTCGCTCACCTCCGGGGAGTTGAGCGAATTCGTCAGCGCGCGCCTCACGAAGGTCAAGCGCCCTGCGGAGATTCACATCGTCAAAGCCTTGCCGCGGAACCCCGTCGGCAAGATCGACAAGCCCGGTCTCCGCCGTCAGCTCTCCACCGTGCCTGCCTGACCTCTTTCGTCCTGCGGTTTCCGCCGGCGGCCCACGGCCTCCCGGCGCGGTGACGCACGTCCTCTATCCACCGCCGCCGAGCATTCGAACGCTCGCGGCGCCACCTCAATAGGCACAGCCCGTGAATAACAAGGAGAATGATCATGGGATTCAAAGAAGGCGATTTCCCACCCGTTGATCCACCCGCCTTCCTGCAGCAGCCGCTGCGGGAACGGGTCCGCACGCTCGCCACGCACTGGGGTGAATACGGCTTCGGCACGCCGAAGATGGTGCACGTCATCTACCTGCTCAAGGTCGGCGTGCTGTACATCGTCGCGGGCGTCTGCCTGGCGACGCTCACCTCCGGTCTCGACCCGCTGAGTATCGGCGAGTGGTGGAATCAGCCGATCGTGTACCAGAAGCTGATCCTGTGGACCGTCCTGCTCGAATCGCTCGGTCTCGCCGGGTCGTGGGGTCCGCTGGCCGGCAAGTTCGCGCCGATGACCGGCGGAGTGCTCTTCTGGGTGCGTCCGGGAACGCTGCGCATGGCGCCCTGGCCCGACAAGGTGCCGGGCACCGGCGGTGACACGCGCACCGTGTTCGACGTCGCGGTCTACGCGTTGTTCTTGATCAATCTGGTCGTCGGCGTGGCGATGCCGGGCAAGGCGTCGGCGTCGTTCACCGACTCGATCAACGAGCACGGCCCGATCATCGACACTTCGCACGGCCTGGTGAACCCGGCGATCCTGTACCCGCTGCTGGTGCTTTGGATCGTCCTCGGCCTGCGCGACAAGGTGGCCTTCCTGGGCTCCCGTGCCGAGCAGTACCTGCCCGCCGTCGTGTTCTTCGCCTTCCTGCCCTTCACCGACATGATCATCGCGGCCAAGCTGCTGATCGTCATCGTGTGGGTCGGTGCAGGCGTCTCGAAGATCGGCTACCACTTCACCAACGTGATCCCGCCGATGGTGTCGAACACACCGTGGCTCACGATCAAGGCGCTCAAGCGAGTCAATTACCGGAACTTCCCGAACGACCTGCGTCCCAGCCACATGGCATCGCTGACCGGCCACGTCCTGGGCACTCTCGTCGAGATCGTCGCGCCGCTGGTCCTGCTGTTCTCGGGATACAAGTGGCTGACGCTGGCGATGGTGGTGCTGATGGTCTGCTTCCACCTGTTCATCTTCTCGACGTTCCCGCTGGCCGTGCCGCTGGAGTGGAACGTGTTGTTCGCCTTCCTCAGCATCTTCCTGTTCTGGGGCTTCCCGAGCTGGGAGGGCTACCGTGTGGGCGACTTCAGCTCGCCGGCGCTGTTGGCGGTGATCGCCGTCGCGCTGCTGGCGTTGCCGGTGCTGGGCAACTTCCGGCCCGACCTGGTCTCGTTCCTCCCGTCGCTGCGGCAGTACGCGGGCAACTGGGCGTCGGCTATGTGGGCGTTCAGTCCGGGCGCCGAGGCCAAGCTCAACGGCCCGGAGATCGTTCGGCCGTGCAAGAACAACGTCGACCAGCTGGAGGAGTCCTACCCGTCGGAAGTCGCCGAGATCACCATGCAGCAGACCATCGGCTGGCGGTCGATGCACAGCCAGGGTCGCGGCTTGTTCTCGCTGCTCTACCGTGAGTTCGGCGAGGAGAAGATCAGCGGCTACACGATTCGCGAAGGCGAGTTCGCGTGCAACTCGCTGCTGGGCTTCAACTTCGGTGACGGTCACCTCCACAACTGGCGACTGATCGAGGCATTGCAGAAGCGCTGCAACTTCGCTCCCGGAGAGTTCACCGTGGTATGGGTTGAATCCCAGCCGATTCACAAGAAGACCCAGGAGTACCAGATCATCGACGCAGCGCTCGGCATCATCGAACGCGGAACGTGGGACGTGCGTGACGCGGTCGCCGAACAGCCGTGGCTGCCCAACGGTCCCATCCCGATCAACGTCACCTGGCGTAGCGACAAGGCCCGCCAGCCGCTGGGAGTCCGGTAGTCGTGACGACCGCAGTCGTGGTCGGCGGCGGGCCCAACGGGCTCGCCGCCGCCCTGCACCTCGCG
>JASGFV010000135.1:0-10190 GCA_047605365.1 Gordonia sp. (in: high G+C Gram-positive bacteria)
GGCACCGGCGTGCCGGGCGCCCGCGAGGTGGACCTGTCCGGCGACCGCATCGAGGTGTTGGCCGACCTCGGGCTCGGCGACGCCACCGCGACCATCCGCACCACCGACCTGTCGCACGCCTACGTCGAAGAGAACTCGGCGTACTCGTCATGACCGGCCTCACCCCGCTCGACAAGGCGTCGATCCTCGCCGAGTCGCTGCCGTCGCTGCAGGAGTTGCACGGCAAGCGCGTCGTGATCAAGTACGGCGGCAACGCGATGGTCGACGACGAACTCAAGGCCGCCTTCGCCGCCGACATGGTGCTGCTGCGCGCCTGCGGGATCCATCCCGTCGTAGTGCACGGCGGCGGCCCGCAGATCTCGGCGATGCTCAAGCGCGTCGGCCTCGAGGGCGAGTTCCGCGGCGGCTTCCGGGTCACCACCCCGGAGGTCATGGAGATCGCCCGGATGGTGCTGTTCGGGCAGGTCGGCCGTGAGCTGGTCGGGCTGATCAACGCCTACGGCCCGTACGCGGTCGGCCTGACCGGCGAGGACGCCCACCTGTTCACCGCGACGCGCCGCACGGTGATGGTCGACGGCGAGCCCGTCGACATCGGTCTGGTCGGCGACATCACCGCGGTCAACACCTCTGCCGTCGACGATCTGATCGCCGCCGGCCGGATCCCGGTCATCTCGACCATCGCGCCGGACGCCTCCGGTGCGGTGCACAACATCAACGCCGACACCGCGGCCGGTGCGATCGCCGCCGCGCTGGGCGCCGAGCACCTGGTGATGCTGACCGACGTCGAAGGCCTCTATACCGACTGGCCGGACACGTCGTCGCTGGTGTCGACCATCGGCGAGACCGAGCTGGCCGCGCTGCTGCCGAGCCTGGACTCCGGCATGGTGCCGAAGATGGAAGCCTGCCTGCGCGCGGTGCAGGCCGGGATCGGCGCGGCGCACGTCATCGACGGGCGACGACCCCACGCCGTCCTCGCCGCCCTGCTCACTGCGTCGACGGCCGGCACCACGGTGCTCACCGACGCGAAACTGCACGACACCAAGCAACACTGAAGAGAGAGCTGACCTGACATGACCGCACCCCTGCAGAGCCGGTGGTCGTCGTCGTTGATGAACAACTACGGCACCCCGCCGATCGCGCTCGTGCGCGGTGAGGGCGCCGTGGTGCACGACGCCGACGACAACACCTACCTCGATCTGCTCGGCGGCATCGCGGTGAACGCGCTCGGCCACGCCAATTCCGAGATCATCGACGCGGTGTCCGCGCAGCTCGGGACGCTCGGCCACGTCTCCAACCTGTACATCAGCGAGCCGGTCGTGCAGCTCGCCGAGCGGCTGCTGGCGGCGTTCGGGCATCCCGGCCGAGCGTTCTTCTGCAACTCCGGCACCGAGGCCAACGAGGCAGCGTTCAAACTCGCCCGGCGCACCGGTCGCCCGCAGATCATCGCCGCCGAGGGCGGCTTCCACGGACGCACCATGGGCGCGCTCGCGATGACCGGGCAGCCGGCCAAGCGGGCTCCGTTCGAGCCGATGCCGGCCGGCGTCGACTTCGTCCCGTACGACGACGTCGCCGCGCTCGAAGCCGCGGTCTCCGAGCAGACTGCTGCGGTCATCCTCGAACCCATTCAGGGCGAGTACGGCGTGGTGGTGCCCGGCCCGGACTACCTCGCCGCGGCCCGGCGGATCACGCAGGAGCACGGCGCACTGCTCATCCTCGATGAGATCCAGACCGGCATCGCGCGTACCGGCTCGATGTTCGCGTTCGAGAGCTTCGGTGTCGTGCCCGACGTCATCACCCTGGCGAAGGGGCTCGGTGGCGGCCTGCCGATCGGCGCGGTGCTCGCCACCGGCCCGGCTGCCGAGCTGTTCACGCCGGGCCAGCACGGCACGACGTTCGGCGGCAATCCGGTCTCCGCTGCCGCCGCGCTCGCGGTCCTTAAGTACATCGACGACCACGCCCTCGTCGACCACGTCGCCTCGGTCGGCAAGACGCTGACCGCCGGAATCGAAGGACTGGAGCATCCGGCCGTGTCGCACGTGCGCGGCACCGGGCTGCTGCTCGGCGTGGTGCTGACCGCGCCGATCTCGGCCAAGGTCGAACGGTCCGCACGCGATCACGGCTTCCTGATCAACGCCCCGGCCCCCGGCGTGCTGCGCCTGGCTCCGCCCCTGATCCTGACCGAGGAACAGGCCGGCGAGTTCGTCGCCGCGCTGCCGTCGATCCTCGACGACGCGACCGCCGCCTCCTGACGACTTCCCAGCCCAGTTCGACATGCTTCAGCCCAGCCAGTAAGGACTCGACCCCTATGACCACCGACACCACCCTCGTGCGGCACGTGCTGCGCGACGACGATCTGACCCCGGCCGAACAGGCCGAGGTACTGGCGCTCGCCGCGACGCTGAAGGCTGCGCCGTTCTCGATTCGCAGTCTTGAAGGCCCGCGGGCCATCGCCGTGATCTTCGACAAGAACTCCACCCGCACCCGCTTCTCGTTCGAGGTGGGCATCGCCCAGCTGGGCGGCCACGCGGTGGTCGTCGACGGCGCCAACACCCAGATGGGGCGCGACGAGACGCTCGGCGACACCGCCCGTGTGCTATCGCGCTACGTCGACGCCGTCGTCTGGCGGACCTACGGTCAGGACCGCCTCGAAGAACTCGCCGCGTCGTCGTCGGTGCCAGTCGTGAACGCGCTCTCGGACAGCTTCCACCCGTGCCAGATCCTGGCTGATCTGCAGACGATCATCGAGCAGAAGGGCTCCGCCGCGGGTCTGACGATGACGTACTTCGGCGACGCCGCCAACAACATGGCGCAGTCGCTGATGCTCGGCGGCGTCACCGCGGGCATGCATGTGCGGTTGAGCGGTCCGGACGGGTTCGCTCCGGATCCCGAGGTGGTCGCGGCGGCGGAGCGTCGTGCCGCGGAGACCGGCGGCAGCGTCGCGCTCGTCTCGGACCCGGTGGCGGCGGCCACCGGTGCGGACGTGCTCGTCACCGACACCTGGACGTCGATGGGGCAGGAGGGCGACGGCCTCGACCGCGTCGGCCCGTTCCGCCCTTACCAGATCAACGACGCCCTGCTGGCCCACGCCGACGAAGCGGCGATCGTGCTGCACTGCCTGCCCGCGCATCGTGGCGAGGAGATCACCGACGAGGTGCTCGACGGCCCGCGCAGCGTGGTGCTCGACGAGGCGGAGAACCGCCTGCACGCGCAGAAGGCGCTCCTGACCTGGCTGGTGGCGAACCGATGACCGCGGCGCGCCGGTCCGATCCCGAGCATGCGCGGCTGGCCGCCACTCGGGCGGGCCGCCA
The DNA here is from genome assembly GCA_047605365.1 of Gordonia sp. (in: high G+C Gram-positive bacteria). Taxonomy (GTDB): domain Bacteria; phylum Actinomycetota; class Actinomycetes; order Mycobacteriales; family Mycobacteriaceae; genus Gordonia. The sequence goes on from JASGFV010000135.1 coordinate 3,309, forward strand.
TGCGCGCATCGTCGAGATCCTGTCGAACTGCCAGGTCCGCAGCCAGGCCGAACTGCAGCAGCTGCTGGCCGACGCCGGCGTCGACGCCACCCAGGCGACGCTCTCGCGAGATCTCGACGAACTCGGCGCGGTGAAGCTGCGCGCCGCCGACGGCGGGGCCGGCGTGTACGTGGTCCCCGAGGACGGCAGCCCGGTGCGCGGCGTCTCCGGCGGCACCCACCGGCTGGCCCGCATGCTGAGCGAACTGCTGGTCTCCACCGACTCCTCCGGCAACACCGCGGTGCTGCGCACCCCGCCCGGAGCAGCGAACTTCTTGGCCAGCGCCCTGGACCGGGCGAGCCTGCCCGACGTCGTGGGCACCATCGCCGGCGACGACACCATCTTCGTCCTGGCCCGCGAACCCCTGACCGGCGCAGAGCTCGCCGAGCGCATCGAACGCCTCGTCTGAGGCCCCACAAGACTTCCAAGGAGACAGACACATGAGCGCAGAGCGCAAAGAAGGAACCAACACCGGCGCGCTGTGGGGCGGCCGGTTCGCCGACGGCCCGGCCGCCGCGATGGCCGCGCTGAGCAAGTCCACGCACTTCGACTGGGCGCTCGCGCCGTACGACGTCGCGGCGTCCAAGGCGCACGCCCGTGTCCTCAACCGCGCCGGACTGCTGTCCGACGATGATCTGGTCGCCATGCACGACGGCCTCGACCGGCTCGGCGCCGACGTCGCCGACGGCACGTTCGCGCCCGCCGAGACAGACGAGGACGTGCACGGCGCCCTCGAACGCGGTCTGATCGAGCGGGTCGGACCCGAGCTCGGCGGCCGACTCCGCGCCGGCCGGTCGCGCAACGACCAGGTCGCCACTCTGTTCCGCATGTGGCTGCGCGACGCGATGCGTCGCGTCGCGGCCGACGTGCTCGATCTCGCGCAGTCGCTCGTCGAGCAGGCCGCCGCGAACCCGGGCGTCGTGATGCCCGGCAAGACGCACCTGCAGGCGGCCCAGCCCGTCCTCCTGGGGCACACGCTGATGGCGCACGCCCAGCCCCTGCTGCGCGACGTCTCGCGGCTGGTCGACGCTGATCGTCGCACTGCGGTGTCGCCGTACGGCTCGGGCGCGCTGGCCGGTTCGTCGCTGGGGCTCGACCCGGAGGCCATCGCCGCCGACCTCGGTTTCGACCGGGCGGCAGACAATTCGATCGACGCCACGTCGTCGCGCGACTTCGCGGCCGAGGCCGCGTTCGTCTTCGCGATGATCGCCGTCGACATGTCGCGTCTCGGCGAGGACGTCATCCTGTGGAGCACCCCCGAATTCGGCTACGTCACGCTGGCCGACGCCTGGTCCACGGGCAGCTCGATCATGCCGCAGAAGAAGAACCCCGACGTCGCCGAACTGGCCCGCGGCAAGGCCGGCCGCCTGATCGGCAACCTGACCGGTCTGCTCGCGACCCTGAAGGCGCAGCCGCTGGCTTACAACCGCGACCTGCAAGAGGACAAGGAGCCGGTCTTCGACTCGGTCGCCCAGCTCGAACTGCTGCTGCCGGCGATGACCGGCCTGGTCGCCACCCTGACCTTCCACCCCGAGCGGATGGCCGAACTCGCGCCGGCCGGCTTCACCCTGGCCACCGACATCGCCGAATGGCTTGTCCGACAGGGCGTTCCGTTCCGTGTCGCGCACGAGGTGGCCGGGGAGAGCGTCCGCGTGGCCGAGGCGCAGGGCGTGGGACTCGATGAGCTCGACGACGCGACGCTCACCTCGATCAACCCGGCGCTGACCCGGCAGGTGCGCGAGGTGCTCACCGTGACCGGCTCGATCGAGTCGCGCAATGCGCTGGGCGGAACGGCGTCGCCGCAGGTGCAGCGGCAGATCGAGGTCGCGACGTCGACCATCGCCGAACTCCGGTCCGCACTCGGCTGACGCCGCCCCCGGGGCCAGGGGCCGGGCCCGTCCGGGACGCCACGGCGGCGCGCAGTAGAGTGAGCGACGTCACGGCGTCGGGCCTGGTTCACGCGGGTCGTCGTCGATAGCGTTCGTCCGAAACGCCCGTCGAGAAGGGACGTCGAAGTGGTTGGTCTGCCGAATGTCGGCGGGATGGTCGGCCGGGTGGTCGCCACCGCGCAGAACGGACTGGAAGTCATCCGCATGGGCGGCTTCGAGACCGACACCGAGCCGGCCCCGTACCAGGTGGTCGAGACCGAGCCGATGTACCGCCTGCGCAGGTACTTCCCGGACGATCCCGGCGAGGGCTTCTCGCACGTCGTGCTGATTCCGCCGATGATGGTCTCGGCCAATGTCTACGACGTCACCCGTGACAACGGCGCCGTCTCGATCCTGTATGAGAACGGGATCATCCCGTGGGTCATCGACTTCGGGTCGCCGGATCACGAAGAGGGCGGCATGGAGCGCAACCTCACCGACCACGTGGTGGCGATCAGCCGCGTCGTCGACCTGGTGCGGGGCATCGTCGGGCACGACATCCACCTGGGCGGATACTCGCAGGGCGGCATGTTCGCCTACCAGACCGCGGCCTTCAGGCGCTCGGCCGGACTCGCCAGTGTCATCACCTTCGGCAGCCCCGTCGACGTCCTCGCCGGTCTGCCGCTCGGCCTGCCCGCCAACCTCGTGGTGCCGAGCGCGGAACTGCTCGCCGACAAGGTGTTCACCCGGCTCTGGATCCCGAGTTGGCTGGCCCGAACGGGATTCCAGCTGATGGATCCGGTCAAGACCGCGCGCAGCCGCATCGACTTCCTGCGCAAACTCCACGACCGCGACGCGCTGCTGCCTCGCGAAGACCAGCGCCGATTCCTCGAACAGGAGGGCTGGGTCGCGTGGTCGGGCCCCGCCGTGGCCGAGTTGCTCAAGCAGTTCGTGGTGCACAACCGGATGGTGTCCGGCGGATTCGTGATCGACGGCGACATCGTCTCGATGAGCGAGATCACCTGCCCGGTACTGGCGTTCGTCGGTGAGACCGACGACATCGGGCAGCCGGTGGCTGTGCGGGGGATCGTCCGCGCGGCCCCGCGTGCCGACGTCTTCGAGACCCTGGTGCCCGCCGGTCACTTCGGCCTGGTGGTCGGATCCACGTCCGGCAGACTGTCGTGGCCGACCACCGCCGAGTGGATCAAGTGGCGCGACGACAAGGGCGCCCGTCCCTCCACCATCAGCCCGATGGATCCGAGTGTCGAAGGCTCCGGCAGCGGCATCAGCTGGTCGTCGCGCCTGACCTACGGCGTCGGGCAGGTCGCCGGCGTGGGCACCGCCGTCACCAAGGAACTGTTCGAAGCCGTGGACTCGCTGCAGCGCACGACCCTGGCGGTGGCCGCCGAATCGGTGCGCACCGTGCCGCGCCTGTTCCGGCTCGGTCAGATCCAGCCGTCGACGCGGATCTCGCTCGGCAAGCTGCTGAGCGAGAACAACCGCCGCACGCCCGACGCCGAGCTCTTCCTCTTCGAAGACCGGGTGCTGACCAACACACAGGTCAACACCCGCATCGACAACGTGGTAGCCGGCCTGCTGCACTGCGGCATCCGTTCCGGCTCGCACGTCGGCGTCATGATGGACACCCGGCCCAGCGCCCTGGTCGCCGTCGCCGCACTGTCGCGCCTCGGCGCGGTCGCAGTGCTGCTGTCCACCGCCGACGATCTCAGCGACATGCTGCGTCTCGCCGAGACCAATGTCATCGTCACTGATCCCACCCACCTGGACCTGGCTGAATCGGTGTGCGACCGGGTACTGGTGCTCGGCGGCGGCAGCGGAGACTCGCGTGTGATCGACCGCGCCGACGGCGTGCGCATCGTCGACATGGAGCAGATCGACCCCGACAAGGTCCGCATCCCGTCGTGGTACCGGCCCGATCCGGGGCTGGCGGGCGACCTCGCCTTCGTGCTGTTCACCCGCGTACAGGGCCGGCTGACCCGGTGGGCGGTCACCAATCACCGCTTCGCGATGTCGGCGTTCGGCGCCGCGACTGCGGCACGCCTGACCGCACACGACACGGTGTACTGCTTGCCGCCGCTGCACCACGCGTCCGGCCTGCTCACCACGCTCGGCGCCACCGTCGCCGGCCGCTCGCGGATCGCCCTGTCGAACGGCGTCGACGCCGAGCGTTTCCAGGACGAGGTGCAGCGCTACGGCGTCACCGTCGTCTCCTACACCTGGAGCATGTTGGGCGATGTCATGTACGACGAGGATTTCGACCCGTCGCGCCTGAGCAGCGTCCGGATCTTCATGGGATCGGGCATGCCGACCGGGCTGTGGGCACACGTCAACGACGTCCTGCCGCGCGCCAAGGTGCTCGAGTTCTTCGCCAGCGCCGACGGCGCCGCGATCCTGGCCAACATCAGCGGCGACAAGATCGGCTCGATGGGCCGGACCCTGCCGGAGACCAACGATGTGCGCGTCGCGGCGTTCGTTCAGGAGACCGAACGGCTGGCGATCGACCAGAACTCGGGCTTCGTCCGCGAGGCCGCCGACGGTGAGGTCGGCATGCTGATGTCGCATGCCGGCCAGCGATACGAGACGACCGGCCTGGTGTTGCGCGATGTCTTCCGGCCGCACGATCGCTGGGAGGTGTCGGGACTGCTGTTCCTCCGCGACTCCGAGGGCGATCTGTGGTTCATGGGGACCACGGACTCGGTGGCCCGATCCAGCGACGGACTGGTCTACCCGGAGCCGATCGCGCGCGCACTGTCGCGTGTTCGGGGCGTCGACCAGGTCGTCGTGTACCGGGTGGGCGAGTTCGGCAGCCGGCTGATGGTCGCCGCGATCAGCATGCGTGACGGTGCGCCGTCGGTCACTCCGACGCAGTTGCGCGTCGCCCTCGGAGAGCTGGAGGCACGAGAGCGTCCGCACCTGATCGTCGTCGCCGACGACATTCCGGTCACCGAGTCGTACCGGCCGCAGGGGTCTGCGCTGGCGAGCAAGGGAATGCCGAAGCCGGGCCCGAAGGTCTGGTACCGCGATCCCGAGGGCCGCTACCGGCGTTACACCCGGACGGCCGCGGAGACGGTCAGCTGGAACACCGGATCGTCCGGCGCGGCGGCAGCCGTCCCCGCGCCGTCGGCCGTCGTCGTCGCCGAGTAGCCTTGCCAGCGTCGAAGGAGGAATTGATGCCGTCACGTGCCGAGCAGCTCGACCCGGTGGTTCGCGACCGACTGGTGTGCCCGCAGGACCTCGGGGAACTGCTGAACGCCGGTGATGATCTGTACAACCCACGCTTACGCGTCGCCTATGCGATCGACGAGCTGGGCATCCCGAACATGCTGGTCGACGACGCGCGAGCGGTGGACGACGCCGAACACGAGCGGATCGTGAGCGGCCAGTGAGCGAATCGACCGGACCGGACCAGGTCTCCGGGGCGGGAATCATCGACGAACTGTCGTGGCGCGGCCTGATCGGTCAGAGCACCGACGAGCAGGCACTGCGCGATGCGCTCGACGACGGCCCGCTGTCGCTCTACGCGGGCTTCGACCCCACGGCGTCGAGCCTCCACGCCGGTCACCTGGTGCCGCTGCTGACGCTGCGCCGATTCCAGCTCGCCGGCCATCGGCCCGTGGTGCTCTCGGGCGGCGCGACCGGACTGATCGGGGATCCCCGAGACGTCGGGGAGCGCACGATGAACTCGACGGACACCGTCGCCGGCTGGGCCGAGCGCATCGTCGGGCAGCTGTCGCGCTTCGTCACGCTCGAGGGCACCGACAACGACGCGGTGCTCGCGAACAACATGGACTGGACGGCGCCGCTGTCGACCATCGACTTCCTGCGCGACGTGGGCAAGCACTTCTCGGTGAACGTCATGCTGGCCCGCGAGACGGTCAAGCGCCGACTGGAGTCCGACGGAATCAGCTACACCGAATTCAGTTACCTGCTGTTGCAGTCGAACGACTACCTGCAGTTGCACCGTCGCTACGGTTGCGCGCTGCAGATCGGCGGCTCCGATCAGTGGGGCAACATCATCGGCGGCGTGGACCTGATCCGCAAAGTGGAGGGCGCGAGCGTGCATGCGCTGACCGTCCCGCTGGTCACGGCTGCCGACGGCAAGAAGTTCGGCAAGTCCACCGGCGGCGGAAGCCTGTGGCTCGATCCCGAACTGACCAGCCCCTATGCCTGGTACCAGTACTTCGTGAACACGGCCGACGCCGACGTCGTGCGGTACCTGAAGTGGTTCACGTTCCTGACGCGCGACGAGATCGACGAACTCGCGACCTCTGTCGAGGAGAAGCCGTTCCTCCGGGAGGCGCAGAAGCGACTCGCCCGTGAGATGACGACCCTGATCCACGGCGCCGAGCAGACCACCGCCGTCGAGTTGGCGAGTCAGGCCCTGTTCGGCCGAGCCGAGCTCGACGGTCTCGACGAGTCGACCCTTGCGGCGGCACTGGGAGAAACCGGCGTGGCCGAGTACCCCGCCGGCGCGACGCCGACTCTCGTCGAGTTGTTGGTCGACTCCTCATTGGCGACCGGCAACAAGGCTGCACGTCGTGCCATCGACGAGGGCGGTGCGTACGTGAACAACCAGAAGATCACCGATGCGGACTGGACGCCCGCCCCGGACAACCTGCTGCACGGCCGCTGGCTGGTGCTCCGGCGAGGCAAGAAAACCTTCTCCGGTGCCCGAATCGGCTCCTGACCAGGCAATTTGCAACGTGAAAAGCAGCTGTGTAACTTAATTGAAGTCCGAAGCGGCCAGCCGCGGAGGGCGTCGGCCGGGTCAGGCGAAGCACCGAAGAAATTCGAAACTTCACCGACTTGCGCAGGTGATTCCTGCCTGATAGGCTGGAATGGTTGCCCCGGAGACGGGGGGACGGATGGATTCGGCTCGTTGAAGTTCGCATCGGACATTGTTTGGTGTGGTGTTGGCGGGTGTGTGTTCTTTGAGAACTCGATAGTGTGTCAA
>JASGFV010000136.1:0-10101 GCA_047605365.1 Gordonia sp. (in: high G+C Gram-positive bacteria)
GATGTTCATCCTTCCTGAACTCAGAAAGGAACGGCATCAAACCTGGGGTGGTTCAGCTTCTCGCTGCAGCGGTGAAATCGGGCGTCTATTCGTCGGGTGCCGCGAAGCGGCTCCGGTACGAGGTCGGCGTCGTCGAGTAGTGCGCCACGAAGTTCTGCCGGAAGGTGACTGCGCTTGCGAAGCCGCAGGCCTTCGCGACCCGGGCGATCGGCCAGCTGGTGACTTCGAGCAGTCGCCGGGCTTCGTCCAGGCGCTGAATCAGCAGCCATCGCGCCGGGCTCATTCCGGTGGAGTCCCGGAACCGGCGTGAGAAGTTCCGGGGACTCATCGTTGCGCGCGAGGCCATGATCTCGACGTCGATGTGTTCGTCGAGGTGTGCCAGCATCCAGGCGATCGTCTCGCCGATCGGACTGGCGTCGGCGTCGTGGATCGGGCGCTCGACGTACTGGGCCTGACCCCCCGTCGCGATGCGGTGCGGCTACGAGCTGACGCGCAATCGATGTGGCGGCCTCGGTCCCGAGCGCGGTGCGGACCAGATGAAGGCCGGCGTCGATGGCCGACGCGGTGCCCGCCGAGGTGATCGCGTCGCCGTGGTCCACGTAGAGGGAGTCGGGATCGAGGGTCACTCGTGGATACCTGTCGGCGAATCGGTCTGCCGCGGCCCAATGGGTGGTCGCCGAGCGACCGTCGAGCAGTCCCGCCGCGGCGACCGGGAACGCTCCCAGGCAGAACCCGGCGATACGTGCCCCCCGACGATGAGCTGCCGAGATCTGCTCGATGAGCTCGTCGGTCGGATCGGGCAGGTCGGTGGGCCATGAGGGGAAGACGAGAAGATCGGCGTCGGCGACGATCTCGGGCCCCGCCAGGCTGCCGAGCGTCAGGCCTTCGCACGTCGGAAGGGGTTCTGCGGAAGAGGTCCAGACGTGTGCGGACCAGTTTGCATGATCCAGTCGCCGGGCGACCTCGCCGAAGACGAGCAGGGGAGCCGCGACGTGGAAGGCGGTGACGCCGGGAAAGGCGTGAATGGCGACGCGCACGAGTTGTCCTGATCTCATCGATCATCTGCCGATGTGCCACTCACAGTATCCGTCGGGCCGGTTCGACGATGGACGGACAGGATCCACACACGAACCCCTCACGGAGGAACTGATGTCAGCACCACGCCGCGCCCTCGTCGTCATCGACGCTCAGCGGGAGTACTTCGACGGCTTGTTGCCGATTCAGTACCCGCCGCGGGAAGAGTCGATCGCGCGGATCGGCGAGCTCGCGGCGGCGGCGAAGTCGGCGTCGATCCCGGTGGTGGTCGTGAAGCACGAGTATCGCGCCGGCGCGCCGGTCTTCGCGGCGGGGTCGCAGACATGGCAGATTCATCCGGCGCTTGCCGAGTGCGAGTCGGACGCGGACAAGCGCGTCGTCAAGACGTTCGCCAGCGTCTTCGCCGGAACCGGTCTCGCTGACTGGCTCGACGCTCAGTCCGTCGACACCGTCACGCTCGTCGGCTACATGACCAACAACTGCGTTCTCGGTTCGGCGGCCGCGGCTGAGCCGCTCGGCTTCGCTGTGGAGGTGATCTCCGACGCCACCGGAGCGATCGACCTCGCCAACGAGGCCGGTTCCGCGAATGCGCAGCAGGTCCACGAGACGCTGATGGCGCTGCTGCACTCGAACTGGGCTGCGGTGACCGACGGGGACGGCTGGAAGGCTGCCGTCGAGGCGGTTGAGCGGCTCGAACGAAGTGATCTGAGATCGTCGGCAGCCCGTGGGCGTGTCATGGACTAGACGAGGTGAACCGCCGGACTGGGTCCTGCTCCTCGCATTCAGTCGTCGAGTGCGGCGTTGCTCAGCAGTGCGGCCACGAGCGTCTGCTCCACCCAGTGGTCGGCGCGCGTACACTCATCGCGGCCCCAAATGGTCGACGTTCTACGGCGGCGACGTGCGCGAGGACCAGCGTCGATTCTTCGACCGGCACCGCGCGGACAGGCGGTACCGGCACTGCTGCCGGTAAGGCTGGTCGCCGGTCGTGAACTGACTGCGCGCAAACCGGCGTTCGGCCACTTCCCGTTGCACTACGTTCCGTCCAGGGCCGGTGCAGCGACCCTCATGTGGTCACCTGATGCGCCGTCCCCTGGAAGTCCCCGTCATTCACGCAGAGATCCGCAGAGATGAGGGCCGAACGGCGGCGTTCGGGCGCGCCGTCGTCTGCTCGAACGATCGGAAGGCGTAGTGTCTCCGACGTGAAAACACAGGATGCGCAGGACATTCGCGCATTGCGGTCGATCCCGGCAATGGTCGTCATCGTGGCGGGCGTGCTGGCACTGGGCGCGCTGGCCTGGCACATCTGGGCGGTGCCGATCGACCAGCCGTACGGTCTGTTCACCAACGGCATCGACACTCGCGTGTACCGCGGGGGAGCGCACGCGGTCTGGAACGGACTGCCTCTCTACGAGGGCCCGGTCTACCGGGTGTGGCAGTTCACCTACACGCCGTTCGCCGCGGTCGGCTTCCTGCCGCTGGCGTTCATGAGCGAATGGGGCGCCTGGCGCTTCATGAACGCCGTGAACATCGTCTGCCTGGTGCTGCTGATCGCGCTCTCGCTGCGCGCCCTGCGTTTCCGGTGCGACGGCAAGTTCATCGCAGTGGTGATCGCCTTCAGCATCGCCGCCACCACCATCGAGCCCGTGCACACCACCATCTGGAACGGTCAGATCAACCTGTTCCTGGTGCTGATCGTCGTCGCCGACCTCACCCTGCGCACCGGACGGTGGCGGGGGATCGGCGTCGGCCTGGCCGCCGGTATCAAGCTCACCCCGATGTTCTTCCTGGCCTTCCTGGCGGTGACGCGGCAATGGCGGGCCATCGCGGTCGCGCTGGGCACATTCGCCGCCACGGTCGCCATCGGTTTCGCTGTGCTGCCGCACGAATCCTGGCTGTTCTGGACCCAGACCATCCGCGACACGTCGCGCATCGGCCCCATCGACTGGCCGGCCAATCAGACGTTCAACGGCTTCTTCATCCGACTCGGCGTCCTGGACCTGGTGCATCTGCCGGGCTGGCTGTGGCTGCCGGTCGGCGTCGTCGTGGGCCTGCTGGGCCTGTGGGCCGCTTACCGTGCACATCAGGCGGGGGCGACGCTGCTGGCGGTCACCGTGACCGGCATGACCGGCACCGCGGTCGCGCCGTTCTCCTGGTGCCACCACTGGGTGTGGTTCGTGCCGTTGGCGATCATCGCGATCGTGCACGCCGTCGACCAGTTCGATCGCGCCCGTCCGCTGACCTGGCTGTGGTGGCTGGCGCCGATCGGACTGCTGCTGGCGACCTTCACCTGGCACCGCTTCACCGCCGACCAGATGAGGTTCGGCATCTTCAAACTGCTGTGGATCCAGCCCGACTTCGACCTGAGCGGCTGGCACGGGATCGCCGCGGTGCTGTTGTCCGGGGCCTACCCGTTCGTGCTTCTGGCCACCATCGTGGTCACGCTGTGCTGGACTCGGACCCGCGACCCGATACGATTCAACGCGACCGCTGTCTCTGCCTGAGACCTGCGGCGCGAACGCGTATCGAATCGAGGAGCAGTAACCGTGTCCGACAACGTCCAGCCCGCCGACCGCGTCACCTTGCCCGAATCCTTCCGGGTGACCGCCGGCACTACCGCGGGCGAGGCGATGCGCGAACTGGAACTGCCCAACAAGGGCCCGCAGGCGATCGTCGTCGTGCGTGAGGCCGACGGCACCCTGCGCGACCTGTCGTGGGCGCCCGAGACCGACGTCGACGTCGCGCCGGTGCCCGCCGACTCCGAGGACGGCCGCAGCGTGATCCGCCACTCGGCGGCGCACGTGCTGGCCCAGGCCGTGCAGTCGGTGAACCCCGACGCCAAGCTCGGCATCGGCCCGCCGGTCGAGAACGGCTTCTACTACGACTTCCAGGTGGACGATCCGTTCACCCCCGAGGACCTCAAGGCCCTCGAGAAGAAGATGAAGCAGATCATCAAGTCCGGTCAGCGGTTCTCCCGCCGCGTCTACGAGTCGAAGGACGAGGCGCGCGCCGAACTCGCGAACGAGCCGTTCAAGCTCGAGCTGATCGACGACAAGGGCGCGGCCGACGACGACGAGGTCATGGAGGTCGGCGGCGGCGAGCTGACCGCCTACGACAACCTCAACCCGCGCACCGGCGAACGTGTCTGGGGCGACCTGTGCCGCGGTCCGCACGTGCCGACCACCAAGTACATCCCGGCCTTCCACCTGACCCGCAGCTCGGCGGCGTACTGGCGGGGCGACCAGAGTCTGGCCGACCTGCAGCGCGTCTACGGCACGGCGTGGGAGTCCACCGAGGCGATGGACCTGTACCTCGACCGGCTGGCCGAGGCGGAGAAGCGCGATCACCGTCGCCTGGGCAGCGAGCTGGACCTGTTCAGCTTCCCCGACGAGCTCGGTTCGGGCCTGCCGGTCTTCCACCCGAAGGGCGGCGTCATCCGCCGCGAGATGGAGGATTACTCGCGCGAGCAGCACGCCGCGGCCGGTTACGAGTTCGTCAACACGCCGCACGTCACCAAGAGCAACCTGTTCGAGGTCTCCGGTCACCTCGACTGGTACGCCGAGGGCATGTTCCCTCCCATGCAGCTCGACGCCGAGTACAACGAGGACGGCACGGTTCGCAAGCCCGGCCAGGACTACTACGTCAAGCCGATGAACTGCCCGATGCACAACCTGATCTACGCATCCCGCGGCCGCTCGTACCGTGAACTGCCGCTGCGCCTGTTCGAGTTCGGCTCGGTGTACCGCTACGAGAAGTCGGGCGTCGTCCACGGCCTGACCCGCGCTCGCGGCTTCACGCAGGACGACGCGCACATCTTCTGCACGCAGGAGCAGATCGTCGAGGAACTGACCACGACGCTCAACTTCGTGCTGCAGCTGCTCAAGGACTACGGCCTCGACGACTTCTACCTGGAGCTCTCGACCAAAGATCCGGTCAAGTTCGTCGGCTCCGACGAGGTCTGGGAAGAGGCCACCGAGACGCTCCGGAAGGTCGGCGAAGCGTCGGGGCTGGAACTGGTTCCCGACCCCGAGGGCGCGGCCTTCTACGGTCCCAAGATCTCGGTGCAGGCCAAGGACGCGCTGGGCCGCACCTGGCAGATGTCGACCATCCAGCTCGACTTCAACCTGCCCGAGCGTTTCGACCTCGAGTACACCGCCAACGACGGCACCAAGAAGCGTCCGGTGATGATCCACCGTGCGCTGTTCGGCTCCATCGAACGCTTCTTCGGTGTGCTCACCGAGCACTACGCCGGCGCGTTCCCGGTGTGGCTGTCGCCGGTTCAGGTGGTCGGCATCCCGGTCGCCGAGACCTTCGCGCCGCACCTGCAGTCGGTGATCAACCGCCTGCGCGGCCGCCGCGTGCGCGCCGAGGTGGACCACTCCGACGACCGCATGCAGAAGAAGATCCGCAACCACACCACCGCCAAGGTGCCGTTCATGCTGCTGGCCGGCGAGCGGGACGTCGAGGCGAATGCGGTGAGCTTCCGCTTCCGCGACGGCACGCAGGTCAACGGCGTGCCGGTGGACGAGGCGGTGCAGGCGATCGACGAGTGGGAGGAGTCGCGCCGCAACGACTCGCCGACCGCCGAGACCATGCACGCCGCGCTCGACGTCGCCCGGAAGCGGCGATGAGCGACGCGCTCCAGCGGCTCTGGACGCCGCACCGGATGAGCTACATCACCTCTGAGTCGCCGCGCGCCTCGCGCGACGGCGAGGAGCTGACCGGGCATCCGTTCCTGGACATTCCGCGGATGAGCGACGAGGACGGGCTCATCGTCGCCCGAGGTGAGACCGTATACGCGGTGCTGAACCTGTACCCGTACAACCCCGGACACACCATGGTCGTGCCGTACCGGCAGGTCGCCGATCTGGAGGATCTGACGCCCGCCGAGTCGGCCGAGCTGATGGCCTTCACTCAGAAGACGATCCGGGTGATCAAGTCGGTGTCGAACCCGGACGCGTTCAACGTCGGCCTGAACCTGGGCACGGCGGCGGGCGGCTCGCTCAGCGAGCACCTGCACCAGCACGTCGTGCCGCGCTGGACCGGCGACGCGAACTTCATCACCGTGGTCGGCGGCACCAAGGTCATCCCGCAGCTGCTCGCCGAGACCCGAACACTGCTCGCGGCGGCCTGGGAGAGCATCGGGGAAGGCTCCTAAGTGATCAGTTTCAAGGGACGCCAGGTGGTGTCCGCGGTGACCGATCCGCTCGGCCGTTCGCTGCTGAAGATCGGTCTGACGCCCGACGCCATGACGATCATCGGCACCGTGATCACAGTGGCCGCGGCCATCACGCTGTTCTCGCCGGGCTACCTGTTCGCCGGTGCGCTGGTCTGCTGGGCGTTCGTCATGTTCGACATGGTCGACGGCGCGATGGCCCGCGCCCGCGGCGGAGGCACCCGCTTCGGTTCGGTGCTCGACGCCACCTGCGACCGCATCGCCGACGGTGCGATCTTCGGTGCGCTGGCCTACTGGGCGGCGTTCACCGAGCCGCACAGTCTGCTGCTGATCGCCACCCTGATCTGCCTGGTCACCTCGCAGGTCATCTCGTACGCCAAGGCGCGCGCCGAGGCGGCCGGGCTGCAGGGCGACGGCGGGCTGATCGAGCGTCCCGAGCGCCTGATCATCGTGCTGGTCGGCGCCGGGTTCACCACGTTCCCGGGCCTGCACTGGTGGTGGGCGATCCACGTCGCGATGTGGCTGCTCGCGGTGGGCAGCGTGTTCACCGTCGGCCAGCGGATGTGGTCCATCTACTGCTCGCCGGGCGCCCGCGACCTGATTCCCAACCCGGTCGCGCCGACCGCCGAGCCGGAAGTCTGAGCCCGCGAATGGTCGACGTCCGCGGCGCCGCCGCCGATCTCGGATACCGCGCAGGCTGGGCCGCGGTGCGCTACGCCCCGGCCGGGCTGGCCCGTGCCGTCTTCGACGCCGCGGGCGATTTCGCAGGCCGTCGGGGCGGGGGACCGGCGCAATTGCGCAAGAACCTGGCGCGCGTCGTCGGCGTCGAGCCGGCGGAGGTCTCCGAGGAGCTGATGACCGCCGCGATGCGGTCGTACGCCCGCTACTGGCGAGAGGCGTTCCGGCTGCCGGCTGCCGATCCGGTGCAGATCGTCGCCGACACTCACCTGTCCGACGACGACCTCGAACTCCTGGACCGGTCGGTCAAGTCCGGTCGCGGCGTGGTCTTCGCGCTGCCGCACTCGGGCAACTGGGACGTCTGCGGCGTCTACCTGGTCGCTCGGTACGGACGTTTCTCGACGGTCGCCGAGCGACTCAAGCCCGAGTCGCTGTTCGACCAGTTCGTCGAATACCGCGAGTCGCTCGGTTTCGAGGTGTTCCCGCTGACCGGCGGCGAGCAGCCGCCGTTCCCGACGCTGGCCGCACGTCTGCGCGACGGCGGTCTGGTCTGTCTGCTCGGCGACCGTGACCTGTCGCACCACGGCGTGCCCGTGCAGTTCTTCGGCGAGCCGACGCGGTTCCCGGCCGGACCTGCCAAGCTGGCCGTCGAGACCGGGGCGGTTCTGCTGGCCGTCCATCACAGCTTCGGCGAGGGCGACCGCACGGTCATCCGGCTCGCCGAGATCGACGTCGACGACGTGGCGCCCACCACCCAGCGGGTGGCCGACGCGTTCGCCGCGGGCATCGCCACGGCCCCGCAGGACTGGCACATGCTGCAGCCGCTGTGGGCGGCCGACTGGTCGGCGCAGCGTCGTGACCGGCTGGCCGCAGAGGAGCTCGGCGCCGAGGAGTCTGGCGACCACTCCGGGGGAGAGCCGCGGTGAAGATCGGAATGATCTGCCCGTACTCGTTCGACGTGCCGGGCGGCGTGCAGGCGCACGTGGTGGAGCTCGCCGAGGTGTTCATCCGCCGCGGGCACGAAGTCCGGGTGCTCGCGCCGGCCGCTCCGGAGACCGCGCTGCCCGAATACGTCGACTCCGCGGGCCCGGCGCTGGCCATCCCGTACAACGGCTCGGTGTCGCGGGTGAACTTCTCGCCCAAGGGCTACCACCGGCTTCGCCGGTGGATCCAGGACAACGAGTTCGACGTGCTGCACGTGCACGAGCCGAATGCGCCGAGTCTGTCGATGCTCTCACTGATGGTCGCGACCGGCCCCATCGTCACCACCTTTCACACTGCGACCACCAAGTCGCTGTGGCTGTCGCTGTTCGACGGCATGCTCCGGCAGTTCCGTGAGCGCATCTCGGGCAAGATCGCGGTCTCCGAGCTCGCCCGCCGCTGGCAGATGGAGTCCCTCGGCAACGACGCGGTGGAGATCCCGAACGGCATCAACGTCGCTCAGTTCGCCCGGGCCGAACCGCTCGACGGTTTCCCGGCCCCGGGCCGCACGATCGTCTTCCTGGGCCGGTACGACGAGCCGCGCAAGGGCATCGACATCTTGATGCGCGCGCTGCCGCAGATCGTCGCGCGGTTTCCCGACATCACAGTCCTGGTGGTGGGCGGCGGAAACGAGCGGGCACTGACTAAGCGTGCCGGTGACCTGGCCGGGCGCCTGCGCTTCTTGGGAATGGTCGACGACGCGACCAAGGCGCGCGCGCTGCGCAGCGCCGACGCATATGTCGCACCGAACCTCGGCGGCGAGAGCTTCGGCATCGTGCTCGTCGAGGCGATGGCAGCCGGGGCCGCCGTGGTCGCCAGCGACCTGGTCGCCTTCTCCCGGGTGCTCGACGCCGGTCGCGCCGGCCGCCTGGTGTCCACCGGCTCGCCCAACGCGCTCGCCGAAGCGGTGATCGGGCTGCTCGACGACGACGAGGAGCGCGCCGCGCTGGTCGAGCGCGGTCGCGAACGCGCCCAGCTCTACGACTGGTCGCGGGTCGCCGATCAGATCGAGCAGGTCTACGAGACGGTGACGCTGGGCGCGGGCCCCGTCGTCGTCTCGGATTGAGGGGACTGTCGAAGAAATGACCTGGCACAACTGGCTGCTGATCGGCGTGCTGGCCGTCGTGGGCGCCGCGCTGATCTGGATCGTGGTGCTAGCGCTGACCCGGGCGACCCGACTGAACCGGCTCAACGTCCGCGTCGACCTGGCCCGCGCGGCGCTGATCTCCGCGCTGGACCGGCGGGCCGTGGTGGGCCGGACGATCGCCGCCACATGCCCGGACGAGGCCGTATCGGCCGAGCTGATCGCCGTCGCCGACGAGGCCGAGCAGTCCGGCTTCGCCGATCGCGAGGGGCCGGAGAACCGCCTGTCCACGGTCATCGCACAGTCCGACCCGGCGAGTCGGCCGCATGCGTTGACCGCCGAACTGGCCGACGCTCAGGCCCGGGTCACCATCGCGCGCCGCTTCTACAACGACGCGGTGCGCGACGCCCGCACCTTGGGGGAGCGTCGCATGGTCCGGTGGTTCAAACTCGGCGGTCATTCGCGCCTGCCGGACTACTTCGAGATCACTGAGCGCGTTTCCGCACGGTGACCGGAGGTCGCCCCCTACCCTCTGTGAGGTGGCCCGCAACGATCGGGTTTACTGAACGAGTGCGGTGCGTCGACTCGGCGGCCGCGATTCACCCCGGTCTGACGCAGGTCCGGCCGACCGCATATCTCGTAGGAGTTTGAAGACGTGACGACCGATCCTCAGAACACTTCGGCCACCGGTACCGCTCGGGTCAAGCGCGGGATGGCAGAGATGCTCAAGGGCGGTGTGATCATGGACGTGGTCACCCCTGAGCAGGCGAAGATCGCCGAGGACGCCGGTGCCGTCGCCGTGATGGCTCTGGAGCGCGTTCCCGCCGACATCCGCGCGCAGGGCGGCGTCTCGCGGATGAGCGACCCGGACATGATCGACGGCATCATCAAGGCCGTCTCGATCCCGGTGATGGCCAAGGCCCGCATCGGTCACTTCGTGGAGGCTCAGATCCTGCAGGCCCTGGGCGTCGACTACATCGACGAGTCCGAGGTCCTCACCCCGGCCGACTACGCCAACCACATCGACAAGTTCTCGTTCACCGTGCCGTTCGTGTGCGGTGCGACGAACCTCGGCGAAGCGCTGCGCCGCATCACCGAAGGCGCGGCGATGATCCGTTCGAAGGGCGAGGCCGGTACCGGCGACGTCTCG
>JASGFV010000137.1:0-10079 GCA_047605365.1 Gordonia sp. (in: high G+C Gram-positive bacteria)
ATGACCGAGGCACTGCACCTGCCCTACGGACGTCCGCTCGTCCGCGCAGACCTCGACGCCATGCCCGACGACGGCCGCAAGTACGAACTCATGGACGGAATCCTGTTCGTCACCCCGTCACCGTTCGCACCCGAACAGCTCGCCGAGATGCCCGACGACGGGCATCGCTATGAACTCATCGACGGGATCCTCGTCGTGAGTCCCGCGCCGAAGCAGCTGCATCAGATAGTGGTCGGCGAGCTCTTCGTCGCACTCCGCTCCGCCTGCCCCGCGGAAGCCCGAGTGCTCATCGCCCCGTTCGACGTCGCGCTCGACGCCGAGACGATCGTCCAACCCGACCTGCTCGTCGCCCGCAAGACAGACCTCACCGAGAAGAACCTCCCCGGCGCCCCCCTGCTGGCCGTCGAAGTCCTCTCACCCTCCACCCGCGCACTCGACCTGTCCCTCAAGAAGCGCAGATATGCCGACGCCGGCTGCCCGCACTACTGGATCGTCGACCCGGACGCGCCGTCGATCACCGCCTGGACGCTTCTCGACGGCACCTACGCTCAGACCGCCGATGCCCACGACGATGAGCCCTTCGCCGTCACCGAGCCGTTCGAAGTGACCTTCACCCCCGCGTCACTCACTCGCTGACGACGACGAGAAGGCCGACATGACCGAGGCACTGCACCTGCCCTACGGACGTCCGCTCGTCCGCGCAGACCTCGACGCCATGCCCGACGACGGCCGCAAGTACGAACTCATGGACGGAATCCTGTTCGTCACCCCGTCACCGTTCGCACCCGAACAGCTCGCCGAGATGCCCGACGACGGGCATCGCTATGAACTCATCGACGGGATCCTCGTCGTGAGTCCCGCGCCGAAGCAGCTGCATCAGATAGTGGTCGGCGAGCTCTTCGTCGCACTCCGCTCCGCCTGCCCCGCGGAAGCCCGAGTGCTCATCGCCCCGTTCGACGTCGCGCTCGACGCCGAGACGATCGTCCAACCCGACCTGCTCGTCGCCCGCAAGACAGACCTCACCGAGAAGAACCTCCCCGGCGCACCCCTGCTGGCCGTCGAAGTCCTCTCACCCTCCACCCGTGCACTCGACCTGCTACTCAAGAAGCACAAGCTCGCCGAAGCCGGCTGCCCGCACTACTGGATCGTCGACCCGGACGCACCGTCGATCACCGCCTGGACGCTTCTCGACGGCACCTACGCTCAGACCGCCGACGCCTACGACGACCAACCCTTCACTGTCAGCGAGCCGTTCGAAGTGACCCTCACTCCGAAATCGCTGACCCGCTGAACTCTCTCGATATGAAGTTCTCAAACAACGCATCGCCCTTGAGTTCAAGGACTCAAGGTAATGGTATGACTCACCTATGACAAAAACGTTTGTTCGAGGGCGTACGGTGGTGACATGAGCCCTCTGGAGACGTTCCCCGACGACTGGTCACGCGCATTGGTGCTGGTAGCGCATCCGGACGACCCCGAATACGGCATGGCGGCCGCAGTCGCGAAGTGGACCGCGGAGGGCCGCGAAGTGGTCTACGCCCTCGCTTCGAGCGGAGAGAAGGGCATCGAGGGGATGCCGCCCGCCGAGGCCGGTCCGCTGCGCGAGGGCGAGCAGCGCGCCTCTGCCTCCGTCGTCGGCGTCGACGACGTCGAGTTCTGGGGATTCCCCGACAGCGACCTTCGCAACAATCCCGAACTCCGCGCGGCCGTCGTCGAGGCGATCGAACGGGTCCAGCCCGACGTCGTGGTGTCCCTGTACGGCGGCGCCGAGTGGGCACCGGGCCTGGCGAATCAACGCGACCACATGGAGTTCGCGCAGGCTGTCGTCGACGCATGGGACTCGCTCGACGCCCCGCCGCGGTGGCTGTTCGCGAACAGCCCGGGTTCGACGCACGCCGTCGACGTCACCGCTTTCACCGACAAGGCCGTCGAGTCGCTGGCCAAGCACGACGTCTACCTGAAGGTGCTCGATCCGGGCACTCCCGTCGTCGACCAGGCGAAGGCCCAGGTCGACATGACGGCGAAGCGTCTCGACGGGTTCGACGCCGAGCGTGCTACAGGTTTCACGCTGTTGCGCAAGAGCTGACCTGCAGATCTGTGGACAACGCGAACTCTGTCCACAACACCTTCGAGACCTGTTCCATCGGGCCGATGCCGGGCGCAAGCTCGTCGCATGACGACATCGACTGAACCCACAATCCACCTCGACCACGCCGCGCACCGCAACGAGCTCAAGGCGGCCGGCATCACGGTCGCCCAGCTCCGGGCCGCCGAGAACGCCGGCGAGATCACCGAGTTCCGCACCGAGTTCTTCGGTCCGCCGGCGCTGAAGACGGCCTCGCGCACCGAAAAGCTCTCGGCCGCGATCGCCGCCTACGCGCGGTACTACGGCATCGACGATCCCGTCGCGACCAGCCACACGGCCGCCCAGTTCCACGGATTGCCGACGCGCACCGACTCCCCCTCCGCCTACCGCGCAGCACCGCTCTACCTGCTCGATCACTCTCCGACAGCCAAGACGGTTCGGCGAACGGCCGCCGAGGTCTTCGCTGACAAGCGACCGCGCACCTCGGTCACGATCGACGGCGTAGAAGTGGCCACCATCGCACGCACGCTGGTCGACATGCTGCACGACAACAAGTACAACCGGGTCGGCGACGACTTCCTCATCCTCGGCGACCACGCTCTCAACCGCGGCCTGACCACCGTGGCCGAACTCGAGTCGGAAGCCGAACTGCTGCCGCGCTCAGCGGTGCGGAATCAGACGATCAAGACTCTTGCGCGGCTCGACGGCCGGTGCGCGACCAAGTCGCAGACGCTCAGCCGGAAGTTCCTGCACTCCCAGGGCTTCCCCGCGCCGGAGATGTTCACCCCGATCTACTCCCGCGAAGGCGACGTCCTCACGACGCCGACCTTCTGCTGGCCGGACGCCAAAGTCGTCGCGTTCTGCGTCGAGCCGGAGCAGAACTACTGCGACGCCTTCCCCCGCCCGGACCACGAGCGCCACAACGGCCATCACCACGATCACCATCGCGCCCCGGCGACCAAGTCGTGCCCCGAGCGCAATGCGGTCGACGACCAGCTCCGCAACATGGGCTACCACGTGTTCCGCTGGATCGGCGACCGCATCGACACCACCGGCTGCGACCTCTGCCACCTCCGCGAGGCGCTCGACGCGCCGCGCCCGTATCCGAACAGCTACGACGACCCGTTCTGCTGGTGACTGCTCAGGCCCGCATGTCCAGCGCGACCTTGCCCACCGTCGCACCGCGCTCCAGCTCGGCCAGCAGTTCCCGTGCCCGGCCGCGCGACCCGACGGCGGTCAGATCCACCCGCACCTGGCCGCGCGCGACGGCGTCGAGCGCCCACCGCAGCGACTCGGCCCCGTCGGCGGGGTGCGCGCCGATCCACGCGCCGACGATGAACCCGGCGACGGTCTTGTTCTCCAGCCAGAACGCCGTCGAGTCCAGGGGCACGCCGGGGGCCTGCGACGCGTTGCCCACGCGGATCATCCGGCCGCCGCTGCGCAGAGCCCGGAATCCGGCGGTCGTGGCCGCCCCACCCACCGGGTCGACGACGAGGTCGTATGCGCCGGAGTCGAGATCGGTGAGATCGTCGCGGAGCAGCGCGTCGTCGTATCCGAGGGCGCGGGCGGCCTCCTGCTTCTCCGGTGTCCCGACGACGGCGACGGTCCGTCCGGCGCCGAGCACTCGTGCGACCTGGGCGAACTGCGAGCCGAGGCCGCCGACGCCGGCGAAGACCAGCACCTCGTCGCCGGAATCGACGCGGACCACTCTGGTGAGCGCGAGGTGCGCGGTGACGGTGTTGACCGGCACCACCGCCGCCTGCTCCATCGACATCCCGTCGGGGACTCGCGCCACGGTCGAGACCGAGGCCCGCACCACCTCGGCGAATCCGCCGGCCCCGGAGGCGAAAGCGGCCACGCACTCGCCGACCGCGAACTCCGAGACCCCGTCGCCCACCTCGCTGATCGTGCCGGACACCTCCAGCCCGGGCACGAACCCGCTCGGCGCGGGCATCGCGCCGGTCACCCACAGGGCATCGATCAGTCCGACGCCGGCGAACTGGACGTCGACGGTCACCTCGCCGGGTCCGGGACGCGGGTCGTCGTGGTCGACGAGCGTCAGCCCGTCGAATCGGTCGTGGGCGGTCACTGTCAGTGCCTTCATGTGCATCTCCTTGATCAGGGCCGGCCTCAGCCGAACGCGACCGACGCTAGAAGCCGGAGTGCACTCCAGCGCAAACCCCGCCACACCGCTTGACCTGGAGCGAACTCCAACCGCTAGCGTCGAGTCCCATGACCGACGACACTTCGCTGAGCATCGCCGAGATGTCCGCCCACACCGGCTTGAGCACCGACACTCTGCGCTGGTACGAGCGCGAAGGGATCCTGCCGCCGGTGACCCGCGACTCCGCCGGACGACGACGCTACGGAGCGCGCGACCGCGACGTCGTCACCCTCCTGGTGGGCCTGCGCGACTCCGGCATGCCGACCACGACGATGCGCGCCTTCGTCGAACTACTCGCCGAGGGGGCCGCCAGCCACGGGCGCCGGATCGCGCTGCTCGAGCAGACGCGGGAGCGTCTGGCCGAACGCCGCAGGCAACTGGACCGCACGACCGCCGCACTCGAAGCCAAGATCGGCCACTACGAGACGCTGATCGCGGCCGGCCTGGACTGTCACGGCGCACCCGTCGACGACGACGTCCGCCCCCTGCAGGCGGCCCAGGCGTAGATCCGGCCCGAAACGCGAACCGGAGACCCGGACTCGAGACACAAACCGGGGCCGCGCGCACGATGCACACGGCCCCGGGGTGGGACAGTCGGGAGGGGCTAGGAGCCGGTCGCCGACTTCAGAAGTGTCGGGATGACAGAGGTGAACTGATCGATGATCGCGGTCAGCGCGTTGCTGTCGAGCGCCTTGCCGTCGGGGGTGACGGTCGACGGCGCGTTCTTGATGTCGGTCGGCGTCTTGGCGTTGACGCCGATGCTGATCTTCGGGTGCTTGGCCGGGTCGAGCCACTTGAGGATCTTGATCATCGACTCGCGGTCGGTCGCGACGCAGCCCATGGTCGGCTTGCCGTCGGTGACGTGCAGGAAGATCGCCGACGCGTCGCCGGGGGTGTTGGTCGGGTTGCTGGCGATGTTCACCGCGTAGTCGTACATCGGGCCGGTGTTGTACAGGTTCTCACTGTCGCCGCCGGGGCTCTGTTCCTGGCGCACCATCCGGTTGTAGGTGGGCGACTTCATGTCCGAGTCCCACCAGTCCTGCGCGTCGACCTTCTTGTACGGCATCTTGGTGCCCGGATTGTCCTGGCGGCCGAAGGCCTGGTCCAGCGCGAACGTGCCCTCCGGAGTCCGGTACACGTTGTCCTGCGCCTTGCCGATGCCCTTTTCGCCGACGTACGCCTTCACCGGTCCGACGACGGGCGTCCACTGCCCGTTCGCGTTCTTCTCGAACGCGGTCAGGGTGCCGGTGGTCGACGACGCCTCCGGCACGCTCACCACGATCATCTGGCTGGTGTCGGTGACTGCGTCGACCTGCGGAGAGCCTTGCGGCAGGCCGGGAATCGAGAAACCGCGCAGCAGGTTCTCGATCATCGTCTGGACGTCGGGGGTGGTGGTCGACGGCGCGGGGGCCGTCGCGGTCGGTTCCGCGGAAGCCACCGAAGTGCCGGCGATCAGACCGATGACGGCCAGCACCGCCACTAGTCCCAGTCGCAACATTCGTCTCATCTGTAACTTCAGCACCACGCCAGACTGCCAGAATATCTGGCATCCCTCCACCCCGCGCGACCAACGTCACCGGACTGCAACACGGGGAGGCATGACCACACCGCACTGGATCACCGACACCGAACCCGGCCGCGTCGGCGCGCACCTGCCCGACGCCGTCGCCCAGGCGGGCCTGTAACTCGAGCTGCGCCTGGGACCTGCGCCCGTGGACGCCCGACGACGACTTCGCCGTCTCGATCCGGAGTTCGGCAGCCTGGTCAGCAGTTCGCGGGCGGTGGCCATGAGCACGGCGCGAACTCGGTACGACGATCCGCCGGCCACCCCACCGAGTCGACGTCGATCACGAATCCGCCGCGGGCCGCCAGCGACGTGCCCAGTGCGTCGAGTTCCTGTCGCGCGCCGAGCACGTACTGCAACGCGCCGTCGTGCATCACCAGTCCGCGCCCCGTGATGGACCTTCGCCACCCGCGTCACCGCGCCGACGATCTCGTCGCGACCGGCCTCCTCCGAGAGACAGCCCGATGCGCCCACCTGCAGCGCCTGAAAGACGATCGGACCGTCGGTCACCGCCGACAGCATTGGCAAGGACATGGTGTTGCCGGACCGGGTCACGCACACTGCACGCCGCCTGGGACCGCATCGCTACTGGCCGGGCGCGAACTCCTCGAGCATGTCGGTGACCAGCGCCGCGATCGGCGAACGCTCACTGCGGGTCAGCGTGATGTGCGCGAACAGCGGATGCCCCTTCAGCTTCTCGATGACCGCGGCGACGCCGTCGTGCCGGCCCACGCGCAGATTGTCGCGCTGCGCGACGTCGTGGGTGAGCACCACCCGCGATCCCGAGCCGAGCCGGGAGAGCACGGTGAGCAGCACGTTGCGTTCCAGGGACTGCGCCTCGTCGACGATGACGAAGGAGTCGTGCAGCGACCGTCCGCGGATGTGCGTCAGCGGCAGCACCTCCAGCATGCCGCGGGAGAGCACCTCGTCGATCACCTCCGACGACACCAGACCTTCGAGCGTGTCGAACACGGCCTGCGCCCACGGGCCCATCTTCTCGGCCTCACCGCCCGGCAGGTACCCGAGCTGCTGCCCGCCGACGGCGTACAGCGGCCGGAACACGACCACCTTGCGCTGGGTGCGACGCTCCAGCACCGCCTCCAGCCCGGCGCACAGGGCCAGCGCCGACTTGCCGGTGCCGGCCTTGCCGCCCAGCGAGACGATGCCGACCGACTCGTCGAGGAGCAGATCGAGCGCGACGCGCTGCTCGGCCGACCGTCCGCGCAGGCCGAACGCCTCCCGGTCGCCGCGGACCAGTTGCACCTGCTTGGTGTCGACGACGCGGCCCAGCGCGCTGGAGCCCTCCGACAGCACGCGCACGCCGGTGTGGCACGGCAGGTCGCGGGCGTCGTCGATGTCGACGACGCCGTCGGAGTACAGCGCGTCGACCACCGCGGACGAGGTCTCCACTTCGTCCATCCCGGTCCAGCCGGAGACGACGACGTCCTGCGCGTGGTACTCGTCGGCGGCCAGCCCGACGGCGCCGGCTTTGACGCGCAGCGGGGTGTCCTTGCTGACCAGCGTCACGTCGTGCCCCTCGGCGCGCAGGTTCAGCGCGCAGGCCAGGATCCGCGAGTCGTTGGAGTCGTTGCGGAAGCCGGCCGGCAACACCGACGGATCCGTGTGATTCAACTCCACCTGCAGGGTTCCGCCGACGTCGCCGATAGGCAGCGGCTGGTCGAGACGACCGTGTTCGATGCGCAGATCGTCGAGCAGACGCAACGCGGTGCGTGCGAACCAGCCCAGCTCACTGTGGTGGCGTTTGCCCTCGAGTTCGCTGATCACCACCAGCGGCAGCACCACCGAGTGCTCGGCGAAGCGGGTCACCGCCCAGGGGTCGGACAGCAGAACGGAGGTGTCGAGGACATAAGTGCGTGCGGTCACTTGTCAGGGCTCCTAGGCGCCGTGCGGCTCCCGCACGGACCGAGTTATTGCTGACCGGCCGGCCCGAGGACCGGGGCCGGTCCCCTCGTGACGTGGTTCACGATCTAGACCTCCCGGACGAACCGCTTCCCCACGGCCCGTCAAGGCCAAACCTACGCCGGGACCCCGCAACGAGAACGGACCCGCGGGCTGCGTGTCGGTGAACGTTGTGTTACCGACACGCGGCCCGCGGGCCCGTCGAAGAGAAATGCTGCGCCTGGAGATGTGCCGGGTCAGACGTGACCGGCGGCCAGCGCCAGGATCCGCTGGCGAGCGGCCTCGGCCTCGTCGCTGAGCTCCTGCACACTGTCGAGCTTCAGCTCGGCGGCGATCTTCGCAGCGATCGCGGCGTCGGTGGAGACGTCCTCGAAGTCGGAGAAGAATTCGCGCTGTTCGTCGTAGTCGGCCACGTCGTCGCCGATGTGCTCGATACCCGCCAGCGCCTTGTCGACGGCCAGCACGGTGGCCTCCTGGTCGGCGACCATGCCGGCCATCAGGAACGCCTGGAAGGTGGCGGCCTGCACGGCGTCGTCGGTGGCGATCTTGTCGAGCAGGGTGTTCAGCACGTCGTCGTCGACGTACTCCTTCAGGCGTGAGATGAACTGCACGCACTGGTTCTCGTGCACGGCCAGCAGCGCCAGCACGTCCATCGGGCCGAGGCCGTCGACGCCCTCCGGCGTCTGGCGCCAGCCGGCGACGACGTGAATGCGGCGTCGCACCTCGGCGTCCACCGGATCCATCACGCGGGTCACCACGAGGTAGTCGCGCAGGGCGATGGCGTGCCGGTTGTCCTCGGCGGTCCACACGCCGACCAGCTGACGCCAGTCGGAGAAGGCCGGGAAGTGAATGGCCAGCACGCGGTGGAACGACGGCAGGTTGTCCTTGGTCAGCAGCAGCGCCAGCAGTGCGGCGCGCGCGGTCTCGTTGAGCGACATCTCGCTCGGATCGAAGTCCTCGCCGCCGAGGAACGCGAAGTTGCGCCCCTTGGACCACGGAACCCAGTCGTGCGGCTCCCAGGCGACGGCGCCTTCGGCATGCTCTTCGGCAATCTCCGGAAGCGCCTTCTCCAGCGCGTTGATCAACTCGTCTTCAGTCAGAACAGCCACGCGGACAGGCTACCCGATCGAAACCTACTGCTGCGAAACCTGCGCGCCGCCCAGGACCGAAGGGCCCGGTCCCGGGACGAGCGGGAATCATCCGCGCGCGCTCATCAGGCCCCAGTCCTCCAGGCCCTCGTACAGCGGGAAGTCGAGCGCGAGCTGCGAGACGCGGGCCTTCAGCGACGCCACGTCGGCGTCCTTGCCGACGGCCAGCGCGGTCGCGATGATGTCGGCGACCTCGGTGAACTGCTCGTCGCCGAAACCGCGGGTGGCCAGTGCCGGGGTGCCGATGCGCAGACCCGAGGTGACCATCGGCGGACGCGGGTCGAAGGGCACGGCGTTGCGGTTCACGGTGATGCCGATCTCGTGCAGCAGGTCTTCGCCCTGCTGGCCGTCGAGGTCGGAGTCGCGCAGGTCCACCAGCACCAGGTGCACGTCGGTGCCGCCGGTCAGGACCGAGACGCCCGACGCCGCGACGTCGTCGCCCAGCAGCCGCTCGGCCAGGATCTTGGCGCCCGACAGGGTGCGACGCTGACGCTCGGCGAACTCCTCCGACGCGGCGATCTTCAGCGCGATGGCCTTGGCGGCGACGGCGTGCATCAGCGGGCCGCCCTGCTGGCCCGGGAAGACCGCGGAGTTGAGCTTCTTGGCCCACTCCTGCTTGGCCAGGATCATGCCCGACCGCGGTCCGCCGAGAGTCTTGTGGACGGTGGTGGAGACGACGTCGGCGTGCGGCACCGGGCTCGGGTGCAGGCCCGCGGCCACCAGGCCGGCGAAGTGCGCCATGTCGACCCACAGGTGTGCGCCGACCTCGTCCGCGATCTCGCGGAACGCGGCGAAGTCGAGGGTGCGCGGGTAGGCCGACCAACCGGCGACGATCACCTTCGGCTTGGAGTCGAGGGCGATCTTGCGCACCTCGTCCATGTCGACGCGGAAGTCTTCCTTGCTGACGCCGTAGAAGACGTTCTCGTAGAGCTTGCCCGAGAAGTTCAGTCGCATACCGTGGGTCAGGTGACCGCCGTGCGCCAGGTCCAGGCCCAGCAGCGTCTCGCCCGGCTCCATCAGCGCCTGCAGCACCGCGGCGTTGGCCTGCGCACCTGCGTGCGGCTGCACGTTCGCGAACTCGGCGCCGAATAGTTCCTTGGCACGGTTGCGGGCGATGTCCTCGACCACGTCGACGTACTCGCAGCCGCCGTAGTAGCGGCGGCCCGGGTAGCCCTCGGCGTACTTGTTGGTGAGCAC
>JASGFV010000138.1:0-10038 GCA_047605365.1 Gordonia sp. (in: high G+C Gram-positive bacteria)
CGTTCTTGAAGTTCACGAAGATGCCCTGCGCGGTCTCCGGACGCAGGTAGTGCAGGCCGGCCTCGTCGTCGACCGGGCCCAGGAAGGTCTTCATCAGACCGGAGAACGCACGCGGCTCGGTCCACTTGCCCGGCTGGCCGGTCTCCGGGTCCTTGATGTCGGCCAGGCCGTTGACGGGCTCGTGGCCGTGCTTGAGTTCGTAGGCCTCGATCAGGTGATCCGCACGGTAGCGCTTGTGGGTGTACAGCGACTCGACCAGCGGGTCGGTGAAGACCTCGACGTGGCCGGACGCCTCCCAGACCGCGCGCGGCAGAATCACCGACGAGTCGAGGCCGACGACGTCGTCGCGCGAGGTCACCATGGTGCGCCACCACTGACGCTTGATGTTGTCCTTCAACTCCACGCCGAGCGGGCCGTAGTCCCAGGCCGACCGGGTTCCGCCGTAGATCTCACCGCACGGGTACACCAGACCGCGCCGCTTGGCGAGGTTGACGACAGCATCTACTTTGGACTGCACGGCCACGGTTGAAAGTTCTCCAGGATCGAGGGGTTGACTGATCGTCTGTCGCACCTTGCTGCGCAACGCACGACATCCATAGAGGCTATCGCGGCGCCGGTCGACAAGACACGAGTGGCCTCGACTTGGCAGGAACGGCAGGAGACCGGACGCCTTGTTCCATCGAACGGAGGGTTGTCTCGACTGAACCCGGCAGCACTCCCCGACCGGTGGTTAGCTGGCCGCGAGTGTCCCCGAGAATCGGGGCGTCATCACACCGACTCGGAGGTCGAAACTTATGCGGAAGTCGTCCGTCGGGTATGTCTGCGCAGCGGCGACCGCCGCGCTCTTGATCGCTGGCTGTGGTTCGAACGGCGACAAGACCGCTGCGCCCGCCCACGATACGTCCACGACGCAGACCAGCACCTCGACCGTGACCACGGCGACCACCTCGGCCACAAAGACGGCGCAGACAGTGACGCTCGCCAGCCTCAAGCCGATCGAGGACAGAGGACCGGAAGACGCAGCTGTCGAAGTCGACGGAAAGACCTACGATCCGGCCCTGCACATCGGACAGTGCATCAGCGGAGAAGATCCCAAGTTCACCTACACCATCCCCCAGGGAACCAATGCGTTCACCACCACGGTGGCGATGGGCGATCGGAGCGCCACCGACGAGGAGAGTCAGGCGGAGTTCTTCGTCGACGGTGCGCGAGCCGCGGCGGTCAGCCCGACTCTGGGAAAGCCGAAGAAGGTGCAGCTAGACGTGTCCGGGGCGCGGCAGCTCACCGTCCGGAGCAGCGCCGCAAAGACCGGCGAATGCGGCACCGACAGCGGCCTCGTACTACTCAACGCCGAGTTCACGACCGCGACGCCGCCCGGCGCGACGAAAGCCGACGGCGGACCGACGGAGTACGTCGCAGACATGAAGCAGGTGGCGGACAAGTGTGACACCTTCTACTTCCACGACTCGACCGGCGTCGACGCCATCGGCGGCGACACATTCTACCACTCGCTGATCGCCGGCCGCGACTCGCTCGTCAAGGACAAGCAAGGCACCTGCTCGTTCGAATACAACCTCGGCCGCAGTGCGACGCGGCTCATCGCCACGGCCGGAGTCGGCGACAAGAGCGCTACGTCATTCTCGTGCACCATCTCGATCTTCGCCGACGACCGCCAGCTGTCTTCGACCCCGTTGACTTTCGGCAAGACCTCACCGGTGAACGTCCCGCTCGACAACGCCTTGCGCTTGAAGATCGTCTACTCCTGGGGTGGCCCGGGCGAGGGCGACTGCGTCCTCGGCGATGCTCGGATCGAGCAGAAGGAGTCGAACTGACGCCGGTGAAAGGCGCACCGAATCGATGCTGGAAACCGATTCCGATACGCTCGGAATACCGCCACATCGTCACGTCAGGAGGAATGGTGAGCCATTCGCACGCCCAGGACGGCCTGGTGGCCGACGCGACGGCCCACCTCGCCGCCAGCGACCTGCTGCGCGCACTCGCCGCACCCGCTCGCGTCGCGATCGTCCTGGCCCTCGACAAGCGCGCGATGTGCGTGCATGAACTGGTCGACGACCTGCAGCTGAACCAGCCGCAGGTCAGCCAGCATCTGCGGGTGCTCAAGAACTCCGGCGTGGTGGAGGGACGGCGACGCGGCCGCGAAGTCGAGTACACGCTGGTCGACGACCACGTGGCGCACATCGTCGTCGACGCCATGGTGCACGCCGGGGAACGCCGCCCCGTCGGACGACTCACTGCGCAGCCGGACCGCGAGGTGGCGCAGTGAGCACCACGAAGCCGCCCGTCACCGGGCAACGGAACACCCGTCAGCGCGAGGCGATCGCCGCCGCCCTGTCGACCACCGACGACTTCCTGTCCGCCCAGCAACTCCACGACGCACTGATCGAGCGCGGCGAGAGAATCGGGCTGACCACCGTCTATCGCAACCTGCAGGCGCTCACCGACTCCGGCCAAGTGGACGCCATCTGGGACGGTTCCGGCGAGACCCGGTACCGCCACTGCTCCGACGGCCACCACCATCACCTGGTGTGTCGCGAATGCGGCACCACCGTCGAGGTCTCCGCGGAGGCCGTGGAGAAGTGGGCTTCGTCAATCGCCCGCTCACACGGATTCACCGACATCACCCACACCGTGGAGATCTTCGGCACCTGCACGTCGTGCGCCGCGAAGAAGTAGTCGTCAATCGGTAGTCGACGCCAAATGAGCGTCAACCCATGGTCGGTGCATGTCTGAGAACGAATCTCCCATCGATCCGCCGGTCCGGCTCGAACGGTGAGGTCGGCGTCGCACATCTGATGCTCGGAGGGAGGCGACGGTTCGCTTCTCACGAACAGCCGCCGAGTATGCCTGTCACCGGTGACGTCGGGCAGAACCCGTAATGATTCCAATCCTCGCGATTGCAACCACCGTCGCTCAAAACGTAGTTGAAATGAATATCAAAGCGATACTCTGAGTCTCCGAATCCCGATCAAAGGAGCCTCCGGTGCCTTTCTTCGACGGCCCGAACGGCCACGTCTACTACCGCTATTGGCGCACCGCCGAACAGCCGTTCGCCTCCCTCGTGTTTCTGCACGGATATGGGGAGCATTCGGGCCTGTACCACCGTTTCGCGGAACAGCTCAACGCCCAGGGAATCAACGTCTGGGCGCTGGACCAATACGGTCACGGTTTGAGCGACGGCCCGCGGGGCACCCTGGACAGCATGGACGATGCGATCGGCGCCGCCCGGGTCCTCACCGATCATCTCGCCACCGGTCAGGCGCCCGACGTACCGGTGGTGATCGCGGGTCATTCACTCGGCAGCATCGTCGCGACGCTGACTGCGATCTCGGCCGATTCCGAGAAGTACGCCGGCCTGGTGGTCAGCGGAGCCGCATTGAGTCCGGTGGCCTGGCTCGCAGCCGTTGAGGACGAGGGCGTCGAGCTCGACCTCGACGCCCTGTCGGCTGCCCCCTTCTATCGCGACGAACTGGCGAACGACCCGCTCGCATTCACCGGGGGAGATCTCGGCGAGCTGGCCCGCCGCCTGTTTCCACCGGCCTGGGAGCAGATCGAAAGGGGTCTTCCGGAGCTGTCGCTGCCGATTCTCGCGGTTCACGGCAGCAACGACCAGATCGCGCCGATCGCCTCGATTCTCGACTGGCGTGATCGCACGCCGCCTCTCCGCGTCGAGGTCTTCGAAGACTCAGCACACGATGTGCTGAACGAGGTGGCCCACCGCGAAGTCGTGTCTGCCGTCGCCGACTTCGTTGCGTCCACGGTTCCCCAGCAGGTGCCGGCATGAGCGCTTTGACTATCAGCGACGCTGAACGCACCGCGCTCGCCGAGGCGGCGGCGTTTCCACTCTTCAGCGCGATCCGCGGCCGGCGGTCACGCCGCTTCCCGGTCGGCGGGTCGATACCCCGCGGCGAACTCGCCTACACGAGTTCTCATGAGCCTCAGCCGCTGTCCGAAACGGAGCGAGCGGTCGTGCTCTCGGCCGTCACCGGGGTCACCGGATTCAACTTCGGCATCTCGCACCACCCCGGGTACGCCCCGGCCCTGCCCAACTACCCGAGCACCGCCACCGGTCGGACATTCCCGTCTGCTGCAGGTTTTGCCACCACCGACTTCTTCTTCACCGACGACTCGGGGACGTACTTCCTGTCCAGCCGCGACGAACTACCGACCCCGGAGGACACCGGCAGCGACGACCTGGACGCCTGGCTGGGTCGCACAGTCTCCCGCTATCGCAGACTGGCCGACGAGCGCCTGTATCTGCCCCGAGAAGAGCCCTATATCGAAGGGCACAACACCTGGATCGCAAACCATCCGGGGTCGCTTCTGGTGATTCCGATCGCCGATCTCGCACAGCACTTCATCGCCAATCTCGCGTTCTTTCTCCAGAACGGATACGGGGTTTACGACGACATCAATCACCGTCCGATTCCCGGCGCCGACCACCCCTCGCTCGTCCACGCGAACGACCCGTTCCCGCTGTCGTTCGTCGAGCAGTACACACTGGCCGAGGCCAGTGCCGAACTCGTGACCGCCGCATACAACGGGCATCTCGTTCTCGGGGCGCTCGGACTCGGAGGGTGGACGTTCGACGGCATCGACCGCTTTTCGGTTCTCGGGGCTTCCGGCGATCCGGACGTGCCCGGCCTCGGTTTCCATGTGCAGCACGACAGCCGGTGGTCACTGCCGAATCCGACGGGTCTGCCCGACGTCTTCGAGACTCTGTCGCGGCCCCATGTCACGGACGCGGCGGAGGCGGTCGAACGCTTTGTGCAACGCAAGATCGGCGCCGGCGGTCCATTGAACCCGAGCACGCCCGGACCGTGGCGCGACACTCCCCGCGTTCGCGGCTCCGCCGCCCCGTTCGACGATCGGCTTCGCGACCTTCTGACCGCTGAGGTCTCGTATGTCGACGAGACGTTCGGGAAGATCCCGGGCACTGTGCCCACCGTCCACATCCTCAACTACCTGCAGGCACAGCATATCGACACGGACTTCTACGACGAGCACTTCGCGCCTGGCGCGTATCTGGAGACACATCGCGTTCACCAGGAGGTGTGGCACCGATGACGATCGACGAGCACACGCGAACTGCGCCTGAGCCGACGACTGTCAGAATCGACGCCGTCGCCGGACCAGAGCAGGCCCGCGCAGTGTTCGGCACCTTCTCCCGCTCGATGCTCGGGCTCGATCTGCGTCACGCCGATCCGGCCGCCGACATCGAGGCCGACCGCTACCTTGCGGCATCGGAGGACGGCCGAGTCGTCGGAGGCGAAGACCGGTTTCTGCCCGCCAATTCGGGCCGCTACGTCCTCGGGGCGCCTCGCCGAACGCCGAGCGGCGAGCCCCCGTCGGTACGAGTCGACGTCGCCGACCTCGCATCGACTTACCTCGGCGGGACCGCATGGTGGCAACTCGCTGCCGCGGGCCGTCTGATCGTGCGCCGAGAGGGAGCCGTCGAGCGACTCGACACCCTGTTCGCCACCGACCGGCTGCCCTTTGCCGGAACCGTCTTCTGAACCCGTCGACTCACACGAGAAAGTCAGGACCGACATGACTGACACCCTCGGCACCACCACCGGCACCTACCTCCGGGCTCCGACAGCCGACACCGAAGACTTGGTCGCACGGTTCGGCGAGATCTTCGCCGACATCGCCGACGGCGACCTCGAGCGTCAACAGCAGCGGTCGTTCCCCTACGACCAGGTCGCGGCTTTGAAGGCCGCCGATTTCGGCCTCCTGCGAATCCCGGAGGAATTCGGTGGACTCGGCGCATCGCTGGAACAGACCTTCACTCTCCTCGCTGCGCTCGGCGCCGCGGACCCCAACGTCGCTCATGTCTGGCGCAACCACCTGGCCTTCGTCGAAGATCGCCTCAACGCACCGGTGTCTGCGGCCGGAGACCGCTGGCTGGAACGATTCCGCGGTGGCGAATTCGTGGGCGGCGGCTGGACCGAAGCCAACAACGGCACATTCGCGAACATCGCTACCACTGTGCGGCGCGACGGCGATCTGTACCGAGTCAACGGCGCCAAGTTCTACGCGACCGGCAGCCTGTACGCGGACTGGCTGGACGTGCTGGGCGCCTCCGACGACGGCTTCTTCACAGCGCTCGTTCGCCGTGACGATCCGGGCGTCCGACTCACCGACGACTGGACCGGATTCGGTCAGCAGACCACCGCGAGCGGAAGTGCAGACTACACAGACGCCGCCGTCGACCCCGACAACGTCTACCCGCTCAGTGAACGCTTCGTCTACCAGGGGCACTTCTACCAAGTGGCGGTTCTGGCAGTCCTCGCCGGAATCAGTGCGGCGGCCGCCCGCGACCTCGATGCAGTCGCCGCTGCGCATGCGGCAGGCGACGTGGTCAGGCGCGACGAATCGACCCTGAACGCACAGCTGTCGACCGACCGCGCGCAACTCGTCGTGATCAAGGCCGCCCTCTCGGTCACGACCGAGGTGTTCGACGCTCTCGGCGCCTCAGGCGTGTCGACCGGACTGGCCCTGGATCGTCACTGGCGCAATGCGCGCACGCTCGCGTCCCACAACCCGCGTGTCTACAAGGCACGGATCGTCGGCGACTACCTGGTCAACGGAACCGATCCTCGACCGAACCTGTTCGGCGGATCCGGGGTACGCGGAGGTCAGGGCAATTGACCGCCTACACGCCCTACCTCGCCCTCGGACTGACCGGCGACCAGGTGATCGAACTGTTCGCCGATCCCGCGCTGCAGCGCCGATGGGACGACCTGCCCGTGGCGTTCTCCATCCTCGGAATCGAGCGCCTCGATCCGACGGTGCGATCGACCGCGACCCTCGAGGCGACGACCGCCGCTGTGGCACTTCTGGCCGCGACCGAACGAACGAGGGTACTGGCGCCGGTCGGCTTCAGCCGGGACCACCCGTACAATCTGGCACGACGCTCGGCGTCGGCCGGCCATCTCTCGCGAGGGCGCTTCGGCCTGATCTTCGGCGGCGTCAGCACGCACTCGGCGCCCGGCGAGCCCTGGCTCACCGACGAGGTCGAGCCCGCCAAGGCATTGGCAGACGGTGTGGACGCCGTTCGCGAACTCGAACAGAGCTGACCGTACGACGCGGTGATCGCCGACCTCGACACGGGTGTCTTCGTTCAGGCCGATCGCATCGACCGCATCGACCACGACGCGATCTATTCGATCGCCGGCCCGCTGACCGTGCCCGAGCCGGAGACCGGCACCAGCGTCATCGCCTGGTGGACGCCGAACGGCGGACCGACGCCGGTGACCGCCGACGTCTCGGTCGGGCCCGGCCAGCAGATTCTTCCACTGGACCGCAACAGCAGGCCGCTGAGCCGGCCCGGCGGCCCGAGCGGATTGTTGCTGAACGCGCTGCCGGGCGAGCCGCTCGTCCGGCTCCTCGACCAGGCCGAAGCACTCTTCGACGCCG
Source organism: Gordonia sp. (in: high G+C Gram-positive bacteria) (assembly GCA_047605365.1). Lineage (GTDB taxonomy): Bacteria > Actinomycetota > Actinomycetes > Mycobacteriales > Mycobacteriaceae > Gordonia. The sequence continues at coordinate 7,441 of JASGFV010000138.1, forward strand.
GTCTCGCCCCGGCGTCGGCTGAATCTCTGAGGGCGGCGTTGCAACTCCCCGTCCCCGAACGCGCCCTCGACCGTTCCCCGGCCTTCGCGGCCCCGACCCGGGGAGCACGACTGTGACGACCCGCATCGGACACGTCGCCCTCGGTGTGAACGCCCTCGTCCTCGGCTACCTGCCGGCGTCGTGGCAGACCCGCGGGCTCGCTGCTCATTCGTTCGTCTCCCCGTCCTACTGGGAGGCCGTCGCCCGGACCGCTGAGCGCGGCAGCCTTGACGCCCTGTTCCTCGCTGACATACCCGCCCTCTACAACCCCGCCTACGACGCCAACCCCGCGCACCTCGAGCCGACCGTCAATTGGGCGCACGTCGCCGCGGTCACCGAACACATCGGGCTGGTGGCCACCGCGTCGACCACTACCGGCAGGTGAAGAGCCTCGCCGTGGCCGCGGGCCGTTCTCCCCACGACGTCAAGATTCTTCCCGGCCTGCTGACCACTCTCGGCAGCACCCATGAGGAAGCCGTCCGGCGCAGCGACGAACTGCACGACGCCGGGCCTGCGTCCTATTCGGTCGACTGGCTGTCCGGAGCCATCGGCGTCGACGCGAGCCAGTTCGACCTGGATGCACCGTTCCCGAAGGACGTGCTCGAATCCCCACCGGATCCCCAGCGATTCACCGGGAGTCTCGGATTCCGCGAGTCGATCGTCGCGCAGATCAGGCGCACCGATCCGACCGTCCGCGAATACCCCAAGCAGTCCCGGTACATCGGCTCCGGCCATGCCGGATTCGTCGGCACACCCGAGGAACTCGCCGACCGGATCGAAGAGTGGTTCCGGGCCGGCGCCGTCGACGGCTTCAACCTGCAGCCCGACGTCCTGCTGGACGGACTGACGGTGGTCGTCGGCGCAGGGCTTCCTGTTCCCGATCCTTGGTCGGCGGGGACTGTTCCGCGAGGCGTACGACACCTCGACGCTGCGCGGACACCTGCGAGCCAAGACTCCGGCCGGAGTCTGACCCCACCACGACCCGATGAGAGCGGAAGACCCTCATGCGCCTGACATGACCACCCTTCGAGACACTTCGCCGCCGGGCGAGGACGTCGCAAGCACCGCGGCGAGCGGCGAGCTCACCGCGATCGACCCGCCGCAGGGCATCACACTCAACGGACGGCACCTGCCGTCCACCGATCACACCGGCCTCGCCAAAGAGACCCTCGGACCGTGGGGCGTCTTTGCACAGGGCCTTGCCGCGGCGGCCCCCTCGGTGGCGCTGGCCTCCGTCCCGTTCTCCCTGTTCGTCGCCTCCGGAAAGGGTGCGGAGCGGGCCGCCCTCATCGGTCTGGTGATTGCGCTGCTCCTGGCCGGAACCATCGGATTCCAAGCCCGGCGCACCGTGTCCTCCGGCTCCCTCGGCACCTATACCGGCAACGGTCTGGGCCCGGGAGCCGCTTTCGCCTCCGGACTGTCGATCCTGCTCGGCTACCTCGGCTTCGCCACCACCGGAAGCCTGGGCGGCGTCCTGTACGTGGACTCGTTCCTCACCGACATCGGCATCGGGTCGGAAGCGACATGGTTCAAGCTTCTCCTGGCCACCTTCGTCGCTGCGGTCGCCGTGTATCTCCCCTACCGCGGGGCCTCGCTGGCGGCCAAGTACGAACTGCTCTTCGAGGTGGTGGCCGTCGTCTCGATCTTCGTCATCATCGTCGCCTCCTAACATCCAGTACGGCTTCCACATCGACTCCGAGCAGTGGAGCCTGAGTCACCTCGGCAACAGTTCGACTTTCGTCGCCGCCGTCGTCGGCGTCGGTTCGTACGCTGGATTCGAATCGGTCGCCTCACTGGGCGCCGAGGCCAAGGACGCCCACCGAACCATCGCACGCTCACTGCTCCGAGTGGTCCTGATCCTGGGCGTGCTGTACGTGCTGGCCACCTACCCGCAGGTCCTGCAATTCGGTTCGATCGACAAGGACGCGGCCGTCCTGCCGCAGCTCGCGGACGGCACCGGCGTCGGCTGGATCAAGCCCGTGGTGAGCCTGACCGTCGCGGTCGCGTTCATCGTCTTCGTCACCGCGGTCACCAGTTCCGCGGCACGGTCGCTGTTCACGCTGTCCCACGAAGGCGCCCTGCCGAAGGCCTTCAGCCGCGTCCACCCGAAGCACGGCACCCCGTGAGAAGGCAGATCGTCTTCGGAGTCCCTCAGAGACGACATTCTCAGCAGCGTGGTCCGCGACGCGGGCCCTCGGACGCCCGCGTCAGGCGCTGCCGAACCGGCGATCCCGTTTCGCGTACTCCAGGCAGGCGGCCCACAGATCGCGGCGGTCGAAGTCCGGGAACAGCTTCTCCTGGTAGACCATCTCCGCGTAGGCGCTCTGCCACAGCAGGAAGTTGGAGATGCGCTGCTCTCCCGAGGGCCGGAGAAACAGGTCGACGTCGGGCATGTCCGGCTCGTCGAGGTACTTGGCGAAAGTCGACTCGTTGATCCGCTCCGGATCGATCTCGCCGCGGGCGGCACGGCGGGCGATCTCCCGCGCGGCGTCGGCGATCTCGGCGCGGCCGCCGTAGTTGACGCACATGGTCAGCGTCATGACGGTGTTGTCCTTGGTG
>JASGFV010000139.1:0-9966 GCA_047605365.1 Gordonia sp. (in: high G+C Gram-positive bacteria)
GCGAGGATCCGCCCGGCCAGCACGGCGCTCACCGAGCGCCGCCAGTCCGCCGAACCCAGCGGATCGGTGTAGTAGCCGTCCAGCGCCTCGACGTCGGACCGCAACTGCGCGGCCGCCGGAAGCGCGGCGTAGCGCAGCACTCGAGGCGCCTGAGTCGCGGCGGTGACCGTGAACGTAGACGTGCCGTCCTCGTCGCACCGGCCGGTGACCACCGCGCCGGACCTGCCCAGTTCGGCGAGGGCCGCCTTGCGCATCGTCGCACGGCTCCGCAACGCAGATCCCGGGAAGTCCACGGCACGCAGCACCTCACCCGGCGCGAGCGCATTGCGGCCGTTGCCGGTGATCAGCTCGGCGACGTCGACGCGTCGCTGCGAACCGTCCGGCCGCCAGATCAGCGCGACGCCGTCGAGTGCCACCGCCAGCGACACCATCGACGCCGCGGCGAACGACCGGCAGATGTTGCCGCCGACGGTCGCGGTGTTCCAGATCTTGAACGACGCCAGCAATGCGTTCGCGCATTCGGCGAACAGATGCTGGGCGGGCCGGGCCGGATTCGGCGGGAGGGCCACCAGCTCGGCGATCGTGCATGTGGCCGCGATGCGCAGTCCGTCGTCGAGTTCCTGCACCGGCGGCCAGCCCAGACCGGTCAGGTCGACTAGACCCCGCACCCCCGGCTGCGGCTCCGAGAACATCCACGTGCCGCCGGCGACGAATCGTTCGTCGTCGGCGAGAACGAGGTCCCTCCGGGTTCCGGCCAGGCGGTATCGCGTGACGTCGTACAAGTCCATGCGTCAAGAACACCCCGACGCTGTCACCGAACCGTTTCGTACAGATGGCCATCAGACATCTGAAATCCACCTGCCGTCCCCGTGCGTTGGAGACTTCGCCAATCAGACTGCGTTCAGGAGGTGCTCGACTGGAGGATCACACCATCGACGCCGCGGCGAGCAGGCAGTCCATCCGGTCGGTCAGCGTCGAAAGGTCGCGGCCGGTCAATTCCTCGATCCGCTCGATCCGGTGCCGGACCGTGTTGACATGCACCCCGAGCTCGGCCGCCGAAGCCGCCCACGACCCGTCGCACGCCAAGAACACCCGCAGTGTGTCGAGCAGCGCGGAACCGGTCTCGGCGTCGTGCGCGACGACGGCCCCGAGCACCCGCTGCGCGAAGACCGCCCGCACATCCGGGGCGACGCCGGCGAACAGCACCGACGCCGAAGCGATCTGGTGACCGAACACCACCCGCACCGGCCCCGATTCTTCTCGTGCGACGCCGAGCGCCTGCCTGGCCTCCTCGGCCGCGGCCGCCAGCCCCGCCGCCGCGACCGGCTCGCTGACTCCCAGCGACAGCGGCGTCGCGGCCAGCCCCGGGGCGAGCCGGCGCACGGCCGCCTCGAGCGGTCCGGCCAGATCGTCGTCGTCCGCCTCGACGACGACGGCGGTTCGCCCGTCGGTCCACGTCCCGACGATCGACGGCCCGACGTGCCCGGCCGCGTCGCCGATCACGACCTGCTCGTCGCCCTGCCAGGGCGCGTCGTCGATCTCTCCGATCAGCACCGAGAACACCGAGCCGGCGTCGAGTCCGCACTGGGTCAGCTGCACAGAGATCTCCGACGCGCTGCCGCCCCCGGCCAGCAGCCGGAACAGGTCGGTCGCCGCCCGGCCGAGCGCGCGGCGCCCCTCGTCGCGACGGGCACGATCGAGCTGCGCGAGTGCAGCGAGGTCGGCCACGACGTCGACGTGGTCCAGGCTCCATTGCTCGACGTCGCCCTCGGCGACCAGCATCCACGACGTCAGGCGGTTGCCGAGCCCGGGCCCCACGCTGAACACCGAATACGACCGGCCGTCGACCCGCACCACAGCGGGCAGCGCAGCCGCGGTCACGAACGCCTCGCTGATGCGGTCCAGGTGCGCTGCGGAAAGCGGAATGCCGTCGGCCGACCATCGCGAAAGACTGGTCATCGGCAGCCCGGTGGCGGTCAGAATCACGCTCGACGGCCCGCCGTCGCGCGCCACCTGATCGAGCAGCGCGTCCAGCGGACGGCCCGCCGCCAGGAGGCCGAGCAGGTCCCGGCGCCGGCCCACCGTCGCCCGTTCGCGTTCACGGCGCTCGGTGCGCGCCTCGTTCGCCACGAACTCGGCGACCGTCACGAACGAGATCTCCGAGGCCAGCCCCAGGATCGGCAGCCCGTGCGCACGACACGCCGCCACGACGTCGTCCGGGACGCCGTCGAAGACCAGGTCGCCCGCGACCAGTCCCACCGCGCCCGCCTCGACGACGGCCGCCACGAACGACTCGGCGTCGCCGGGTCCGGTACGCCAGCTCAGGCCGCTCAGGATCAACTCGCCTCCGGCCAGATAGCGGCGGGGATCGGGCAGGTCGGTCTGGTACGTCCAGCGGAACTCGCGGTCGAGTGCGCCGGGCGCGGCGTCGAGCAGCCGCAGACCGAGTCCCTCGGTCAGCAGCAGATCGCCCAGCCTCATGTCAGCCCAGTCTCACGTTCAGGAGAAGACTCTGATGGGGTTGATGATGTCCGCGGTCACCGTGAGCACCATGAACGCGCCCATCACGACGACCACCGCGTAGGTCAGCGGCATCAGCTTGTAGTAGTCGACCGGGCCGGCCGCGGCGCGTCCGAACCAGCGGCGGACGGTGTTGCGGAGCTTCTCGTACACCGCGATCGACATGTGGCCGCCGTCCAGCGGCAGCAGCGGAATCAGGTTGAACACGCCGAGGAACAGGTTCACGCTCAGCAGCAGCCCGATGAACATGTCCCAGTAGCCGTGCTCGGCCGCCTCGCCGCCGAGCCGCGACGCCCCCACCACGCTGACCGGCGTGTCGTCGGCCCGCTTCCCGCCGGTCACCGCATGCCAGAGGTCGCCGATCTTGGACGGCAGGCTGAGCAGCGATTTGAAGGTCTCGCGGAACATGTCGCCGGTGAACGTGATCGCGCCGCCCCACACCGTGAGCGCGTTGTAGTTCCGCACGTTCTGCTGGTCCAGGCCGACGCCGATGGCGCTGACCGTCGCCGGCACCGGCTTCGCATCGGCGCCGTCGCCGGAGAGCACCATGCGCTGCACACGCGACACCGGGATCGTCAGCTCCTGCTGCGCACCGTCGCGCACGACAGTGAGCTGCACACTCCCCTGACTGCGCTGCACGTGCTGGATCAGGTCGCTGCGATCGGAGATCGTGTGGCCGTCGACGGCGAGGATCTGGTCGCCCGTGCGCAACCCGGCGCCGGCCGCGGGGGCCGGGCCGGTGCATTCGACGGGATTGCCCTTCGCGTCGGTCGACGGCGCGACACAGGTGATGGAGTCCGCGTAAACCGGCTTGTCGCCCAGGATCGGCAGGCCCCAGCCCAGCGCCAGCACGATGATCAGCACGAATCCGAGGATGAAGTTCTGCATCGGCCCGGCGAACAGCACCACCAGCCGCTTCCACGTCGCCTGCAGGTACATCGCGCGCGGCCGGTCGGCGACCGACATCTCGTCGTGCGGGGTCATGCCCGCGATGTCGCAGAAGCCGCCGAGCGGGATCGCCTTGATCCCGTACTCGGTCTCGCCGCGCTGCGTCGACCACAGGGTGGGACCGAACCCGACGAAGTAGCGGCGGACCTTCATGCCGGTCGCCTGCGCAGCCCACATGTGGCCGAGCTCATGCCAGGCGATGGAGATCAGCAGGGCGGCGGCGAACAACACGACGCCGAGCACGTAACTCACCTGTGGTGCCTACTCATTCATGTCGTGCGCACACGGGCGAGCGGTGCGGCGATTCTTCTCCTCAACGACCGGCGGCCACCAGCGACGACGCGCGCTCGCGCGCCCACCGGTCGGCCTCCAGGACGTCCTCCACAGTACCGGGTGCGGCCGACCACTCGTCCGCTTGCGCCAGCACCTCGCCGATCGTCTCGACGATCTGCGGGAATCGGATCGCGCCGTCGAAGAAGCCCTGGGCGGCGGCCTCGTTGGCCGCGTTGTAGACCGCGGTCAGGCTGCCGCCGGCTTCCCCGGCCTGCCGGGCCAGCCGAATCGCCGGGAACACGTCCTCGTCGACCGGCTCGAACGTCCACGACGACGCCGTGGAGAAGTCGCACGCCGTCGACGATCCGGGGATCCGGTCCGGCCAGCCCATCGCCAGCGCGATCGGCAGCTTCATGGACGGCGGCGACGCCTTCGCGATGGTCGCGCCGTCGACGAAGGTCACCATCGAGTGCACGATCGACTGCGGGTGCACCGTCACGTCGATCCGGTCGTACGGGACGCCGAACAGCAGGTGCGCCTCGATCACTTCGAGCGCCTTGTTCACCAGGGTCGCCGAGTTGAGGGTGATCAGCGGCCCCATCGACCAGGTCGGATGCTTGCCGGCCTGCTCCGGCGTCACGTCGCGCACCTGTTCGACGGTCCACCCGCGGAACGGCCCGCCCGACGCGGTGAGGACCAGCCGGTCCACCTCGTCGGCGGTCCCTCCACGGAGGCACTGCGCGATCGCCGAATGCTCGGAGTCGACGGGCACGATCTGCCCGGGCGACGCGGCGTCGAGCACCAGCGATCCGCCGGCCACCAGCGACTCCTTGTTCGCCAGAGCGAGTCGCGCGCCGCTCTGCAGCGCCGCGAGCGACGGCCGCAGCCCGATGGAACCGACGACGCCGTTCAGCACGATGTCGGCCGGAACCGATTCGACGAGTTCGACGACGGCGTTCGGTCCGGAGCGCACCGCTCCGCCGAGCCGATCGGCGAGTTCCTTGCCCGCGGCCGCGTCGGCGACGGCGATGCGGTCGCGCGGCAGGCCCGTCGCCGCGATCTGGGCCTGGAGAAGGTCGAGGTTGCCGCCCCCGGCGGCGAGGCCGACCACCTCGAACCGCTCGGGGTGCTCGGCGATCACCTCCAGCGCCTGGGTTCCGATCGAGCCGGTCGAGCCGAGTATCAAGACACGTGTCGTCACACCCGACATTGTCGCGCATGGCCGTCGGGTTATGCTTATGCCCTGACTACTACCGGTCGTCATACCCGACCGGTTTCACCCCTCCGGAGGAGCTGACGTGGCAAGTACTGAGGTCGACACCATCGACACCGGCTGGGTTCGCGAAGACCCGGACGTCCCCTCAGCCCGTTTCGGCTGGTCGGGCACCGCGCCGCGCACCTACGCCGTCGCCGCCTTCGTCTGCGGTCTGCTGCTTTTCGCCATGTGCAAGGGCAATCACGTCGGGCACGTCGAGGACGTCTACCTGATCGCCATCGGCGTCGTGCTGATCGGCTACGCGGGCTACCAGATGATCCCGAAGAAGGGCGCCTGGAAGCGCTGACCCGCACCCGGCTTTCGATCACGGCCGCGTTCCGATTCGTCGGGACGCGGCCGTCGTCGTTTCGTCGGCCTCAACCGAAGGCGCGGGTGACCAGCGCGAGCTGTTCGGCGAACCGCTGCTCAGCAGACCGCAACAGGTGATGTCCGGCGGCGACGGCGAGCGGGTACTCCTCGCCCACCGCCTCGTCGCGATCGGCCACCGCGTACCTCGACTCGTCGGCGCGCTCCTGCTCCTCGATCACGAAGCCGACGACGAACGCCGTGACGATCTCGAAGGCGTCCACCACCTGCTCGACGGTCATCCCGCGCGCAGTCCACTTCCCCAGCGCGTCTTCCTGCCCGCGCATGAGCGCAGGATCAGACAGCCGGGTGCCGCTGAACGTCCGCGCCCCGTCGCGGTGGCGCAGATACTCCGCGCGCATCGTCGTCGCGGTGTGACGCAGGGCCTCGGCGAAGTCGTCGGTCGGCGGCGCGTCGTCGACGGCGACGGCGATCCGTCGCGCGATCTCGGTGCCCATCTCGTCGATCAGCGCCTGCTTGCTGGCGACGTGCCAGTACAGCGCCGGCGCCTTGACCCCCAGCCGTCCGGCGAGCGCGCGCAGCGTCAGTCCGTCGATTCCGGCGTCGTCGAGCAGCGCGAACGCCTCGTCGACGATCGCGGTCAGGGTGATTCGGCCGGCCACCTTGACAGCTTAACAGCGTTAGAGAAACCTGGTGGACGTACTTAACATCGTTAAGTACGACAGTTTCCACAACCGCAGCCACCAGGAGGATGGACATGAAAGCAGCAGTCGTCACCGAACCGGCGACCCCGCCGGTCTGCACCGAATTCCCCGAGCCGGAGATCGCCGACGGCCGGCAGATCGTCGAACTCGTCGCCGCCGGCATCCACCCGGTCGTCCGCGCGCGCATCTCCGGCAGCCACTACAGTTCATCCGGCCTCTGGCCGGTCGTCCCCGGCATCGACGCCGTCGCCCGCACCGACGACGGCCGGCTCGTCTACACCGGCTTCGCCGCCCCGCCCTGGGGCACCATGGCCCAGCGAATCGCCGTGCCGAGCGGCCTCGGGATCGAAATGCCCGGCGACGTCGACCCGCTCGCCGTGGCCGCGGGAGCCAACCCCGGCATGTCGTCGTGGACGCCGCTCACGCAACGCGTCGCTGAGCTGGGCGACGACGGGCTAGGCACGGTCCTGGTGCTCGGCGCGACCGGCATCGCCGGCCGCATCGCCGTCGACAACGCGTTCGCCCTGGGCGCCACCCGGGTGGTCGCCGCGGGGCGCAACACCGACGCCCTCGACGGTCTGCGCGAACGCCACGCGCCGCGTGGCGACGCGCTGGTCACCGTCGCGCTGACCGGCGACGACATCGCGCCGCTGGTCGCGGCCCTCGACGGGCGGCCGCCGACCACGGTCGTCGACTTCGTGTGGGGCCCGGTCGCCGAAGCGGCGTTCCAGGCGCTCGGCCACCCGTCGCTCGCCGTCGACGGATACGACGTCGAGCACGTCGAGATCGGCGCGGGCGCCGGACTCGAGGCCGCGGTCCCCGGCGCATTGCTCAGGTCGCGGCGGTACACGCTGCGCGGCTCCGGACTCGGCAGCACTCCCCCGGCTCAGATCATGGCCGCGATGCCGTCGTTCCTGGCGCAGATCGCCTCCGGCACCGTGCACGTGCCGTACCGAGCTTACCCGCTGTCGCAGGTCGGCGAGGCGTGGGCCGCCGATCAGACGGTGCGGGCCGTCGTCGTTCCGGACTGACCCTTCGGCAGCCGGGCTACTTCTCTTCGGCGGCGAGCTGACCGCAGGCGGCCGCGATCTCCTGACCGCGGGTGTCGCGGACGGTGCACGACACGCCCTGCGCCTGCACGCGCCGGACGAATTCGCGCTCGACCGGCTTGGGGCTGGCGTCCCACTCCGAACCCGGCGTCGGGTTCAGCGGGATCAGGTTGACGTGCACGCGCGAGCCGAGCGCCGAGCGCAGCTTCTTGCCGAGCATGTCGGCCCGCCACGGCTGGTCGTTCACGTCGCGGATCAGGGCGTATTCGATCGAGACGCGGCGGCCGGTGGAGTCGGCGTAGTAGCGTGCGGCCTCCAGCACCTCCGAGACCGACCAGCGGTTGTTGACCGGGACGAGGGTGTCGCGGAGCTCGTCGTCGGGCGTGTGCAGCGAGACGGCAAGCGTCACCGCGAGGCCCTCGTCGGCCAGCCGGCGGATCGCCGGAGCAAGCCCCACCGTCGACACGGTGACTGAACGCGCCGAGATGCCGAGCCCCTCCGGATCCGGGGACGTGATCTTCCGGACCGCGTCGACGACCCGCTTGTAGTTGGCCAGCGGCTCGCCCATGCCCATGAACACGACGTTCGACAGACGGCCGGGCTCGCCGACCTCGCCGTCGCGCAGGGCCCGCGCCGCGGCGCGCACCTGGTCGACGATCTCCGCGGTCGACAGGTTGCGGTCCAAACCGCCCTGCCCGGTCGCGCAGAACGGGCAGGCCATGCCGCAGCCCGCCTGCGACGAGATGCACAGGGTGTTGCGGTCCGGGTAGCGCATCAGCACCGACTCGAGGAGCGTGCCGTCGTGCAGCCGCCACAGCGTCTTGCGGGTGGAGCCGTCGTCGCACGACACGTGCCGCACCGGCGTCATCAGCTCCGGGAACAACATCTCGCCGACCGGCCCTCGCATCGCGGCGGGCAGGTCGGTCATCTCGGCGACGTCGGCGTTCAGCCGACCGTAGTACTGCTTGGCCAGCTGCTTGGCACGGAACTTCGGCAGTCCCAGCTCTTCGACCGCAGCCACCCGTCCGGCCTCGTCGAGGTCGGCGAAATGCCGCGGCGGTCTACCACGGGCAGGGGCGGTGAAGACGAGGGGCAAGCTGGTCACCTGCCCATTCTCTCACGAATCGACCGCTCGCCCGATTCGGCGACTTTGCCTAACCGATCCCGCAGGGCAGACCGCTGCCGTCGGTGCCGTCCCCCGGATCGGTGGGCGCGCCCAGGATCACCAGAGCGTAGAGAGCCACACCGGCCGCGACGACCACCGCCAGCAGCACTGGAATCACCAGCCACCAGTGCGACGTGGGCCCCTCGACGATCCGCCAGAGACTCCAGGCGAGCAGACACACCGCGATCACGAGCAGAGCGAGGACGGTGATTCCGTAGATCCGGCCGTTCGGCAGCGCCGGAAGATCGTGGCAGTGGGCGGCCAGAACCTGGGCGTTCCACTCGTCGTCGAGCCGGAAGAACCAGACCGCCACTCCCGCCGCGGCGATCAGCGCGACCCACCCCGCCACCAGAATCGCGACGGTGCGACGCGGCCGGAGCCGGTCGCGCCGCGACGCCGACGAGTTCTCGGCGACGGGGACCGGCTGATGCGCACTGCTCACGCCAAGAATTCTGTCATGCCATGATTGGCCCATGACCACCCCGCCGCCGCCCGACTCGTTCGACGATCTGCCTCCGCACACCGGCGAACCGAGCGATCCGCCGCAGGCCTCACACAAGGCCGGGCACGACTACGTTCAGGTCGAGCGGCATGCGCTGACCGAGATGGACAAAGCGGTTCAGGGCGTCAAACACACGCGCTCGCGCGCGACCTACGTCGCCTGGTTCATCGGCCTCATCATCGCGATCCTGCTTCTGGTGTTCATCCTGATGAACCAGAGCACCCAGAAGATCGACCTGATCTTCGTCGAAGTGGACCTGCCGGTGGGAGTGAGCCTGCTGATCGCCGCCATCGGCGGAGCCCTGATCACGCTCGCGATCACGTCCGCACGGCTGTTTCAGCTACGACGCGCGCTTAAGAACGTCGCCAAGCAGGCGCCTTCCCGCTGACGCCCGTTTCCTGCCATCGTCGCGCTGAAGCCCCCCACGCCGAACGACAGCTCCCGCTACTGATCAGAGCAGGGCGGTGAGCACCGCCCAGGTCACGAACGCGGACGGCAGCAGCGAGTCCAGCCGGTCCATTATTCCGCCGTGGCCGGGCAGCAGCGTGCCCATGTCCTTGATGCCCAGATCCCGCTTGATCTGCGACTCGATCAGGTCGCCGCTGGTCGCGACGATCACCATCAGCGGGCCGAGCACCAGGCCGACCCACCAGTGCGCCTGGTCGCCGAGCAGCCACTGCGCACAGCACACCGCGCCGATCGTGCCTACCAGCATTGAGCCGGCGAAACCTTCCCACGACTTCTTCGGGCTGATCGCCGGCGCCATCGGATGCTTGCCGAACAACACGCCCGCGGCGTAACCGCCGACGTCCGAGCAGACCACCACGATCATCAGCGTGAAGACCCGGTACCGACCGGCGTCCTGCTGCACCATGTCGACGCCGAAGGCGCCCATCACCGGCAGCCACACCAGCACCAGCAAGGTGAGCGCGAGATCGCGCAGATAGTTCTGCGGGGCCTGCGACAGACCCTGCGCGAACAGCTTCCACACCATCGACACCAGCGCGGTCAGCGCAAACGCGACGAACGCGCCCTCCAGACCCCACGGCCACGTCGCCCAGATGATCGCCTGCCCACCGACCAGCAGCGGGACCAGGGCGACGTCGAAGCCGCCCTCGCGCAGCCGCTTGGCCACCTCCCAGGTCGCGATCGCCAGCGCGACCGCCACGACGCCGAACCATACGCGCGGCACAAAGGCCAGCACCGCGATCAGACCGGCGCCC
>JASGFV010000140.1:0-9914 GCA_047605365.1 Gordonia sp. (in: high G+C Gram-positive bacteria)
GCGGATGCTGACGAGCAGGATCGTCGCGAGCGCGCCGATGGCCCAGTGGGCGCCGTTCTCCAGATACCGGTATTCGCTGAGCGTGCCGGCGCGGACCAGGTAGATGGTGATCGACCGGACGAACATCGCGCCGATGAACCCGAGGCCCAAAGCGATCAGGATCGGGTCGGAGGTGATCGCGAACGCGCCGATCACGCCGTCGAACGAGAACGATGCGTCGAGCACTTCGAGATACAGGAAGAGGAAGAATGCCGCCTTGCCCACCACCTTGACGGTCGGCGTCGGACCGGCGGGCCGATCGGCCGCGGCGGCGTCCGGCTCGGCTTCGGACTCCTCGAAGCGGGCCGTGAGGCTGTTGAGCACCAGGTACATCAGCATGCCGATCAGGCCGGCGACGACCACGGTCAGCCGTTCGTCGGCGGGTGTGAAGCCGACAGTCGACAACAGTACGATCAGCGCGACGATGACGGCGGCGTTGTCGAGCTTCCCGACGCGGGCGAGGGCCTTCTCCAGGCGGAGCCAGGTCGGCCGGTCGTGGCTGAAGACGAAGCTGAGGAACAGCATCATCAGGAACATGCCGCCGAGCGCCGCGATCTGCGGATGCGCGTCGGTGAGGATCTGCTCGTAGCTCTCTCCTCCGCCGGGCGGCGGCGGATGCAGGGCGAGGTCGAGCGCTTCGGCCGGGTTGAGGCCGGCCGTCGCCCACACGATGACCAGCGGAAACGCCACGCGCATGCCGAACACGGCAATCAGGACGCCGACAGTGAGGAACATCTTCTGCCAGAACGCGCTCATCCGCGCCAGGATCGACGCGTTGATGATCGCGTTGTCGAACGAGAGCGAGACCTCCAGCACGCCCAGGATCGCGCTCAGCGCGACGCCCTGCCAGCCCGCGTAGAAGTAGGCGATCACCAGGGCGGCGATCGTCACCGCGGCGGAGGCGCCGAAGGTGCGAAAGATCATCGGATCCGCTCGGCCTCGGACGCCAGACGCAACAGTTCGCCGGCCAGCGCAGTCAGTGTGGCGCGGTCCTCGGTCTCGGCGATCGCCGTCGCCAGGTCTTCGGCCGCGCACCGCAGCGCGAACATCCGATCGCCCAGGTCGGCGACGTCCGCGGCGGACAGGATGACCGCATCTTCGGGAATAGCAGTGCCCTCGAGCAGCGTTCTGTGTTCGTACGCCCGCTGCCGGCACGATCGTCGGCAGTACTTCCGACGGCGCCCCGTCTCGGAGTCCACCATCTGGCGTCCGCACCACGCGCACGCGTACGGACGCTTACGGGAAGTGGATTCGGACACGGCTCGACGTTACCGCGCCGAGCGCATCCCGCAACCGCGCGGTGCGGAAGGCGGCGGCGGACGCGTACCATGGAACGCGAATTGTCTTTTGCGAGAGGAACCCCAATCAATGGCTGATCGAGTACTCCGAGGGAGCCGCCTGGGCGCGGTGAGCTACGAGACCGACCGCGACCATGACCTCGCGCCCCGCCGGATCGTGCAGTACCGGACGGACAACGGTGAGATCTTCGACATCCCGTTCGCCGACGATGCCGAGATCCCGTCGAAGTGGCCGTGCAAGAACGGTATGGAGGGCACGATCCTCGAGGGCGCAGAACCCGAGGAGAAGAAGGTCAAGCCCCCGCGCACCCACTGGGACATGCTGCTGGAGCGTCGCTCGGAGGACGAGCTCGAAGTCTTGCTGACCGAGCGCCTGGATCTGCTGAAGCAACGTCGCCGCGGCGGCACGGCTTAGCCGCCCGCTCCCTGAGCCTGTCGAAGGGTTTGCGGAGGCGTCGACAAGCTCAGCCGGCGGACTGAGTTCAGCAGGCCGAGCACATTCGTACGACGCAGCGCCGGTCACCTTTCGAGGTGACCGGCGCTGCGTCGTTGTTATCGAGCCCTGCTCAGCGGTTCTTGCGGAGGCGCGCGGTGCGGCCCTGCCAGCCCCACTTGGCGACGTTGAGGAACGACTCGGCGATCACGCCGCCGTCCATCTTCGATTCGCCGATCTCGCGTTCGGTGAACGTGATGGGCACTTCCTTGACGGTGAAGCCTGCCTGCAGGGTGCGCCAGGCCAGATCGATCTGGAAGCAGTAGCCGGCCGAGTCGATGGTCTCCAGGCCGATGGCCCGCAGCACCTCCGCGCGGTACGCGCGGTAGCCGGCGGTGATGTCGCGGATCGAGCTCCCGAGAGCGAGCCGCGCGTAGGTGTTGGCGCCCTTGGACAGCAGTTCGCGGCGCTTGGGCCAGTTGACGAGCTGACCGCCCGGCACGTAGCGCGAGCCGATCACCAGGTCGGCGCCCGAGTTCACGCCGTCGAGCAGCCGGTACAACTGCTCGGGGGCGTGGCTGCCGTCGGCGTCCATCTCCACGATGACCGGGTAGTCGCGCTCCAGGCCCCAGGCGAAGCCGGCCAGGTACGCCTTGCCGAGACCGTCCTTGACGGTGCGGTGCATGACGTGGATGCGGCCGTCTCCGTCGCGGGCCGCGGCGTCGTCGGCGGCGAGCTTCTCGGCGACATCGCCGGTGCCGTCGGGGCTGGAGTCGTCGACCACCAACACGTGCACGCCGTCGAGGGCGTCCAGCAGCCGCCCGACGATGATCGGCAGGTTCTCCTTCTCATTGAAGGTCGGGATCACGACGAGGGCGCCGGCGCCATCGCGTCCGACCACCGGTCCGGTTCCCCGCTCACTCGCTGTCATCGTGCTCCCTACTGCTCTTGCGCCCCTCTGGCGCCAATCGGACCCTAGTCGTTCTGGCGAGCGCGTACAAACACCCGGCGAGCGCCACGACCACGACCAGTCGTTCGGGCCACGCGCCGAATCGCACCGCCGGAGTCTTCCCCGACCGCAACGGCAGACTCGCCGACAGGACGGCCGGGGTGAAGATCTCGCTGTCGGTCAGCACTCGCCCGTTCGGGGCGATCAGCGCGCTGACGCCGCTGGTGGCGACGACGGCGACGGACCGTCCGGTCTCGACGGCCCGGATCTGAGACATCGCCAGCTGCTGGTAGGTCATGTCGGTGCGCCCGAAGGTGGCGTTGTTGGTGGGCACGAACAGCAGCTGCGCGCCGTCGTTCACGGCTTGTCGCGGCGAACGGTCGAACGCGACTTCCCAGCACGTCGACACGCCGAGCACGACCCGCCGCGTGCGGGTCTGTACGTCGACGACGGCCGGGCCCTTGCCGGCTTCGAAGTCGCCGGCCATCGACGCGTAGGACGACAGCTTCTCGAAGAAGCTGCGCCACGGCAGGTATTCGCCGAACGGCTGAATGATGTGCTTGTCGTAGCGGGGGCCTGGCTGGTCGGCGGCGTATCCGCGGGCGTCGGCCTCCCATCCGAGCACCGAGTTGGTGTAGCGGCCGTCGGGGTTGTCCAGCAGCGTGCCGAACACGATCGGCACGCCGACGGCGGTGACGGCCGAGGCGATGACGGCGGCGGCGTCCGGATTGTCGATCGGCGAGATGTCCGAGGCGTTCTCCGGCCACAGGACCAGCTCGGGCGCGGGGCGCCGGTGGTTCTGGACGTCCTCGGCGAGCTGCATGGTCTCGCGGACGTGGTTGTCCAGCACGGCACGACGTTGCGCGTTGAACTCCAGTCCAAGCCGGGGCACGTTGCCCTGGACGGCGGCGATTTCGATCTTGTCGCCGGAGTCGGGCGACGGCGAGGTCGCCAGGGCCAGTCCCGCGAGCGCCGAGGGGGCGACAGTGAGGGCGACGGCGGCGACGATCGCCAGGGCGGCGGGCCGTCGTTCTTCGTCGGCGTCCCGCAGCCGCCAGAGCGCACGGACCAGGAGCGCCGCGCCGACGCCGGTGAGAGCCACCGCGAACGACAGTCCGGGCGCACCGATCCACGCCGCGACGGGCAGCAGTGCGCCGGAGGTCTGGCTGAATGCGGCGCGGCCCCACGGGAATCCACCGAACGGGAAGGACGAGCGGAGCCATTCCACGGCCACCCAGCAGATCGCGAACCACAGGGGCGCAGCGGGCAGTCGCATGGTGAGGGTCGCGACGGCGCCGAACAGCGCCAGGTAGAGCGCCATCACCGCGGCGAGCGCGATCCACGGGAGCGCGCCCACGTACACGCCGATCCACGGCAGCAGCGGCAGGAAGAACGCCAGTCCGAAGACGAGCCCGATCAACGCTCCGGCGCGCACGCGGAGGTCGCCGGTCAGGCATGCGTAGAGCACGCCGAGTGACGCAGGGGCCAAGATCCAGACGCCGTGCGGCGGGAACGCCGCATACATCAGTCCGCCGCCCACGGCCGCACCGGCCAGGCGCGCCCAGAACTCCTTGTTCACAGGGCTCCGGCCGAATAGACGACATCTCCGTCGACGACGGTCTGCACGCACGTCGGCAGCGTCGCACCCGGGGCGACGTCGGGCAGGGCCGGCACTCGCGAGCGCGGGTCCGTCGACCACCGCTGCACGCCCGCGTGCGAGGCGGCGACGACCAGGTCGTCGGCCTCCCAGATCGCGTAGTGGGCGGGTGCACCGGGCACCAGGGCGCCGGTCAGTCCGTCGTTGACGCCGCCGGCACGCCAGCCGCCGCGGGTGGCGGCGGCGAACGCCGCGCGCGGTGAGATCGAGCTGGTCGGGTTGTGGTGGTGCGCGGCGGCGCGCACCGTCGCCCACGGGTCGATGGAGCACACCGGCGAATCGCTCGAGAACGACAGTGAGACACCAGCTTTGGCGAGCGACGCGAAGTTGTTGAGACTGCCGCCGCGCTCCCCCAGTCGTTGCGCGTACAGGTCGCCCTCGCCACCCCACAGGGCGTCGAACAGCGGCTGCATGCTGGCGATGACGCCGCAGCGAGCGAACAGCTCGGCCTGTGCCGGCGTCACCATCTCGGCGTGCTCCAGGCGGTGGGCGCACCGCGCCAGCACCGGGGTGCCGAGTTCGTCGGCCAGCCTGGACATCGCTTCGGCCACCATCGCGGTCGCAGCGTCGCCGATGACGTGGAATCCGGCCTGGACGCCGGCCAGCGTCGTCGCCCGCAGGTGCGTGTAGACCTGGTCCGGCGACAGGTACGACACGCCTGCGGTCTCCGGCCGGTCGGTGTACGGCGCGGAGAGCAGTGCGGTGTGCGAGCCCAGGGCGCCGTCGACGAACAGGTCGCCGCCGATCGCGTGGGCGCCGGTGTCGACGAGCACCTGGGCGGCCTCTTCCGGGGTGGCGACCAGTTCGCCCCAGTAGCGGCGGACGACGACCGGATGGTCGATCTGGCCGATCGACGCGAAGTCGGCGCGTCCGCTGATCTCGGGTCCGCCGTTCTCGTGGACGGCCACCACTCCGCGGCTCGCGCAGTGATCGAGCGCGCGCACCTGGGCGCGATGCCTGCCTTCGGGCGAGATGAGTCCGCGGGCCACGGCCCGGACCAGGTGGTGGGCGTCGGCGATCAGCGGGGCCTGCGGGTCGTAGCCGTGGGCCCCGGCGAGTCCGTCGACACGTTCGCGAAGGGCGGTCGACGCCGCAGCGGAATGCTCGTCGATCCGCGACAGGTAAGCGGGACGGCGGCCGACGATCTGGTCGATTTCCGCCGTCGTCGGCGGGGCCGCCGCGGGATCGCCGGCGTCGGGCCACGACGACGAGTCCCAGCCGAGTCCCCAGATGAAGTCGTCGTCGTGGGCGTCGGCGTAGGCGCGTAGCCGGTTCAGGCAGTCGGCGCGGCTGGTCGCCTCGCTGAGGTCGAGTCCGCCGAGCCCCACGCCGGTGTCGGTGAGGTGCACGTGCGAGTCCACGAATCCGGGACTCACGAACCGGCCGCCGAGGTCGATCACCTCGGCTCCGGGATGCAGGGCTCGGCCGATGTCGTCGGTGCCGACCCACACCACGACGCCGTCCGTGACGGCGAGTGCGGTGGCGTCGGGGACGGCCGGCGAGGAATAGACCGTCCCGCCGACCAGGAGCTGGGTGGTCACCTGATCAGTGTCTCAGAACGGTGTTCGGGACCGCGAACCCGGCAATCGGCAGCACCGGGCAAACGACAGTGCCGGGTCGCTAGGGCACGGCCGTCAGCGCCGGTACGGTGCGGGAAGCGCCGGGATCTCGGTGTAGACCGAGCCGTCCGGGTTGCGGACGGTGGTGTCGACCACGGTCGGGGTGACGGTCCCGCCGTCGACCACGGCGCCGTCGATGTACGACGCGCCGCCGTACGGGGTGCCGATCAGGGTGACGCGCTCGGCGAACCGGGTCACGCGACGGGCCGCGGCCGCGGTCACCACCGGCCGCAGCACACGCCGGACCGGGGCGGCCATCAGGATCAGCCCCAACACGGTCGACACCACGCCCGGCAGAATCGTGAGGATCGCGGCGACGGCGAACAGTGCCGAATCGGAGAGCGTCTTGACCGGCGACTCCTCGTTGCGCATCGCCTGGCGCGCGCCGTCGACGATCTGCCGGGCGCGACGCCCCAGCACTGCGAATCCGACGGCCGTGGCCGCGACGGTGATGAGGAACGCCCATCCCCAGCCGAGGAAGTGCACCATCGCGGCGAACGCGGCGATCTCCACGATCAGGTATCCGGCGACGACGAGTGACTTCATTTCACAGACTTTCGATCAGGGGGTCAGGCGGCCGGGAGCACCGGCTCTCATATCGTCCAACGTGCGAGAGGCCGGTTTTGATCCCGAGAAGTCTGTGAGGTCGCTGAGGGCTCATGGTCAGTCCTCGCGGCGGCCCTCGATGTCGCCTTCGGCTTCCAGGTACAGGCGCTTGAGTTCGTCGAGCATCTCCGGCGGAGGGGCCGACCACATCTTGCGCTCGGCGGCCTCCAGGAGGCGTTCGGAGATGCCGTGCAGCGCCCACGGATTCGACTCGGTGAGGAACTCGCGGTTCTCCTCGTCGAGCACGTACGAGCTGGTCAGCTGCTCGTACATCCAGTCGGCGACGACGTCGGTGGTGGCGTCGTAGCCGAACAGGTAGTCGACGGTGGCGGCCATCTCGAAGGCGCCCTTGTAGCCGTGCCTGCGCATCGCCGAGAGCCAGCGCGGGTTCACCACGCGGGCCCGGAACACGCGGGCGGTCTCCTCCGAGAGGGTGCGGGTGCGCACCGAGTCGGGCCGCGTCGAGTCGCCGATGTAGGCCTCCGGCGACTCCCCGGTCAGCGCGCGGACGGTGGCGACCATGCCGCCGTGGAACTGAAAGTAGTCGTCGGAGTCGGCGATGTCGTGCTCACGGGTGTCGGTGTTCTTCGCGGCGACCGCGATGCGCTTGTATGCGGCCCGCATGTCGTCGACGGCGGCGACGCCGTCCAGGTCGCGGCCGTAGGCGTAGCCGCCCCACTCGGTGTAGACGGCGGCCAGGTCCTCGTCGGTGCGCCACTGCCGGGAGTCGATCAGCTGCAGCAGGCCCGCGCCGTAGGTGCCCGGGCGGGAGCCGAAGACCCGGGTGGTGGCGCGCCGGGCGTCGCCGTGCTCGGCGATCGCGGCGCGAGCGTGTGCGGCGACGAAGTTCTGCTCGTCGGGCTCCTGCGCGTTCGCGGCGAGGGCGACGGCGTCGTCGAGCATGGTGACCACATGCGAGAAGGCGTCGCGGAAGAAGCCGGAGATGCGGATCGTGACGTCGATGCGAGGACGGCCGAGCTCCTCCAGCGGCACCAGTTCGAGGCCGGTGACGCGGCGGCTCGCTTCGTCCCAGACCGGTGTGACGCCGAGCAGGGCGAGTACCTCGCCGACGTCGTCGCCGGAGGTGCGCATGGCGCTGGTCCCCCACACCGAGAGACCGACCGAGGCCGGGTACTCGCCGTGATCGGCCAGGTAGCGCTCCAGCAGTGAGTCGGCCATCGCGCGGCCGGTCTCGGCGGCCAGCTGCGAAGGCACGGCCTTCGGGTCCACCGAATAGAAGTTGCGGCCGGTCGGCAGCACGTTGATCAGGCCGCGCAGCGGCGAGCCGCTGGGCCCGGCCGGGATGAAGCCGCCGTTCAGGGCGTGCAGCACGCGGTCGATCTCGCAGGTCGTGGCCCGCAGTCGCGGGACCACTTCCTCTCCGGCGAAGCGCAGGATGTCGCCGACGGCCCCGGGATGCCCGGCCGCGGCGGCCTCGACGGCCTCCGGGGACCAGTCGCCCGCCGCGCACGACGACACGAGCTCGCGCGCGATCGCCTCGACGCGGTCCACTTCGCGACGCTCGGAGTCGCCCTCGGACAGCCCCAGCGCTTCGCGCAGGCCGGGTAGCGTCTGCGCGCCGCCCCACAGCTGGCGGGCGCGGAGCATCGCCAGCACCAGGTCGACCTCCATCTCGGCGTCCGGCGCCTGACCGAGGACGTGCAGACCGTCACGGATGGCGGCGTCCTTGATCTCGCAGAGCCAGCCGTCGACGTGCAGCAGCATGTCGTCGAAGACTTCTTCGTCAGGACGCTGCGTGAGTCCGAGGTCGTGGTCCATCTTGGCGGCGGTCAGCAGCGTCCAGATCTGCTGGCGGATCGCCGGGAGCTTGGCGGGGTCGAGCGCCGAGATGTTGGCGTGCTCGTCGAGCAGTTGCTCGAGGCGGCTGATGTCGCCGTAGGTCTCGGCGCGTGCCATCGGCGGGATCAGGTGGTCGACGAGGACCGCGTGGGCGCGGCGCTTGGCCTGCGTGCCCTCGCCCGGATCGTTGACCAGGAACGGATAGATCAGCGGCAGGTCGCCGAGAGCGGCGTCGGTGCCGCATTCGGCGGACATGCCGAGGGTCTTGCCGGGCAGCCATTCGAGGTTGCCGTGCTTGCCGATGTGGACCGCGGCGTCGGCGCCGAAACCCCAGCCGTCCACGGCGGGCCGGCTGCTCAGCCAGCGGTAGCTGGCCAGGTAGTGGTGGCTGGGCGGCAGGTCCGGGTCGTGGTAGATCGCGACCGGGTTCTCGCCGAAGCCGCGGGGCGGCTGCACCAGCAGCACGATGTTGCCGAAGGTCATCGCCGCGACGACGATGTCGCCGTCCGGATTGTGCGTGCGGTCGACGAACAGTTCGCCGGGCGGCGGGCCCCAGTGCTCGACGACGTCGTCGCGCAGCGCCTCGGGAAGCGTCGCGAACCAGGCGGTGTACTCGGCCGCCGACACGCGGATCGGGTTGGCGGCCAGCGACTCCTCGGTCAGCCAGTTCTCGTCCTGGCCGCCGGCGTCGATCAGGGCGTGCATCAGCGCGTCCGGGTCGTCGTCGGCGGGCGTCGCGCCGAGGCCGGCGATCGCGTCGTCGCCCGATTCGGGTCCGACGTCGTATCCGGCGGCCCGCAGCGCACGAAGCAGGTGGACCAGGCTGCGCGGGGTGTCCAGGCCGACGGCGTTGCCGATCCGGGCGTGCTTGGTCGGGTACGCCGAGAGCAGCAGCGCGACCTTCTTGTCGGCGACGGCAAGATGGCGCAGGCGCGCATGGGCGACGGCGATGCCGGCCACGCGGGCGCAGCGCTCGGCGTCGGGCTGGTAGTACGGCAGACCGTTGTCGTCGAACTCCTTGAACGAGAACGGGACGGTGATGATGCGTCCGTCGAACTCGGGCACGGCCACCTGGCTGGCGACGTCGAGCGGCGACATCCCGTCGTCGTTCGCGGCCCAGTCCGAGCGCGAACTGG
Organism: Gordonia sp. (in: high G+C Gram-positive bacteria); assembly: GCA_047605365.1. Taxonomy (GTDB): domain Bacteria; phylum Actinomycetota; class Actinomycetes; order Mycobacteriales; family Mycobacteriaceae; genus Gordonia. The sequence goes on from JASGFV010000140.1 coordinate 9,538, forward strand.
TCAGGCAGAGACCCTGCAGGATGGGGATGTCGAGGGCGGCGAGACGTTCGACGTTCCACGCCTCGTCGTCGCCGCCGGCGCCGGCGGTGGCCGGGGTGGTGCCGCCGGCCGCCAGCACAGTGACCACCAGCGCGTCGTAGGAGCCGAGGTGCTCGATCAGCTCGTCCGGCGCGGCACGCAGCGACGCGCAGAAGATGCCGGTCCCCTGTCCGCCGGCTTCGGCGATCTGCTCGCACAGGGCTGCGACGTACTCGGTGTTGCCGGCCAGATGCTGGGCGCGGTAATAGAGGACGCCGATCTTGGGCGACCCTTCGACAGGCTCAGGAAGCGCTTCTTCAGATTCCTGAGCCTGTCGAAGGGTCCCCCACACCGGAGTC
>JASGFV010000141.1:0-9845 GCA_047605365.1 Gordonia sp. (in: high G+C Gram-positive bacteria)
CGTTGGCGTTGGCCCATGCGCGGATCGCCTTGGTGTCCGAAGCCGGCTTGCCCGCGGGGCGTCGTCCGAGACGCGGAGCGCCCACCGAACGCGAGGCGGCGATGTAGGTCGCCACGGTGTTGCGGAATTCATCGGCGTGCTCGGGGGAGGTGTCGAACTCGTAGTTCTTGCCGTCGAGACTCCACCGGACGGTTTCGTACTCGTCCAGTTCGACGCCGTCGATGTCGTCGACGATCCGGATGACCGTGCGCTTTGCCATGGGCTGCCTTTCGATTGACCTGTTCTTCGGTTTCGCGATCGGGAGGCATTGGCGGTGAGCCGAATGCCGTCCGAGGCCGCTGTAACCGTCGGAGAATTGATTTCTGGCGGTGAGTCTACACGCGATCAGCGAGATGGAACCACTGTTGACGGGCGTTTCGCTGAACTCGTCGTCGTGCCGCTATCGGGGCGCATTGATTTGGGGGCACGGTCGTCGCCGTGGATCTCTTGGTATCCGGCGGAGGTGATCGAGAACCCGTTCCCCGAACTCGACTCGAGGCAGTAGAGGCCGGAGAAGTCGCTCAAACAGGAAAAACGATCGATATGCACGGCAGATCCGAAGGGCACCATCATCGAGCGGTACATCACCGGATAGAGATTGGAGCACGCTCCGGCCTGGACGTCGTCGGAGGACAGAATTACATAACTCGTCTTCCAGTCACAGCCGTCGGGCGATCCGGGAGGCGGCCCGGGGCGGCCCCGGACCTTGTCTCCGACGCAGGCGAGCACGTCGTCGTCGGTGGTGCCCACCGAACACCGGATGGAGCGGTCGGGCGTGGCGAAGTGGAATCCGGCGAGATTGTCTTCACGGTCGCCGGTGGGCGTCGACGAGCCGGTGCGGAAGCCGGAATTGCTCAGTCGCGGGGCGTTGTCGATCACGTACTCGTAGCTGTCGCCGGGCGGGAGCTCGGTCGAGTCCGCCGTGCGCGAGGTTGAGCTGCGCGGAGTGCTGGACGGCACCTCGGTCGACAATGCGTCGGTGCTCGGAATGACGATCGCTTTCGGGTCGGTCTCACTGTTCAGCAGGCTGCAGCCGGTCAGCGACCCCGCCACCAGCAGTAGTGATGCCGGTGCGGCCAGGACCGTTCGAAACCTGCGTCGTCGCACTCCGTACCCTTGCACTGTGGCCACTCCCAAGATCGTGCTGTTCTACGTGTTCACACCGTTGCCCGACCCCGAGGCCGTCAAGCTGTGGCAGCTGTCGGTCTGTTCGTCGCTCGGACTGCGCGGCAGGATCATCGTGTCACCCCACGGCATCAATGCAACAGTCGGCGGCGACATTCGCGAAGTCAAGAAGTACCTGCGCGCGACGCGTGCCTATCCGGCGTTCGCCGGTGCCGATGTCAAGTGGTCGGACGGTCTGGGCGACGAATTTCCCAGGCTGAGCGTCAAAGTCCGTCCGGAGATCGTCACATTCGGGACGCCCGAAGAATTGACAGTCACGGCCTCTGGAGTGGTGGGCGGCGGTACTCGGCTGTCGCCGACAGAACTGCACGAACTGGTCGCCGAACGGGGCGACGAGGTGGCCTTTCTGGACGGCCGCAATGCGATCGAGGCGCAGATCGGCAGGTTCCGCGGGGCCGTGGTCCCGGAGGTGGAGACCACTCGCGATTTCGTGCCGCTGCTGGAAAGCGGAGCCCTCGACCATCTCAAAGATCGGCCGGTGGTGACCTATTGCACGGGCGGCGTGCGTTGTGAAGTGCTCAGCGTACTGATGCGCAATCGCGGATTCTCACAGGTTTATCAGCTTGACGGCGGAATCGTCCGGTATGGGGAGGCCTTCGGCGACGATGGCCTGTGGGACGGTTCGCTGTACGTCTTCGACCGGCGCATGCGGGTCGACTTCTCGCCGTCCGCCGTCGTGATCGGGCGTTGCTCCGAATGCGGGACGCCGACCAGCGACGTCGTCAATCATCCCGATTCCGACGGTCGCGAACTGGCCGTGGTGTGTGTGCAATGCCGATCCGCGGAGTGAACAGGGGCATTCCGGTGGTCGTATTGGCCGGATTCCTCGGATCCGGCAAGACCACCCTCCTGAATCACCTGCTGCACAATTCCGGCGGGCGCCGCATCGGCGTGCTGGTGAACGACTTCGGCTCGGTCAACATCGACGCGCTGCTGGTCTCCGGTCAGTCGGCCGGTGCCCTCAACCTCTCCAACGGCTGCGTGTGCTGCACCGTCGACGCCGACACGCTCTCGCAGACGCTCGCCGAACTCGGCGGCTCGGGCGTCGACGCGATCGTGATAGAGGCCAGCGGCATCGCCGAACCCAAGGCGCTGATCCGGATGGTGCTCGCGGCGCGCGACGAGCGGCTCGCCTACGGCGGGCTGGTGTATCTGGTCGACGCCGTGAACATCGCCGGCACCCTGTCAGCGCACCCGGCGGTGGCCGACCATGTGGCCGTCGCCGACCTGGTGGTCTGCAACAAGATCGATCTGATCGATGACGCCGAGGCGGCAGCGCTCGCGGCCCGACTGCGCGGGCTCAACCCCACCGCTCCCGTCGTCGAGACGATCGAGGCCGCCGTCGATCCGGAACTGCTCTTCGATCCGTCGGCGACCGGCGGAATCGACGACGGCCCGCGGCAGCTGACCTTCGGCGACCTGCTCGACGATCTCGACCCCGAGTCCCGGAGTCATGGGCACCGGCATCTGCACGCCGAATTCGAGTCGGTCTCCCTCGCCACCCCGCGCGCCGTCGACCCACGACGACTCGCCGCCTTCCTCGAGCGGCCGCCGACCGGGGCGTACCGCTGCAAGGGGACGGTCCTGGTGGATCTGCCCGGTCACCGGGAGGCGGCCTACGAGGTGCACGCGGTCGGCGGATTCGTCCGGGTGTCGCGCCGGCCGTGGACGCCGGACGGGCCGTCGACCAGCCTCGTCGTGATCGGCGCGGGGCTCGACGCGGAGAAGGCGCGCGCGATGCTCGACGACGTCGTCGTCGCGCCCGACCCGGCGGACGTCAACGGAATCCTGCACCTCACCCGGCACCTGCCGACCGTCACGAGCGACTAACGATCGCAACCCTCCCGGTTGCCTCGACCCTCAACCACTGGTTCACTGTTACAAGAGTTGCCCTTGTGGCAGCCGAGCGTATTGGGAAAGGGGAGCGGCGTCTGCGAGGGGTTCGCGGACGTCCAAGTCACTCGAATGAAGTCTGTCTCTCGCCGTCGTGCCACCGCGATCGCCGGCACCGCTGCCGCGGGCTCGCTGGTCGCCACCCTGCTGACCGGAATCGCCGTCGACGGCGCCGCCGGACACGCCGGAGCCGATCCCGTGAGGTCGCTGGCCGGCAAGACCGTGTTCCTCGACCCGGGCCACCAGGGGTCCGCCGATGGACACTCGCTGACCAAGCAGGTGCCGGACGGCCGCGGCGGCACCAAGGACTGCCAGACCACCGGCGCCACCGCGGTCACCGGCAAGGCCGAGCACGAGATCAACTGGAACGTCGCCCAGCTGGTGAAAGCCGGGCTGGAAAGCCAGGGCGCCCGCGTCATCCTGAGCCGCGCCGACGACACCGGGTGGGGCGGCTGCGTCGACGAGCGTGCGGCCGCCGCCAGCGCTGCCAAGGCCGACGTCGCCGTCAGCCTGCACGCCGACTCCACCAGCACCGGAACCGACACGTCGAAGTCCGGATTCCACGTGATCGTGCCGGAGCTGCCGCTGGCGAACAAGGCGGCCGACACCGCGCAGCGAGGCGGCGGACTCACCGCGTCGAAGGACATGCGCGACGCCTTCAAGGCCGCCGGTTTCACACCGGCCAATTACGCCGGCGTCGTCGACGGCATCCAGACCCGTTCGGACGTCGCCGCGGTCAACTTGACCACCGTCCCGGCGGTGTTCGTCGAGATGGGCAACCTGTCGAATCCGGTGGAAGCGGCCGCACTGTCGTCCGCGCAGGGCGACACGAAGTACGCGCTGGCCGTGACCGACGGCATCAAGCGATTCCTGGCCGCCGGGCCCGGATCGCCCGCCGCCACCGCGCCGGCGCCTGAACCGGCTGCTCCGGGAGCGACTCCGCCGGCCACCACCGACCCGTCGGGCGACGACGGGGTGGACCTCGACGGACTCGCCGCGGTCGCGCCGCTGATCGAGCAGCTCACCAAGGCCAAGAGCCTGAACGAGGCGCAGCAGATCCTCGCCGCTCAAGGTTCGGACGTCTCCGCCGACGTGCTCAAGGCGATGCTGTCGGTGGTGTACTCGGTGTTCGGCGGCAAGCTGCCGATCTGATCGGCGCGCCGGTCTGGCTGGTCTGCCGGGTTCGCCGACGCGGCGTGGCGAAGTCGCCGCTGCCGGGTCCGGGCCGAGGGGCTACGGTGTGTGGCATGGGTCTCAACTCTCTGCCGAGCTTTTCGACGCTGCGCGCCCTCTTCTGGGTGCCCACTCCCGTCCCTTCGTTCCGCGGCCGCAAGGTTCTGATCACCGGGGCCGCCAGCGGCATCGGCCGGGCGACCGCAGTCGCGGCCGCCGGGGAAGGCGCTGAACTGGTCTTGACCGACGTCCAGGCCGGACCGCTCGACGACGTCGTCGCCGAGATCAACGCCAGCGGCGGCCACGTGCTGTACCACCAGGCCGGCGACATCGCCGACTACGAGTGGGTGGCCGCGTTCGCGCGGGCCGTCGACGCCGAGGTCGGTGTGATGGACGTGGTGATGAACATCGCGGGTGTCTCCGCGTGGGGGACCGTCGAGAATCTGCAGCATCGTCAGTGGAAGAAGATGGTCGACGTCAATCTGATGGGCCCGATCCACGTGATCGAGTGCTTTGTTCCGCAGATGGTCCGGCGCGGCGCCGGCGGTCAGCTTGTGAACGTGTCGTCGGCTGCTGGAATCTTGGCGCTGCCGTGGCATGCTGCCTACAGCGCCAGCAAATTCGGCATCCGCGGGGTCTCGGAGGTCCTGCGCTTCGATCTGCGTCGGCACGACATCGGTGTCTCGCTGGTCTGCCCGGGCGGCGTCGCGACGCCGCTGGTGGAGACCGTCGACATCGTCGGGCTAGATCGTGACAATCAGAAGATCCAGAAGGAGATCGCGGGCTTCCACAAGATCGCGGTCACCCCGGAGCACGCCGCCCGCGCGATTCTGCGGGGCGTCACCAAGAACAAGTTCATGGTCTACACCTCTTTCGACATCCGCTTCGGCTACTGGTGGGCGCGCAAGTTCGCGCTGCCGTACGAGGTGGTGATGCGGATCGCGAACAATCGTTTCGACCAGCTGTCCCGGATCAGCGCGATCGGCCAGGCCGACTCGTCGAAGGCCGGGTCGCCGGCGCCGTCCGCCGACCGGGCCGACTAGACCGCGGATGGATCGAGTTCTGGTGGTTTCGGCGACGCGCGCCGAGGCCGCACATCTGCCGGGGGACGTCGACGTGCTGATCACCGGGATCGGCAAGGTGCGCGCCACACTGGCGCTGACTCGCCGACTGGCGGCCGGCCCCGACCGGTACTCCCGGGTGATCAACGTCGGCACCGCGGGGGCCCTGCACGATCAGCACGCCGGCCTGTACACGCCGTCGCGCGTGGTGGAGTACGACATCAGCGCGGTCGAGCTGGCGGCCCTGGGGTACCCGCTGACCGACGAATGGGAGCTGCCCGGCGGTGACGGCACGGTCCTCGCGACCGGCGACACCTTCGTCAACGACGCCGAGCACCGCGCGGTCCTCGCTCAGCGTGCCGACCTGGTCGACATGGAGGGCGCGGCAGTGGTGCACGTGTGCGCCGACTTCGGCCTGCCGGTACGCCTGGTGAAGGTGGTCAGCGACTACGCCGACGACTCGGCGATGGACTGGCCGTCGGCGATCGACGCCGCGGCCCAGGATCTGGCTTCGTGGCTCGTCGGCACCCGCATGGGCGAGATCTGAGTCGAGCCGGCGCCAGCGGCCGACTGGCCCTAGTGCGAGCGGCGCGGCGCGTCGTCGATGCCTGTCGCGAGATCTTCGATGATGCCCTGGTCGCGCAGCTGCTGGCCGGCGGTGCGTCGAAGGCGATCGCCCTGGCCGCGGGGGGCGATGGTCTGCGGCTTGGCGCGGACTGTGGGCTCGCTGCCGGGCGGCGGAGTGCGCCGGACCGGTCGGGACTGCGAGTTGGTGACCGCTGAAGCGGCCTTGCGGACGCCGGACGACGCGGCAGCCGGCGCGGGAGCCGGACGAGTGGGCTCCGGCGCGGGCCGGGGCTGGGCGGGACGGCGCGGGGGCAGCGGTTCGTCGTCGAAGTCGAGGGCGGGCTTGGGTCGCGGCGCCGGAGCCTTCCTGGTCGAGATCGCGGAGTTGCGCTTCGGCGGCTCGGCGGCTTCGGATCTCTCTGACGCGGCCTTGACGGGGGCGGGCCTGCGCGTGGAGGACGTTCCCTTCTTGGAGCGCGTGCCGTTGCTCCCGGATCCAGCGCTCTTAGCCTTGGCTCCGCGGGACTTTTTGGCTCCGGACTTTTTGGCTCCGGACTTGCTGCCTGCCGGCTTCGCCGACGGGATGCGGGTGAAGTACCAGCGGGCCACGACGACGGCGAGCGTCAGCAGGAAGGTGAGCAGGATCCAGGGGAAGCTGGTGGCGATCGGCAGGACCACCTTCAGCACGATGGCTTTGACGCCCTTGGCGTCGTTGCCGCTGAGTGCGTAGAGCGTGATGATGCCGACGAAGAAGGCGATCAGGGGAGGCTGCGCGGCGGCGGTGAAGAGCGCCCGGCGCCGCACCGCGAGGGCGGCCAGGACGCAGCCGGCGAGGTATCCCACCTTGAAGTAAAGGCCCAGGCCGGAGGTGTTTCCGTCTTCCAGTTTGACGCCGAGTGCGGCACCGATCGCGGTCAGGACGACAGCGATGCCGACTGCCCCGAACCATGGCACTCCGCGCACGGTGGGGAGGGCGGACTGCTGGTCCGTGGGCACGGCAGTTCCGGTGCGGACGAGGGAAGACACATCTAAACGGTACCGGGTGTAGACGTAAACGTGATGACCCCAGGCCGGTGCGCGGCCGATTTTCTAGCGCGTATCCGCATTGTCCAGTGATGCGGATCTCACCGTGAGGTCCACGTCGGGCAGTCTGCCGCGGGGTGCGTCCGTTCCGGCGCCGGTGCTCGACATCGCTTCCAATTCCGACAGTTTCCGCGCGGTGACGCCCAGACGGGTATCGATGGCTCCGACCGCCGAGTTGTAGGCCTCGACGGTGCGCCGGAGGGCGGTCCCGGTCTTCTCCAGATGGCCGAGGACTCCGTCGATCCGCTGATACAGCTGCCGGCCGAGGGCGTGGATCACCTCGGCGTCCTCGGCCAGCGCATGCTGACGCCAGCCCAGTGCGACGGTCCGCAGCAGCGCGATCAGGGTGCTGGGCGTCGCCAGCACGACGTTCCGCGAGAAGGCGAAGTCGAGGAGTGCCGGATCGGCGCGGGTCGCGGCCTCGAGTGCGCCGTCGCCGGGGAGGAACAGCACGACGAACTCCGGTGAGCTGACCTGCGCCGACCAGTACGCCTTTCCCGAGAGCGCGGTGATGTGGGCTCGTACCGCGCGGGCGTGCCGGGCCAGGCGGGCGCGGCCGTCGGCGGGATCGGCCCCGGGCTCGCTCGAGGTCGCTTCGGAGTAGGCCTGCAACGGCACCTTGGCGTCGACGACGATGCTCCGCCCGCCTGCCAGGTGGACTACCAGATCGGGCCGGACGGTGCGGTCGTCGTCGGACCGGCCTGTGTGCTGGGTGCTGAAGTCGCAGTGGCGCGACATCCCGGACAGCTCGACGATCCGTTCCAGCTGCAGTTCGCCCCAGCGACCGCGCACCTGTGGGGTGTGCAACGCCGACGCCAGACGGCCGGTCTGTTCTTGAAGGCGGTGAGAGGCGAGCTGTATGCCGCGAACCTGCTCGGAGAGCCCGGCGTAGGCGTGCACGCGGTTGTTCTCGGTGCGCCGCAGTTCCTCGGAGAGGTGGCCGAGGGTCTCACGCAGCGGAGCGACGATGTGGTCCACCTCGGCGCCGATGGCGTTCGACTGGACCTGCGCGGCGGCGTCGGCGGCCCCGGCGATCGACCGGGCCGCGCGCTCGTGCGCGAACCAGCCGACCACCGTGCCCGCGATGAGGCAGAGCAGTCCGGTGATAGCCAGGGAAGCGGTCATGACGTCATGGTGCACCGGGCCTCTGACAATTTCGCCGGCCCGTGCGCCGCTAGGCCGCCGATTCGCGCTCTATCAGCGACTCCTTGACTTCCAGGCCGTAGCGGAAGCCGCCCAGCGCGCCGTTGGAACGCACCACCCGGTGGCACGGCACGAACAGGGCGGCGGCGTTGCGTGCACAGCAGGCCGCCGCCCCGCGGATCGCCGCGGGATTTCCGGCCAGCCCGGCGAGTTCGGTGTACGACACCGGAGGACCGGCCGGCACCGTGCGCAGCGCGTCCCAGGCGGCCTGCAGGAACGGACCGGAGCGCTGGCGGACGCTCACGCGCGACGGGGCGTCGAGGTCGCCCGCGTAATAGGCGCGCACGGCCTCGATCACGGGGCTCTGATCACGTTCGACGAGTTCGGCTGGCCGCAGGTCTGGGTGGATCAGATTCTGCAGGTAGAAGCGGTCGTCGATCCAGCCGGAGGCGTAGACGGTCCCGTCGTCGTCGAACAGGGCGGTGAATCGCCCGTCCGGGGTCTCGACGGACTCCCAGTACAGCTGCTCGGGTGCGGTGGTCATGACTGGTCCTCCGGGTAATGGTTGTACTGTCTGCGCTCCTGCAGCGCGCGACGCAGCAGATGCATGGCCGCGTACGAGCGCCAGGGCCGCCATGCCTCGGTCTGATGCTGCTCGACGCCGAGCGACGCCGCGGCACGGTCGATGATCAGGTCGCGACGCGGCAAGACGTCCGGATCTCCGGTCACCCGCATGACGACCTGGTCGGCCGTCCACTCGCCGATCCCGTCGAGGGCCGGCAGGTCGGCCCGCAATTGAGACGCATCGGACCCGGGGTTCGGTTCCATCCGACCCGCCGCGAGTTCTTCAGCGGCCCCGACGACGGCCCGGATGTGACGTGCGGGACCGGTCAGGACGCCGGCGCCGTGCTCGGCGATCGCCGCGGCGGTGGGGAACAGGCGGTCCGGTTCGCCCGGCCCCGGGGCCCACGGCACTTGCTCACCGAGCGCGCCGACCAGGTCGGACAGTCGACGACGTGCCGCAGCAACGCTGACCTGCTGACCGAGCATTGCCCGGATCAGCGTCTCGGCCGGATCGACGCTGCCGGGAATCCGGATCCCGGGCGCCTCGGCGACGAGCGGAGCCAGTCGTGGATCGTTCGACAGCACGTAGTCCACCGCACGCGGGTCGGCGTCCAGGTCGGTCAGCCGGCGGAGCCGGTTCACGGCGACCGGCAGGTCACGCAGGTCGAGGTGGGCGAACCGGGCGACGGCGTGGTCGTCGTGGAGGGTGAGAGTGGCCAGCGCCGGGGCGTGGGGGAGGGCGAGGGTGCGCTGCAGCTGATCGTCGACGACGGTCTCCAGGCCCGCCACCGCGTGCGAGCGCAGGCCGAAGACGGTCCAGGCGACGTCGTACGGAGGGCGGAGGGGCAGTCGCAGCGTCACGGTGCCGAGCCGTGCGTCGTCGTCGACGGTGTCGCGTCGTGACGAGTGCCTGGCCCGGAGTTCGGTCGGGGTCAGTGCGTACATGCCGCGCAAGGTGTCGTTGAACTGCCGGATGCTGGAGAAGCCCGCGGCGAACGCCACGTCGCCGATCGGCATCTGTGTCCGGACCAACAGGGTGCGCGCGGTGGTGGCGCGATGCGCGCGGGCCAGGGCGACGGGGCCGGCGCCGAGTTCGGCGGTCAGCACCCGGGTCAGATGTCGCGGGGTGTAGCCGAG
>JASGFV010000142.1:0-9768 GCA_047605365.1 Gordonia sp. (in: high G+C Gram-positive bacteria)
GGCGGCGACCACCGGCGGTCCGCGGCGTTCCGCGCCGCGATCACCGCGGCGCTCGCCGACGGGGCCACGCTGAGCGTCGACGACGACGCCCACCACGCCGCGGGCGTCGCCCTGGTCGGCGGCGGACCCGGCGCGGCGGACCTGATCACGGTGCGCGGCCGGCGACTGCTGGCCGAGGCCGACGTCGTCGTCGCCGATCGTCTGGCGCCGGGCGCGCTGCTCGACGAACTCGGCCCGCAGGTCGAGGTGATCGACGCCGCGAAGGTGCCCTACGGCCGCGCGATGCGGCAGGAGAAGATCAACGAGTTGCTCGTCGACCGGGCCAAGGCCGGCAAGTTCGTGGTGCGGCTCAAGGGCGGAGACCCGTACGTCTACGGGCGCGGCTTCGAGGAGCTGCAGGCCTGCGTCGACGCCGGCGTGCCGGTCACCGTGGTGCCGGGCGTCACGTCGCCGATCTCTGCGCCCGCCCTGGCTGGAATCCCGGTCACGCACCGCGGCGTCACACACGAGGTGGTGATCGTCTCCGGCCACGTCGCGCCCGATCATCCCGATTCGCTCACCGACTGGCCGGCGCTCGCGCGGCTGCGCGGCACCTTGGTGCTGATGATGGCGGTGCAGCGGCTCGACGTGTTCGCGCAGGCACTGCTGGACGGCGGCAAGGCGGGCGACACCCCGGTCGCACTCATCGAGAACGCCTCGCGCGACGATCAGCGGCTCATCCGCACCGATCTGGCGCACGCCGCCGAGACCGCGGAAGCGGAGAACCTCATTCCTCCGGCCATCGTGGTGATCGGCCCGGTCGCGGGCTTCACCGACGCGGAGCGGGCGATCGCGTTCTGATGCCCGCCCGCGTACTGGTGCCCGCTCTGTCGGGGCTGCTGCTGGCGGTCGCCGCGGTGATCTCGTGGTGGGTCTCGCCGGTGCTGACTGCCGTGCTCGTGGGCCTGGCCGTGATCGTCATGTCGGTGTGGCAGTGGTACCGCCGCCGGCACGACGTTCCGGCCGGCCCGGCCACCGTCTGGACCACGATCGTGTGGCCGGTGACCTACGGGTGCGTCGCGGTCACGGCGCTCAACGGCTGGATCTACCGGGTCTCCGCGGACTCGGGTTCGTCGGAGGCGAGCAGCGTCCGGCTGCTGGTCGGCCTGGTGACGGGTGTGATCGGCATGGCCGCCGCGTACGGCTACGGCCGCGTCCGCGCGCAGAAGGCGCAGGTCGCCGAGCAGCACTACGGGGGATCGCCGGCGGACGAGGCCGACGACGAGCCCGACGACGAATGGTTCTTCCCGCAGGCACGCTAGAAGCAGCGCGCGAGGACGTCGCGCATGATCGGCACCGCCGTGGACGCGCCGGGCGACGCGCCGAGCAGCCCCGCCATGCTCCGGTCTTCGGACACGACGAGCTCGGTGCCCTGCTGCAGCACGCCGATCCGCCGGCGGTCGGGCGTCACCAGCTGGGCCCGCCGGCCGGCGGCGATCAGTTCCCAGTCGTCGAAGTCCGCGCCGGGGCAGTAGCGCTGCAGCTGCCGGAACTTTCGCCGCGGACCGGCGACGAGCTCGGAGATCAGGTAGCGGATCAGTGACAGGTTCTGCAGCATCGCCGCGGCGATCACCGGCAGGTTGTGCCAGCGCAGCGTCTTGAACGTGTCGGTCAGCCGGCCGTGCTTGAGCAGTTTGGTGCTGAACGTCGCGTACGGCCCGAACATCAGGTGGCCGCCGCCGTCGACGATCCGCTTGTCCAGATGCGGCACCGACATCGGCGGCGCGCCGATCGGCGCCTGGCCGTAGACCTTGCCGTCGTGACGGTCGACGACGCCCGGCGTCGAGCAGCGGAAGAAGGCCGCCCCGACCGGCAGGACCGCGTACCCGCGGACTTCGCGGAGGCGGGCCTTCTGCAGCAGGTGCAGGGCGAAGCCGCCCGCGCCGACGAAGACGAACGGCGCGCGGATGCGCACGCGTGCGCCGTCGTCGCGTCGCGCGATCACCGACCAGGCTCCGTCCGGACCGCGCTTGAGCGCGCGGACCTCGTGGCCCAGGTGCAGGCGTCCGCCCTGGTCGGTGACGATCTTCGTGAGGGCGCGGGTCAGCGCGCCGAAGTCGACGTCGGTCCCGTCCGGATGGCGGGTGGCGGCGATCGGTTCGCCGGTCGCGGCCCGGCCGTCCATCACCAGCGGCGCCCACTCGGCGATCTGTTCCGGGTCCTCGGAGAACTCCATCGCCGCGAACCTCGGGTCGGTGCGCAGTGTCTGGAAGCGGGTGCGGAGGTACTCGACGTCGCGCTCGCCGAAGACCACGTCCAGGTGCGGCGTCGCACTCAGGAACGTCGACTGGTCGAGCAGCCCGCGGTCGGCGAGGTCATGCCACCAGCCGCGGCTCGCGGCGAACTGGTCGGCGATCTGCGCCGGCTTCGCGCCGTCGAGCGGATCAGGCATGTAGTTCAGTTCGCAGTAGCCGCTGTGGCCGGTGCCGGCGTTGTTCCACGGGTCGCTGCTCTCGGTCGCGACGGCGGCAGCGCGTTCCAGCATCACGATCGAGAGGTCCGGGCGCAGGACGGTCAGCATGGAGCCGAGGGTGGCGGACGTGATGCCGCCGCCGATCAGCACGACGTCGGCGGTGGTGGAGTTCGGGGCGGCGTTCATGTCTTCACCGTGCCCGCGCACTTATGATCCGTCCAATGATGAATTCGATGGATACAATCCGGATATGGATCAGACGGCCCCTCACCTCGCCGCGCTGGTCGCGCTCAGCGATCACGGCGGGCGGATGACCGAGGCGGCGACGTCGCTCGGTGTGCCCCAGTCGTCGATGAGCCGGCGGATTCACGCGCTCGAAGAGATGCTCGACGTCCCGCTGCTGGTCCGCGACGGACGCGTGGTCCGGCTGACCCCGGCCGCCGTACGTCTCGCTGAACTCAGTCGCGGTCCGCTCGGCGACCTCGACGAGGCCGTCGCCGAGGTGACCGGCGCGGCCGATCCGGAGGCGGGGATCGTCCGCTTCGGCTTCCCGCTCACCATGGGCGGCGGCGCGGTGCCGGAGATGCTGGCGGCGTTCGCCCGCAGGCATCCGCGGGTCCGGCTGCGGCTGCGTCAGGCGCACGGTCGTGCGCTGATCGACGATCTCACGGCCGGCGCGCTCGACGTCGCGATCACCATCCCGGCGCCGGAGAGCCTGACGCACGTCGTCGTCGGCGAGCAGCGGATCTATGCGGCGCTGTCGGACCGGCATCCGCTCGCGACGCGGCTGGCGATCGAGTTGGGTGAACTGGACGGCGAGCCGTTCATCGCCAATCCGGCGAGCTTCCACCTGCGCCGCGCAACCGAGAAGTGGTGTCGTGCAGCGGGTTTCGATCCGGACGTGACCGTCGAAGTCTCCGAGTTCGACGCGATCCGGGACTTCGTCGGACGAGACATGGGCGTCGCACTGCTGCCGAGGGCGGCTCGCCCGGTGCCCGGGCTGGTCGAGGTCGCGCTGCGCGGCGACGATCTGGTCCGCTCGATCGCGCTGGTCACGGCGGGGGAGAAGCTGACCCCGGTGGCCCGTCGGCTGCACGAGTTCGCCCGCGACTGGACGTATCCCGGCTGACCCGGCACGCGCCGGATGAGTCATGGTGGACCGGACGGTCCTCGACCCCGTCGTCCAACTGCGCAATCACGATCCGAACGGCACGTGGAACCCGATGATCGACTACCAGATGGCGAGCCGGTTCAACCGCGGCTTCTCGAGCCTGCTGCACGCGAACAAGCCCACCGTGGCCAAGGTGCCGGACAGCAGGCGCAGGAATGGGGCCTGACCGTCGACGCGCGGCCCCGGAACTGCGCGACGAGCGCACCGAAGACCTCATGAACCGCATCGCGGCGATGCCGATCAACCAGCGGATCATGACCAAACTCGCGCTCAACAGCGCGCTGCTGGCTCAGGGCGCGGCGAACTCGGGCATGATCAGCACCGTCTTCGACGGCATCTCCCGGCACACCCGCGAGGGCTCGCCTTCCAGCAGCGGGCCGCGGCCACCGGCTTCGGCAACCCGGTCGCCGAGTGCGACGGCCCGTTCGGCGATGCCAAGAAGTGACGGCTCACTCCGTGACGACGGTGATCTCTGTCGGCGACGTGATCTCGACGCGCTGGCCGGCGTCGGACAGCACCGCGGCGAGCTTGTTCACGTCGCGCACCTGCGCGCGAGTGCGGACCAGCTCGCGGGCGACCAGGCCCTTGTAGTGCTTGTTGAAGTGGCTGACCACCTTGCGCGACCCGTCCGGGAACTCGGTGACGACGGTGGCGGTCGCGGCGCCCTGTACCGGCCCTAGCTTCTGGTAGACCCCCGAGCGCAGGTCGACGACGAAGTCGTCGAGGGCGTCGAGCGCCGGGGACAGGGCCGGCTTCCACACCGAACCCAGGGTGCCGAATCCGGGGAGCTTGGAGCCGCCCGAGAGCCGGTAGGCCGGGATGAGGTCGCCCGCGGCGACCACGCCGAACAGCGCCGAGCCGATCATCAGCCGCTCGTTCGCCTTGGTCTTGGACGCACGCGTCATGCCGCGGTAGTCGAGGGCGTCGAACAGGACCCCGGTGTACCGCTCGATCGCCGGGCGGGTCGGGGAGTCCCACAGGTCGGCGTTCCGGTCGATCTCCGACACCTGTGATTCGCCCAGGCCGAGGGCCTGGCGGGAGGCGTCGAGGTCGCCGGACAGCTTGACGAGGGCGTCGGCGACTCGGCGTCGCACCGGGGTCAGCTCGGGCAGCGTGAGACGTTCCAGGTCGAGCGGAGCGCCCGAACCGCCGTCGGACTTGGTTTCAGAGGGAGGCAGGATGACGAGCACCCGAACACCCTAACTAAGCTGTTTGCCGTGATCACACGGATGTCCTCCCTGTTCCTTCGTACGCTCCGCGACGACCCCGCCGACGCCGAGGTGCCCAGCCACAAACTGCTGGTCCGCGCCGGCTACATCCGTCGTACGGCGCCAGGCGTGTACGCGTGGCTGCCGCTGGGACTCCGGGTGTTCCGCAACATCGAGAACGTGGTCCGCGAGGAGATGAACGACATCGGCGCGCAGGAGATCCTGCTGCCCGCGCTGCTGCCCCGCGAGCCCTACGAGACCACCGGCCGCTGGACCGAATACGGCGACGCGCTGTTCCGCCTGAAGGACCGCAAGGGCGCCGACATGCTGCTCGGCCCCACCCATGAGGAGCTGTTCACCCAGCTGGTGAAGGGCGAGTACAGCTCGTACAAGGACCTGCCGGTCATCCTGTACCAGATCCAGACCAAGTACCGCGACGAGGAGCGTCCCCGCGCCGGCCTGCTGCGCGGCCGCGAGTTCGTGATGAAGGACTCGTACTCCTTCGACCTCGACGACGCCGGGCTCGACTCGTCGTACGCCAAGCATCGTGCCGCCTACCAGGCGATCTTCGACCGCCTCGGCATCGACTACGTGATCGTCAAGGCGACGTCGGGCGCGATGGGCGGCAGCGCCTCCGAAGAGTTCCTGGCGCAGTGCGAGGTCGGCGAGGACACCTTCGTCCGCAGCAACGAGTCGGGCTACGCCGCGAACGTCGAGGCCGTGGTGACCCCGGTTCCGGCGGAGATCGAGATCGACGGCCAGCCCGCCGCCACCTCCTACGACACCGGCGACACCCCGACGATCGACACGCTCGTCGAATGGGCCAACGCCACCCTCGACGGCACGTACACCGCCGCCGACACGCTCAAGAACGTGATGGTCAAGATCCGTCGCCCCGGTGGCGACTGGGAGATCACCGCGGTGGCCGTCCCCGGCGACCGCGACGTCGACTTCAAGCGCCTCGAGGCCTCCGTCGAACCGGCCGAGGTCCAACTGCTCGACGACGCCGACTTCGCCGCGAACCCGGCACTGGTCAAGGGCTACATCGGTCCGAAGGGCGTGGCGGCCGCGGGCGGGCGGTACCTCGTCGACCCGCGGGTGGTCAGCGGAACGTCGTGGATCACCGGCGCCGACGAGCCCGGCAAGCACGTCGTCGGCCTGGTCGCCGGGCGCGACTTCACGCCGGACGGCGTGATCGAGGCCGCGCAGGTGCGCGACGGCGACCCGTCGCCGGACGGCCAGGGCTCGCTGGAGTCGGCGCGCGGCATCGAGATCGGCCACATCTTCCAGCTCGGCCGCAAGTACGCGGACGCCTTCGGGCTCGACGTGCTCGGCGAGAACGGCAAGCCGGTCCGCGTCACCATGGGCTCGTACGGCGTCGGCGTGTCGCGCCTCGTCGCGGTCGTCGCCGAGCAGATGCACGACGACAAGGGGCTGCGCTGGCCCCGTGAGATCAGCCCGTTCGGCGTTCACGTGGTGATCGCGAACAAGGACGAGGCCGCCGTCGCCGGTGCTCAGCAGCTGGTCGAGAAGCTCGACGCCGCCGGCGTCGAGGTCCTGTTCGACGACCGCAAGGCGTCGCCGGGCGTGAAGTTCAAGGACGCCGAACTGCTCGGCGTGCCGACCGTCGTGGTGATCGGCCGCGGCTGGGCCAACGGCACCGTCGAGGTGCGCGACCGCTTCAGCGGCGAGGCGACCGAGGTGGCGATCGACGACGCAGTCGACGCGGTCCTGTCTGCGGTGGGTTAGCTCGCGCCGCCCGGGAAGGCCTCGGTGACCGGGGTCTTCCCTAGCACGCCGCGCCAGCGCGCGGCGCGCAGAGCGCAGCCGGTCAACGCGTCGACGGCCTGCCGCCGGATGTCCGGCACGCTGGACTGCTCCAGCAGGGCGCGGTAGGCGCGGGCGCAGTCGGTCTCCGCGGTCAGCAGTACGGTGGCGGCGCTGTCCCGGCCGGTCACGTCCACGCCGAGCTCGTAGCCGGCCGCCGACACCGGCGGCTTGCCGCCCAGCGCGGTGAGGCTGGCGGCCGCCTGGTCGCGCTGCACCCGGTGTTCGGCGATGTACTCGCCGACGGCGTTGCGGTCGGCGGTGCCGATGAAGGCGGTGCTCACGCCGTAGGCGAAGATCGCGGCGTTCTCGATGTCGATGACCTTGACCAGGGCGTCGGTGGTCGAACTCATGCCAGCTGCACCTCCCGCAGCGCCGTGCACGCCGCACTGATCGAGCCGAGCAGGCCGGCGCGGTAGCCGTCCATCTCGGAGGCGGCGGTCGCCGCGGTCCGCGCCGAGCTCTCCAGCCCGGCGCGCAGATCGTCCAGCGACGATGCGCCGGCCCCCGGCGATCCGGAAGTCGCCGGCGGGGTGCTGCTGATCGACGCCGCGGTCGAGGCGGACAACCGCCGGACCTCGTCGGTCAGCGCCTTCGCATGCTCGCCGCGCTCGACGGCGACGCGGGCCAGGGCCGCACTGTACGAGGTCTCGGTGGGGCCCAGCCGGGTCGCGTCCTGCTGCTGCCGCGTCGCCTCCTGCACCAGCGCGGCGAGGCGCTGGGCGAGCCGGTCGTCGGCACTGGGATCGTCGGTCGAGCAGGCGGTCGCCGCACCGGCGACGGCCAGTGCCGCGCCCAGCCCGGCGGCTCCGCGCAGAACGGTCCGTCGGGAGGGGGCTGAGGGGGAGGGGCTGCCTCGCCGGGGAGCTGTCACGCTCACCGATTCTGCCAGCCGTCGCGATCATCTAGGATGGAAGCCCTGCCGACACGGCAGTGGAAACGAACTGACTTGCAGCGAGGAAGGTCCGGCGAATGTCGACAGAGCAGCTCCGCGACGTGGTCGACGCCGTGGTCCGGCCGATCGTCGCCGAGCTCGGCTACGACGTCGAAGAGGTCGTCATCAGCACGCCGCCCGGCGGGCGCGAAGTGCGGATCGTCGTCGATCGGGACGGCGGGGCGTCGCTGGACGCGCTGGCCGAAGTCAGTCGTGAGGCGGCCGACGCCCTCGACGACTCCGACGTGCTGGGTGAGACCCCGTACGATTTGCAGGTCACCACGCCCGGCGTGGACCGGCCGCTCACCGAGCCCCGCCACTGGCGACGGGCCCGCGGCCGCAAGGTGATCGTGAAGCTCAGCGCCGGCGAGCCGTCGACCGTCACCGGCCGCGTCGGCGACAGCGACGACGAGCGCGCCACGCTGATCCGCAACGACAAAGGCCGGTTCAGCACCGTCGACGTGATGCTGGCCGACGTCGCGAAGGCCAAGATCGACGTCGACTTCACCCGGCCAGGGGAAGCCGAACTGCGTCGCTGCGGGCTCGACGACGACGAGATCGCTCGCCGCCGCCAGCCCGCGCAGTAGCCGCAGGCACCACACAACTTCAGAACAGACAACTCAATCTTCACAAGCGAATAGGAGTCGCCACCATGCACATCGACGTCAGTGCTCTGCGCCTGATCGAGGCCGACAAGGGCATCCCGATCGAGACGGTCATCACCGCCATCGAGACCGCTCTGATCACCGCGTACCGGCACACCGACGGCTTTGCGCCCAACGCGCGCATCGACGTCAACCGCAAGAGCGGCGAGGTCCGCGTGATGGCGCAGGAACTCGACGAGAACCGGAACGTCGTGCACGAGTGGGACGACACCCCCGAGGGCTTCGGCCGCATCGCCGCGACCACCGCGCGCCAGGTGATCCTGCAGCGTCTGCGCGACGCCGAGAACGAGAAGAACTTCGGCGAGCTGGTCGCGCACGAGGGCGAGATCGTCGGCGGCGTGGTGCAGGCCGACGCCCGCGCCAACGCCAAGGGCATGGTGGTGGTGCAGATCGGCACCGACGCCAACGCCACCGAGGGCATCATCCCGCCGGCCGAGCAGGTGCCGGGCGAACGCTTCAGCCACGGCGACCGCATCAAGTGCTACGTCGTGGGCGTCGCCCGCGGCGCGCGCGGCCCGCAGATCACCCTGTCGCGCACGCACCCCAACCTGGTGCGCAAGCTGTTCGCCCTCGAGGTGCCGGAGATCGAGGACGGCTCGGTGGAGATCGTCGCCGTCGCCCGTGAGGCCGGACACCGCTCGAAGATCGCCGTGCACACCGGAGTCGCCGGACTCAACGCCAAAGGCGCCTGCATCGGCCCGATGGGTCAGCGCGTGCGCAACGTGATGAGCGAACTCAACGGCGAGAAGATCGACATCATCGACTACGCCACCGATCCCGCGGTCTTCGTCGGCAACGCGCTGTCGCCGGCGAAGGTGGTGTCGGTCACCGTCGTCGACCTCGACACCAAGGCCGCGCGGGTCGTCGTGCCCGACTACCAGCTGTCGCTCGCCATCGGCAAAGAAGGCCAGAACGCGCGGCTGGCGGCCCGCCTCACCGGGTGGCGAATCGACATTCGTTCGGACGCCGGCGACGGCGGTCCGGGCACCAGCGGGAAGGGCCACGGCGAGGCTGGCTCCAGTGAGTCCGCAGATGAGCTAGACTGATCGGTGGATCTTCGAGAGTCGACCCCTCCGATTCGGATGTGCCTGGGCTGCCGTCAACGCGACCCGGTGTCACAGCTGGTGAGGGTGGCGGTGCGCTACGCCCCGAACGGACAGTCCCCGCAAGGGGTGCCCGTGCTGGTCGTAGATCATCGGAGGAACCTGCCGGGAAGAGGCGCCTGGCTGCACCCGGCTGCGGACTGCGTGTCCGCCGCCGTGCGGCGCAAGGCCTTCGGACCGGCGCTCCGGGAACGCGGTCTGACCGTGGGACCGGACGATCTCACCGAGATTTTCGGTGCGGATCAGCCATGAGGGCTCCGCTAGGAGTCAGGACAGGTGAGTAGAAGACATGAGCACACCGTGAAGTCTCCACGATGAGCACGTTCATTATTTAGACCGAGGTCGCAGCGGGAGCCCGCTCGACCTCCAAGTGAGGAGAGCAGTGGCAGGCAAGGCCCGCGTGCACGA
>JASGFV010000143.1:0-9740 GCA_047605365.1 Gordonia sp. (in: high G+C Gram-positive bacteria)
GGCTGTTCGGCGAGCACGGCGGGATCGACGCGTCGTCGGCGGGCGCGTACCTGGGGGTGCCGGCCGACGAGACGGTGGCGGTGGTCGGGCTCGCGGTCGGCGGGGGAGCATCGTCGCACGCGCCGGCGATGGCTGCGATCGGCGGCGCGCTACGTCTGCAGGCGAGTGCCTTCGCGCCGTCGTCGGTGTCGTCGGTGCTCGGCGGTCGCGCCTACCTGATGCTGCCCGGACGACGCAGCGAGGCGTCGCTCACGCGGTGGGTGCGGACGCTGGTGGGGAAGTTCGACGACGTGCCCGCGCTGGCCGGCGGCACGCTGCGGGCCGCGGTAGCGGCGCCGGTGGACGGGCTGGCCGCGGTCGCCGACGCGCGCCGCGAGGTGGATCGGGTGCTCGACGGCACGGAAGCCGACGGCGATCGGGTCGCGACGCTGGCCGACTCGCGGACCGCGGTGCTGCTCGCCGAGACCCTGGACCTGGTCGCCTCCCGCGAAGAACTGCGCGATCCCCGGGTCGCCCTGCTGGCCGAGCACGATTCCGAACGCGACAGCCGCCTGCTGGAGAGTCTGCGCGCCTACCTCGACGCGCACGGCAACGTCCGCGCCGCCGCCCGCCGCTCCGGGGTGCACCCGAACACGCTGCGCTATCGCCTGGACCGCGCGCAGGCGCTGTCCGGCTTCGATCTGGAGAACGCCGCCGATCGGCTCCTGCTCGCCCTGCAGCTGGCCGTCCGCCGCCGGGAACGGCCGTGAGCGCCGAGCCGCCCACTCGGTGATCGAGTAGCCGCCGAGGAACGAGGCAGCGTATCGAGCCTCTCCACCGCCGGCTCAGGGGGGCGGGGAGACGGGGCGTCGAAGTCACGGGGACTTCTCTTAGAGATCAAGCGTAGACAGGAGGGCATGGAACTCGACCGGAGGACGGCACCGACGTCCGGGCGGACGAGTTGGAGCAGCCGGTCTTCGCCTGGCGCTGACTGCGCGGCCCGGGGACGACGAAGGCCGCCGCGCAGTGGTCAGACAGTCGAGAAGACCGGCAGTAGAGACACAAAGCACGACGGCCGTCGTCGTTCGTGCCTCATCCGAGGCACGAACGCCACAACTAGCTGCGGACGGCGCGGGCGGCCTCGACCATGTTGGTCAGGGCGGCCGTGACCTCCGGGGTGGTGCGGGTCTTGAGACCGCAGTCCGGGTTCACCCACAGGCGGTCGCCGGGCACCGCGGCCAGCGCCTCACGCAGCGACGCGGCGATCTCCTCGGCGTCCGGAACGCGCGGCGAGTGGATGTCGTAGACGCCCGGTCCGACCTCGTTCGAGTAGCCGATCGAGTTCAGGTCGTCGAGCACCTCCATATGCGAGCGAGCCGCCTCGATCGACGTGACGTCGGCATCCAGATCGGCGATCGCCCGGATCACGTCGCCGAACTCCGAGTAGCAGAGGTGCGTGTGGATCTGCGTGGCGTCGACGACCCCGGAGGTCGACAGGCGGAACGCGTCGACGGCCCAGTCGAGGTAGGCCGCCCGGTCCGCGGTCTGCAGCGGAAGCAGCTCGCGCAGGGCCGGCTCGTCCACCTGGATGATGGCGACGCCCGCGCGCTCGAGGTCGACGGTCTCGTCGCGGACGGCGAGCGCGACCTGCTTGGCGGTGGTGGACAGCGGCTGGTCGTCGCGCACGAACGACCACGCCAGGATGGTGACCGGACCGGTCAGCATGCCCTTGACCGGCTTGTTGGTGAGCGACTGCGCGTAGGTGGTCCAGCCGACGGTCATCGGAGCCGGACGCACCACGTCGCCGAACAGAATCGGCGGGCGGACGCAGCGCGAACCGTACGACTGGACCCAGCCGTTGGCGGTCGCGAAGAAGCCGTCGAGCTGCTCGGCGAAGTACTGCACCATGTCGTTGCGCTCGGGTTCGCCGTGCACCAGGACGTCCAGGCCGATCTCTTCCTGCAGCTTGATGACGTCGGCCACCTCCTGCTCCATCTGGCGGCGGTAACCGTCGGCGTCCAGCTCGCCCTTGCGCAGCGCCTGGCGGGCGTTGCGGATCGCGGGGGTCTGCGGGTACGAGCCGATGGTGGTGGTCGGCAGCTCCGGCAGCTTCAGAGCCTCGCGCTGGACGGCGCGCCGCTCAGCGGCGTCGGTGCGGACCGAGTCGGCAGGCGTCAGCGCGGACAGTCGCTCGCGCACCGCGTCGACGTGCAGTCGCGGATCGGACTCGCGCAGCGCCAGGGCGTCGCGCGCAGCGTCGAACGCGGCGGCCTGGTAGCCGCGGCCGCTGGCGTAGGCGCGCGACAGGGCGACGACCTCGTCGACCTTCTCCGCGGCGAAGGCCAGCCAGCCGCGCAGTGCGTCGTCGAGGCCGTCCTCGCCGGCCAGGGTGTAGGGGACGTGCAGCGTGGAGCACGACGTCGAGACGGCCAGCGAGCCGACCTCGTCGCGCAGACCGTTCAGGGTCTCCAGCGCGGCGTCGAGGTCGGTGCGCCACACGTTGCGGCCGTCTACGACACCCGCGAGGACCAGCTTGTCGCCCAGACCGGCGCCCGCGACCGAGGCCGCGGAGCCGTACACGAGGTCGACGCCGACGCCCTCGACGCCGGTGCGGGCCAGTGCGGCCAGCGATTCGCCGGCGTCGCCGAAGTAGGTCTGGACCAGGATCTGCGGGCGGTTCTCGACCGCCGAGAGGTCGTTGTAGACGCGGTCGGCGAGTACGGGCAGACCGTCGTGCGCGTCGCTCACCAGGATCGGCTCGTCGATCTGCACCCACGACGCGCCCGCGTCGGCGAGCGCGCCGAGCAGTTCGCGGTACGCCGGCAGCACGTCGTCGATCCGGCTCAGCGGCGGCTGCTTTGAATTCGGCCCGCTCGCTTCGCTCCCGGCGCCGGCGCCGTCGACGGCCTTCGACAGGCCGAGGAAGGTGATCGGTCCGACGATCACCGGGCGGGCCGGGATGCCCTGCGCCTTGGCCTCGGCCAGCTCGCCGAGGACCTTGGTCGAGTCGAGCGTGAACGCGGTGTCCGGGCCGATCTCCGGTACCAGGTAGTGGTAGTTGGTGTCGAACCACTTGGTCATCTCGAGCGGCTGGACGCCTTCTCCACCGCGAGCCGCGGCGAAGTAGCGGTCCAGCGGATCGGCGATGCCTGCCACGCGCGGCGGGAGCGCGCCGAGCATCACAGCGGTGTCGAGCACCTGGTCGTAGTACGAGAAGGTGTTGACCGGAATCGAGTCGAGGCCGGCGGTCAGCAGCGACCGCCAGCCGTCGCGGCGCAGACCGGCGGCGACGTCGTTCAGATCGGCCTGGGTGGAGCGGCCCGCCCAGTACGCCTCGACGGCGCGCTTGAGCTCTCGGTTGGCTCCGATGCGAGCGGTGCCCGGAACGGTGGCGGTGAACGCCCGATTGTCAGTGTCGCTGGTGTGGGTTCCCATGTCGGGTGTGTATCTCCTGCTAGACGGTGCGACCGTCGCCATGCACGGGAGATGCGAAACGAGCCCAAGAAGCCACCGGACGCGCGAGGCGCGGCCGGGTCACGGTACCGATTTCTATCATCGCCCATTCCACGAGGCGGACAGTCACCGGGTACGGTGCACCCGGTACAACAGGCAGGTCTTCGGGCTCATCGGCTGCTCGTACGAGTGTCCTACTGGCCGGCGCTTCCCAGAGCCCTCGACGGGGCGTCCCAGTGCATATGCCGACGGTCGTTCCGATATACCGCTGCGGGTCAGCTCCGGAGTCTCACCGGATTCCCTCTCGCAGGGAACCGTCGGCCTTACGGCCGGTGCGGCTCCCGCTCGGTGTCCGGCGCGGGCATCAGGGGCTCCTTGGTCGCACGGCCGGACAGACCAGTTGCGTTCACGAGTCTAGAACAGACGCACGACGCGGTGCATCGTCGCCCGGGGCGGTGGGTTTAATTCACGCGGAGGTGGTGAGTCACGCGGTGCCATGAGTGGTCAGCGACGTTGTTCGTTTCATCAGGTCTACTCGCAACGTCCGGGATCGTGATTGCAGTCGAGGCTCTGGTACGTCGTGCAGTGGTGTCGTGACCTCGTGCCGGGACCTGCGGTTCAGTTCGGAAAGCGCACGAGTTGATGGGGGAGGCCGGCACCCGTGGCGTCATCGTCAGGCGTCCCCCAGCAGTAGACGGCACCGTCGGAGATGGCGCAGGTACTGGCGGCGGATGTCGTAACGGCGGTGATGTTGTCGATACCGGTGACGCGGAGGGGGATGCGCCGTTCGATGATGGTGCCGTCGCCGGGTAGTTTGGACGCTTTCAAACCCCAGCAATAGGCCGCGCGGTCTGCGACGGCGCAGGTAGAGCTGTCACTAGTAGTGATGGAGGACACGTTCTCAATCGCGTTGACGCGGGAGGGCTTGTGTCGATCGGTGGAGGTGCCGTCACCGAGTTCTCCATGTGCGTTTGAACCCCAGCAGTACGCCGTCCTGTCCGCGATAGCGCATGTTGCGGATCCTCCCGTCGTAATGGTGGTGACGTTCTTAAGACCATTGATCCGGGTAGGCGTGTGCCGATCGGTGGTGGTGCCGTCACCGAGTTGTCCAAATGCGTTCGAACCCCAGCAGTACGCCGTCCCGTCCGCGACAGCACAGGTCGACTGGTCGGCCGTTGTGATGGATGTGACGTTCTTGAGATTGATGCGGATTGGGGACGGCCTGTCAATGGTGGTGTGGTCGCCCACTTGTCCGAACTGATTCGAACCCCAGCAGAAGGGCAGGCCTGCGTAGACGGCACAGTATGAAGTGCCGTCGGTGGCAATAGCAGTGACGTTGGCGAGGCCTTGGACTCGTGTCGGAATGCTCGAACCGTCGTTGTCGTACCCGTTCGCACCCCAGCAATACGGTGCACCGCCCGAGATGGCGCAAGTCGAACCTCGCCCGGTAGCAACTGCGGTAACGTCGGCGAGATCAATACGCACGGGGTGTAGCCCGTGAATGTCGGTACCGTAGCTGAGTTCGCCGAAACCGCTCGTTTCCCAGCACCAGAGTGTGGAATTGGAGATTGCGCAGGTCGTTGGGTACGAACCGGCGATAGCGGTCGCGGAGCGGGAGATACCGGCAACCCCGGGCCTGGCAACACAGTAGATCGCTGCGACTGCCGTCAACAGAGCGACGGATGCGAGGGCGACGTAGAACCTTGCTTTACGGCGGGGCTGCGTCTGCTCCCGCCCGAACGACTGCTCGGATTTGATCGGAGGCAGCGTATGAAATCGTGACGGCAGAGCGTGGCTTCGCAGCGCTGCGGTCATGCGCCGTGAGATGCCTACCTGCGGCCCTATAGCTCCCGACTCACCAGGTCTTAGGGCGGCAGCCAACGATGCGGCAAACGCTCGGCAAGTGGGAAACCGGTCTGCAGGGTCCCTGGCCAGCGCGCGGGCAAAGACGGGGTCGAGGGCGATCAGGTCTGGACGATGAGTGCTGAGCGGCGGGGCTGGTGCCATAGCTTGTGCTTTGACGAGGGCAGCGATGCTGCCTGCGGTGAACGGCAGATTTCCGGTGAGGAGTTCGTAGAGTGTGCAGGCCAACGAGTACTGGTCAGCAGCTGGCGTGGCATCGGTGCTGTCGACCAGTTCGGGAGCGCTGTACTCGAGTGTGCCGATGTGCGTATTGGTTCCGGTAAGGCTGACAGCGCCTGAGAGCCTTGCGATGCCGAAATCGAGGACCGTGACGATCAATTCACCATCGTCGCCGTAGGTGAGGAAGATGTTCGCAGGTTTGACATCGCGGTGGATCACGCCGCGCTTGTGGGCGTAGTCAAGTGCGGACGCGGTCTGGTTGGCGATGGTGACGACGTCGCTGTCGACCAGATGCGCCGAAGTGAGATCGTGGCCTTCGAGGTGGACCATGGTGAACCAGGGGACATTCTCGTGGGTGCCGTAGCCGAACACTGTGATGATGTTCGGGTGGTGCAGTGACCCGACGATCTGAGCTTCGCGTGTGAAGCGTTCGGTGAAGTCGACGGAGGCTTCGGCCCCGGCATCGATCACCTTCAGTGCTTCGTGACGTCCGAGCGCAGGGTTCTGGACCAGGTACACCTCGCCCATACCTCCGCCCCCGAGCCTTCGGACCACGGTGTAGCCGGCAAAGGTCGATCCCGGCGCTAGCTGCATTTCGTGGTCCTTCAGGTGAGCAGGTACTGCTCCGTGACCATATCGTGCTGAGTCAACCGCCTCGGCGCTGGGCTGGTTCTCGATGTCGTCGATTTGTAGCGGTCGCCGTGCGCACAATCGGCTCACTCGCACTCATAGGAACAGTCTCGACAGCTGACTGTCGGCTCGGAAGGGGAGATCTCCCCGTACCGCCGGCTCCGATCGCGATCTAGTATTCGACAAGTCGAGGGCAAGCGGTCTGTGTGCACGTATGCCTCGAGTTTGTGGAAACCTAGTCCAGAGAGGGTGTCGTTGGCATTCGTAGGCCTTAATCAAGGAACTAAGAAGCTTGCATACCACGCGTTGTTGGCGGGAGTAGTAGCTTTAGGAACTGCCTGCTCGTCGGGGGTGGAAGAAGTGGGGTATTCGGGCCCTTCAGGCAGCACCGCGGTGGTAACTAAAACGGTTACTGCGACCGAGTCTGTTCAATCGCCGAATTCGAGCAGTAGGACCAGGGCGATCCCGCCTTCGACGAAGAAGGTGAAGTATTTCACTACCCCGTCGGGATCTCTCTACTGCCAGGGCACGGTCGATCATGCCGATTGCGCGATTACCACGGGGGAGCAGGCGCTGAACGTTCCGAACGCGATGTCCTGTGATTCAATCCGAAATTCAAGAGTCACGGCTATCGGATACTTGGCCGCGAAGGACACGCAGGCTTGCTGGTTCACCTCGCAGGGGTACCGGGATCCCAATGCCCCTGTCGTGAATTACGGGGAGGTCGCGGTTCTTGATTCGCCGGTTGGCAATCTGAACTGCACAGTAGCTGTGAACGGCGTGACCTGTCTGACATCAGGTGGAGAGTCCGGCTTCTTCGCATCGCGGTCGAAATTTGGCATTCAAACCAACGGCACGATGCACATCCCGTGAAGGAGTGGCCTGCTCGGGGCGGGGGCTGCGCATGAGGGCCCCCCGGGACCGTATTTAAAAGCGCCACCGGAAACGCCGGGTTTGTGTCCAAGGATAGTTCTTCCTACTACAGGAGATAGAAATGGATCAGTATCAGCAGCACTACCCACCCGGACCTGCTCAGCAGTTTCAAGTGTCGCAGCAGTTCCCCTCAGTCTCAACCGCCCCGCGGGCCCGGCCGCAGGAGGGTTCTCCCTTGATTTCTCCTGGAGTTCCGAAAGCCGAGCGAATTGCGGCGTTGATCGCCGCCGCGGTGATCCTCATCGGAGTGTTCATCTTCGGGGTGACATCGTTCAGTGGCATTGATGAACAATCGGATGCATCAACAGCAATAGCGAGTATGACGGCGGGAACGATGCTGATACTCGCTCACACGATCAGCGTGATAGCGATCGCCTACGCCATCATCCTGATCATGAGATTGACGGGCAGAAGTCCAGGCAAGCAGTCCCTGTAACAAAGCAAATTTCCGTGTGTTCCTACTTGGGGAAGTTGACAAGCTCATGGCCGGTCAATACGCGGGTGCGACTTGCTGAAGTAGCGTTCGCGACGAAAGCTGACACTCATTGGTGTTTCTAAAGCGAAAAGGATCTCTATCTGGGATGGAAAATGAAATGAAGGCGTTGGCAATGAAACGGACAATCGTCGTAACTGGACTGTTGGGGGCGGGGTCAATCGCTCTGGCGGGCTGCTCATCCTCGTCATCGTCGATCGACTGGACGAAGGAAATTGACGCCGTATCTCAGATGGGGTCTGGAGCGAAGAGCGTGTCGATGTTCAAGACTGAAGACGGAAAAGTGCTGTGCTTCTCGGAGCCTGATAGCTCTACGGGTTGCACTATTGTCGAGGGTAAGTTCGTGCCGGAAAACACATCAGTCGATTTCGGGTGCAGTAAGAAGAAGGGTGATGCCGAATCTCCGGGCGTGGTGATCGGCATCAGGCGGAGCGGGCATCTCTGCTGGTGGAACAGGTCGGGCGGCACCAAGGAACTTACGGCGGATGACGTTGGCAATGTCGAGACTATCGATAGGCGCCGCGGAGCCACACTGGACTCTGCTAGCGGCCCGGTGGTCTGTAAGGCGCTTAAAAGGTCATCTGTCCTGTGTGTCACTGAGAGTAAGTCGAAGGGGTGGGTAATCTCTCCGAAGCGTTTCGAATACATCAAGAATGGGGATATCGAGACCTACTGATTAGGTATATCCTTCATTGAAGTGTGTGATCCCAAGGACTCTTGCTCCTTGGGATCGCATTCGTCTTTGCTGCGTGCCGGCGGCCATCTGCACCGCCGCCTTGCCGAAGGAATTCTTCTCTCTCTGGGCGGATCAGCGGTCGAGGAGTATTAGCGAATCTATGCTGATCAGCTTCGTTTCGAGTGCGTATTCTACTAGCCGTGTACGGCGATTCAGGGCAGTGCCACGACCGTCTCCGACCAATCCCGATACGCCGCGGTCGGCGAGCCGCTCGCAAAGCCTGTCCAATTGTCGGTTTGCCTTGGTCACCGGCCAATCCAGCCGCCTTGCGACTGCTGGGATTGTCGGCATGTGATCGAATCCAGTTCCGGGGCACCTCAGCATCGGCTCGGCCATCGCAGCGAGCAGTCGTGTCTGATCCTCCGTGAGTGTTCCTCGCTCGAGCGTCGCGCGTCGAGGAGGTCGTGGCAGCACTGTCGGCGGCTGCAGCGGTGCACTCAAAGAAATTCCCACCTCGTATGTGGTCGGCCCCGCCTCGAAGACCGCCAGAAGATCAGCCACGATGACGACCGACGATCCAGAACGTAGCACTGTCTGGCCTCCTGTACGAAGGTCGATCAGCTTGACCGGTAGGTAGCGACCGACGTTGGAGACCCACCAGAAACCGGTATGGAAGGCAAACTCGATCAGCCGGCCGTGCAGATACAGGTTGTCGGGGAAAGCGAGGTCTCCCTCTCGTCCGACTGCGAAATTCTGTCCTGGTTCCAGCCTCCAGGTGGTGCCGGCTCGGTCGTCAATCGTCAACGACATCGTCGCTGGAGCCTGACCGGTAGTCATCGCCGATCACGGGAAGAACTCCCCGCGTCACTCACTCTATTCATACCCTTCTGTGTACCCGAGGCTGATCGACACGGTCGGCAGCGGGGGTGGTGATCGTCGGCCTACGGGCACGGGCGAATCCTGTTCGACAGCCTCGGGCGTCGATTCGCCTCCGCGTTTGGTCGGAAGCTCAGCCTCGAAAGGCCTCGGTGCCCGCGTTATCTCGGTGTGGCCCTTCACCGGAAGATGGCAGATGTCGAGCCAGATACTGTTCCACGGCTTCGCGGATCAGGTCGCTGGTGGTCCGCCCCTCGGCGGAAGCCAACTCCTCGACCACGTCGAGGGTCGCTTCGGAGATGCGCACCGAGGTGATTCGCGAAGGGGTGCGGTTCCGGCCTTTGCGGGGACGGCCACGATGCACCGTGGCTGGGCTTCTCACCGTGTAGTCAGCTTCTTCGATGGACGCGGCCAGCGCCGCGTAGTCGTCGGCGGTCTGCTCACGCTCGGCTGCCATCGGACCATTCCGAATCGGGATCCCTGGGCAGGGCGGACGACGTGATCACCGGACGCACACCAATATTGTATTACGTTTTCCGCGAGTGGCGGCTTCGGTCCGGTCGCGTAGGTGAGTTGGTGACCGGTGCCGCCCCCAAGCGGGCGAGCCGTGAACGACGA
>JASGFV010000144.1:0-9690 GCA_047605365.1 Gordonia sp. (in: high G+C Gram-positive bacteria)
ACGACTCGATCGTCCGCGGCAACACCCAGCGCGCCCTGATCCGCATGCTCCGCGAAGCCGGCGCCGCCGAAGTGCACGTGCGCATCGCGTCGTCGCCCGTTCGCTGGCCCTGCTTCTACGGTATCGACTTCGCGTCGCCCGCCGAACTCATCGCCAACGGCATGGAGTCCGAAGAGGGCATGGTCGAGGGTGTGCGCCAGGCCATCGGCGCGGACTCGCTCGGTTACATCGGCATCGACGAGATGATCGCCGCGACCGGGCAGGCCGCCGACTCGCTGTGCGCGGCGTGCTTCGACGGCAAATACCCGATCGAACTGCCCAAGGAGACCTCCATGGGCAAGGCCGTGCTCGAGACCATGCTGAAGACGTCGCGCGCCGACACGATCATCGATCCGCTCGTCGTCGAGAACGACAATGTCAGCGCCGTGATGCGTCCCTGATACTGCTGGTCGGGGCCGTTCGGCTCTCAGGTAGCGTTGGTATGTCATCAACGACGATTTCGCAATGCTCAGGAGTGCAAGCACCATGACCGACGGTTCCGCCGGAAACCTCGACGCAGCAGGATCGGGGGCTTCTTATGCAGCTGCCGGAGTGGACATCGACGCAGGTGAGCGCGCTGTAGAACTGTTCGCCCCGCACGCCAAGCGCGCGTCGCGCCCGGAAGTCATGGGCAGCCTCGGCGGCTTCGCCGGCCTGTTCGCGCTCAAGGGCGACTACCGCGAGCCGGTGCTCGCCGCGTCGAGCGACGGGGTCGGCACCAAGCTGGCCGTCGCGCAGGCGATGGGCATCCACCACACCGTCGGCCGCGATCTGGTCGCCATGGTCGTCGACGATCTGGTCGTCTGCGGCGCGCAGCCGCTGTTCCTGCAGGACTACATCGCGATCGGCAAGGTCGTGCCGGAGCTGGTGGCCGACATCGTCCGCGGTATTGCCGACGGCTGCGTCGACGCCGGCTGCGCACTGCTCGGCGGCGAGACCGCCGAACACCCCGGCCTCATGGAGGACGGCCACTACGACATCTCCGCCACTGGCGTCGGCGTCGTCGAGGCCGACGACATTCTCGGCCCCGACCGCGTGCGTCCGGGCGACGTGGTGATCGCCATGGGTTCGTCGGGACTGCACTCCAACGGCTACTCGCTGGCCCGCAAGGTGCTGCTCGAGTGGGGTCACATGGATCTGCAAGGCCATGTCGAAGAGTTCGGCCGCACCCTCGGCGAGGAGCTGCTGGAGCCGACCCGCATCTACGCCAAGGACTGCCTGGCGCTGACCGCCGAGACCGACGTCCGCACCTTTGCTCACGTCACCGGCGGCGGTCTGGCCGACAACCTGGGCCGCGTGCTCCCGGCCGGCCTGTACGCCGAGCTGGAGCGCGGCTCGTGGGCCCCGGCCCCCGTCTTCACCCTGATCGCTCAGCGCGGACGCGTCGAGCGTCTGGAGATGGAGCGGACGTTCAACATGGGCGTCGGCATGGTCGCCGTCGTCGCGCCGGAAGACACCGACCGCGCACAGGCGATCCTGACCGCCCGTCACGTCGACAACTGGGTGCTCGGCTCCATCAAGCGTGGCGAGGCCGGCGCTGACGGTCGTGCCGAGTTGATCGGCGATTACGCGCGCTTCTGACGCCTTCTCTCTTCCGAGACCGCCGTCGTCCACCGGGCGACGGCGGTCTCGTCTGCTCTCGCTGGTCGAGCGACGGTCTGCGAGAACGCAGCGCAGGGAGAACCGCCGAAGCACCCGCACGACGGCCGCGCCGGGGCGCGAACGTCGTATGGGCACGTCGAACGTCAAGAGAGCACGAACTGCTCAGCCGAGGCATTGAAGCCTACGGACTGGGGGAGTGTGCGGGTAGAGAAAGAAGGCGGGCGGCCGTCAGGCGCGCCGCCACTCGTCTTCACTCCAGCGATCGTCGTCGGTCCAACTGTCGTTGACCGACGGCGGGAACGACTGTCCGCCGCTTCCCGACAACTCGCGCTGGAGGCTGTCCAGGTCGGTGTTCGGAGTGGAGTACTTGAGCTGACGAGCAACCTTCGTCTGCTTTGCCTTTGCCCGGCCGCGGCCCATCTGGGACCCCCTCGCACAATGACGGGGCGGCCCTGGTGTGGCGGCCCCGTTCTACTCGTTAGTTATTTTCCTGGTGCACAGTCTACCGTGATCGGGCAGATTATGCCCCTTCGCCCGTCAGTCTGCGCGGCGCATACTCTGACCTGCGAAGTTGTCGGATGCCCGGAGTGTCGGCGACGGTCTGACCCGGCTAGGAGCGCAGTCGTTGCTGCGCGGCGCGCCCGGGCGGCACGGCGTCGTCGGACGTGTAGAAGTCGGGTTCGATGCGGGCTCGCATGGACTCTTCGGCCGACGACGCGTCGCCGACGGTCAGCTCGGCGTCGACCGGGATGTTTCGCTTGACGAGCGCGAGGGCGATCGGGCCGAGGTCGTAGTGGTCGACGACGGTGCCGACGCGTCCGACGGTGCGGCCGCCGGCCGACACCGGGTCGCCGGTGGCCGGGCGGTAGTCGGCGCTGCCGTCCAGGTGCAGCAGCACCAGGCGGCGCGGCGGCTTGCCCAGGTTGTGCACACGGGCGACGGTCTCCTGGCCGCGGTAGCAGCCCTTGTCGAGGTGCACGGCGCCGAACTCGTCGGGTCCGCCGATCCAGTCGGCCTCGTGCGGGATGGTGCGCTCGTCGGTGTCGATGCCGAGGCGGGGGCGCATGGCGCTGACGCGCAGGGCGGTCTGCGCCCAGGTTCCGGCGGGGCGGGCCCCGGCCTCGACGGCCATTCCCCACCAGCGGGTCAGTTCGCTCTCAGGCACCACCAGGTCGACGACGGGCGTGCTGCGCGTCTCGCCGGTCGGCGGCATGATGCGCCAGAAGCCGAGCGGTTCGTCTTCGTGGTGGAGTTCGGGGAGGTCGCCCGCGGTGTAGACGTCGGCGGCGGCGGGGATCTCGAGGACTTCGGCGATGCGTCCGGTGCGGACGTCGGGGCCGATCAGCGTGAGCACCACCATGTCCGGCCGCGCGACCGGGGCGGCCTTGGCCCAGAAGACCATCTTGGTGAGGAAGTCGGTGAGCGCGGGACCGCGGGAGTGTTCGGTGTCGACCCAGGTGATGCCGTCCAGGTCGGTGAGGACGAAGTGGTCTTCGACGCGCCCGTTGCCGTCGAGCGAGAGGTTCTCGGCGCTGCGACGATCGGCCAGGCCGGTCAGGTGCTGGCTGGAGATGGTGTGCAGCCATGACAGGCGTTCGTCGCCGCTGATCTCGATGACCGTGCGGTCACTGCGGTCGACGACGGCCGCGCCGCGGACTGCGGCGCGCTGTTCGCCGAGCGGGTCGCCGTAGTGCCAGGCCACCCCCGGGCTGAGGTCGCCGTCGGGCGGTGCGACGGCCCCGGGGACCGAGTTCAGAAGCGGCGAGTGTCCGGTCATGATTCGAGTCTACGTAGACGGTGTATTCATGATCCATGACGACGATCCTGGTCTCGGGCGACGGCGAACTGCTCGATCCGGCCGCGCCGACCCTGTACGCCGACGATTTCGGTGTGCTGCGCGGCGACGGCGTCTTCGAAACGCTGCTGGTGCGCGACGGGCGTGCGCGGGGCGTCGCGCGGCATCTGGCCCGCCTGGCCGACAGTGCGTCGATCCTGGACCTGCCCGAACCCGATCCGGCGGCGCTGTCCCGAGCGATCCGCGTCGCGGAGGCCGAGTGGGCTGCGCGGTCCGACGGCGAGGGGATGCTGCGCGTGGTGTTCACGCGCGGCCGCGAGTCGGGGGGCGCGCCGACCGCCTACGTCAGTGTCCACGGAGTCGGGGCGCGGGTGGCCCGGGCTCGGGCGGCCGGGGTCTCGGCGATCACGCTGGCCCGCGGGTACCGCCCGGGAACGGCGGCGGACGCGCCCTGGCAGCTGGCCGGAGCGAAGGTGCTGAGCTACGCGTCGAACATCGCGGCGTTGCGGTATGCGGCGAGCCGTGGCGTCGACGACGCGATCTATCTGGCCGACGACGGCGCCGTCTTGGAGGGGCCGCGCTCGTCGGTGGTGGCCGCCGTCGATGGCGGGCTGCTGACGCCGCCGCGCGACGACGGGATCCTCCCGGGCACCACCCAGGCGGCGGTGTTCGACGTCGCCGCGCAACGCGGAATCAGCGCGCGTGAGGCCGTGCTGACCGTCGACGATCTGCGGGCCGCCGACGGTGTGTGGTTGCTCTCGTCGGTGACGCTGGCCGCGCGGGTGCACACGCTCGACGGGCAGGCGCTCGCGTCGTCGTCGACCGTCGACGTTCCGGCCCTCGTGACCGAGTCCCTGGCCGGGAAGTAGGCCCCTCCGGCGGGTGGGCCGAGGCGACGGCGACGTTGTGACCTGCCCGCTCCGGCTGCGGCAGCGGACTTGTGGCCGGTGTCGTCAGTCACCTTTGCTGCGTGCGTTCACTCTCTGAACAATGCTGCGGCGCCGGCGAATCGGCGTCGCGGACAGGTTCGGGGCGCCGAGTCGAGCGGCGGCGAAAGGCAGCTGATCGGGGGAAATCTCCGCACAATCGGTCAGCGCGGGCGATCATGGAAACAGCTGGTGACACCTGCCACATGCGAGTGCTGCGGGACCAAAGTCCAATTGTCCCGATTGCTCCGCGGGCATACTGTCGACAGCGGCTACTACGACTAGTAGTACGACGCGCGGTAAACGAAGGGTGGACTCGCGTGAACGTAGTCGACATCTCCCGGTGGCAGTTCGGGATCACGACCGTCTATCACTTCATCCTGGTCCCGCTGACCATCGGTCTGGCGCCCATGGTGGCGGTGATGCAGACCGTCTGGCATCGCACCGGCAACGAGCAGTGGCTGCGCGCCACCAAGTTCTTCGCCAAGCTCTTCGTCATCAACTTCGCGCTCGGCGTGGCGACCGGCATCGTGCAGGAGTTCCAGTTCGGCATGAACTGGAGCCAGTACAGCCGGTTCGTCTCCGACGTCTTCGGCGCACCGCTGGCCATGGAGGCGCTGGTCGCGTTCTTTCTGGAGTCGACGTTCCTGGGCCTGTGGCTGTTCGGCTGGGGTCGGCTCCCGCGCCGCGTCCACCTGGCCTGCATCTGGCTGGTGGCGATCGGCGTCACCGCATCGGCGTACTTCATCGTCGCGGCCAACTCGTTCATGCAGCATCCGGTGGGCGTGAAGTGGAACTCCGACCTCGGCCGCCCCGAGATGGACAACTTCTTGAAGGTCATCACCAACAACACGACGCTGGTGGCCTTCCCGCACGTCATCCTGGGCGCCTGGCTGACCGCCGCGACCGTCGTCGCCGTCGTCTGTCTGTGGTGGATGGCGCGCAACACCTTCCGTGCCAAGCAGCTGGAGCAGGCGCCGTCGATCGACGACGCGCCGCCGGCCCCGGCCCCCTGCGTCGAGGGCTATGACGCCGAGGACCTTCGCGAGGAGAACCGCACGCTCTGGCGGCCCGTCGCGCTGTTCGCCCTGTGGTTCACGATCCTGTCGGGCCTCGGCCTGTTCGTCACCGGGGACATGCAGGCGCAGCTGATGTTCAAGCAGCAGCCGATGAAGATGGCCGCGGCCGAGTCGCTGTGCAAGACCGAGACCGGCGCCGGCTTCTCGGCCCTGAGCATCGGCACGCAGAACAACTGCGACCACATCGACCACGTCATCGTCATCCCCAACATGCTGTCGTTCCTGGCCGATCACCGCTTCGACAGCAAGGTCCAGGGCGTCGAGGAACTGCAGAAGCAGTACGAGGAGGCCTTCGCGTCGCACGGCGTCGACATGGCCGGCCAGAACTTCGCACCGAACCTCTTCGTCACCTACTGGAGCTTCCGCGCCATGATCACCTGGGCGCTCGGCTCGGTGGTCGTCGCACTCGGCGGCCTGTGGCTGCTGCGCAAGAAGCGTCCCGGCGGCGGGATCGAGGTGCCCAAGAAGTTCGGCACGGTCGCCCTCTGGATGCTGCCGACGCCGTTCCTGGCCAACGCGTCGGGCTGGATCTTCACCGAGATGGGCCGTCAGCCGTGGGTCGTGGCGCCCAACTGGGCCGATCCGAGCGAGGCCGACCCGTACAAGGTCCACATGCTGGTGCAGGACGGTGTCTCGTTCAACTCGTCAGGCATGGTGCTGACCTCGCTGATCGTCTTCACGCTGCTGTACGGGGCGCTGGGCGTCGTCTGGTTCTTGCTGGAACGCCGCTACGTCCTGGAGGGTCCGTTGCCGAAGGACGCGGCCGAGATCGCCCACGACCACGACCAGGACGAGAGCGACAAACTCTCGTTCGCCTACTGAGGAGTCCGTCGTCATGAGTCTGGAAACCTTCTGGTTCGCTCTCATCGCAGTCCTGTTCGTCGGCTACTTCGTGCTGGAGGGCTTCGACTTCGGTGTCGGCATGCTGACGCCGATCCTGGGTCGCGCCCGGCCCGACGATCTGCCCGAGGGCGTCGAGCCCACCAAGGAGGCGCTCGCCGAGAACGGCGATCGTCGTCGCCGTCTGATCCTCAACACCATCGGCCCGCTGTGGGACGGCAACGAGGTGTGGCTGCTGACCGCCGGCGGCGCGATGTTCGCGGCCTTCGGCGCCTGGTACGCGACGCTGTTCTCGGGCTTCTACCTGCCGTTGTTCCTGATCCTGCTGTCGCTGATCGTGCGTGTCTGCGCGATCGAGTGGCGCGGCAAGATCAACGACCGCAAGTGGCGCATGTGGTGCGACGTCGGGATCGGCCTCGGCTCGTGGATCCCGGCGATCCTGTGGGGCGTGGCGTTCGCCAACATCGTGCGCGGCGTGCCGATCGAGATGCGCGGACACGACCACGTCTACACCGGCGGCTTCTTCAACCTGCTCAACCCTTACGCGCTGCTCGGCGGCCTGACCACCCTGCTGGTCTTCCTGACGCACGGCGCCGTGTTCATCGCGCTGAAGACGGCCGGACAGATGCGCGACGATGCCGCGCGCCTGGCCGCCCGGCTGGCGATCGCGGCGGCCGTGGTGGCCGCGGTCTTCCTGATCTGGACGCAGCTGGCGTACGGCAAGCCGTGGACCTGGGCGCTGGTCGCGGTCGCCGCGGCGGCCGCGGTGGCGCTGGTGGCGGCCACGCAGATGCGTCGCGAGGGAATCGCCTTCGCGGCGAACTGCGTGGCGATCGCGGGCACCGTCGCCCTGCTGTTCTGCAGCCTGTACCCGTACGTGATGCCGTCGTCGACGGTCAAGGCGGCGTCGCTCACCATCGAGAACTCGTCGTCGAGCCACTACACGCTGGTCATCATGACGTGGGCCGCGGTGGTCATGACGCCGATCGTGATCGGCTACCAGGCCTGGAGCTACTGGGTGTTCCGCAAGCGTCTGTCGCTGCACGACGTGCCGGAGACCCCGGCGGGCCTGAAGCCACTCGAGAACGCTTCGGCCGACTAGTGTTCACGGCGTGACGGACGGTTCTGCGGGGACGGCGGATTCGGCGGGACAGGCGGGCGAGGCCGCGACGAAGAGTCGTGGGCGACGCCGCCCGCTGGACCCTCGACTGCTGCGGTATTCGCCGTCCGCACGACGATACGTCCTGATCACCGCCGTCTTCGCGGCATTGACCGTGGTCGCGGTGATCGTCGGCGCCGTCGCGCTGGCGGGCCTGCTGTCGGAGCTGATCACCGAGCCGGACGCCCGGTCGTTCTCGGCGCAGTCGACGCACCTGTGGGTGATCGCCGCGGCGTTCGGCGTCCGCGCGGTGATGAGCTATCTGTCCGATCGCTACGCGCACCGGGCCGCGTTCGGGTCGATCCGCGAGCTGCGCGGGGCCGCCGTCGACGTCCTGACCGATCCGGCGCGCACGTCGCCGCGGGAACTGCTGACCGTCCGTGAGCGCGCGCTGACCGTCGCCCTGCGCGGCCTGGACAGC
Source organism: Gordonia sp. (in: high G+C Gram-positive bacteria) (assembly GCA_047605365.1). Classification (GTDB taxonomy): domain Bacteria; phylum Actinomycetota; class Actinomycetes; order Mycobacteriales; family Mycobacteriaceae; genus Gordonia. The sequence goes on from JASGFV010000144.1 coordinate 7,862, forward strand.
CTGTCGGACTACTTCGCCGGCTACCTGCCCGCGCTGCTGGGGACCGCGATCATCACACCCGTCGTGGTCGCCGTGATCGCCTGGGCCGACCTGACGTCGGCGGTGATCGTGCTGGTCACCATCCCGCTGATCCCGCTGTTCATGGTGCTGATCGGGCTGATGACGCAGGACCGGGTGGAGCGCAAGCTCGAGTCGATGAGCGCGCTGACCGCGCAGCTGCTGGACCTGATGACGGGTCTGCCGACGCTGCGTGCGCTCGGCCGGGCGCAGTCGCCCGCAGCCCGCGTGGCGAAGCTCGGCCAGAATCTCAAGCGCAGTTCGATGGCGGCCCTGCGCATCGCCTTCCTGTCCGGCGCGGTGCTGGAGATGATCGCGACGCTGAGCGTCGCCGTGGTGGCCGTCAGCATCGGTCTGCGGCTGGTCTTCGGCGAGATGCCGCTGTACGCGGGTGTGCTCGCACTGATCCTGGCGCCCGAGGCCTACCTCCCGTTGCGGCAGATCGGTGCGCAGTTCCACAACGCGCAGGACGGCATGGCGGCGGCCGACGAGGTGCTCGCGTTCATCGACGGGCCCGACTCCGGCAAGGCCGACGCGCAGCCCGGCGGCCGCGAGGTCTCGCGCGTGCGCGAGGTGTCGCTGCAGAGCGTCGGGGTCGAAGGCCGCGACGGCTGGGCCCCGCGCGGGCTCTCGGCAGAATTCGCGTCGGGGCAGGTCACGGTGCTGACCGGGCCCAACGGCTGCGGCAAGTCGACGGTGCTGTCGGTGCTGCTCGGCCTGCTGGCCCCCGATGAGGGGCGGGTCCTCGTCGACGGTACTGCGCTGACAGAACTGGACCTGGCGTCGTACCGATCGACGACGGCGTGGCTGCCGCAGCAGCCGGTGGTGGCGCCGGGCACCGTCGCTGACAATCTGGCGTTGTTCGGCGCGCTCGATCCGGGACGGCTCGACGACGCCACGCGGGCCACCGGGTTCGACGTCGTGCTCGCGGAATTGTCAGAGGGGGCCGATACGGTTCTGGGCGCGGGGGGAGCAGGGCTTTCGGCCGGACAGCGGCAGCGTCTGGCGCTCACCAGGACGCTGGCGGCGCCGGCGTCGCTGGTACTGCTCGACGAGCCGACCGCGCACCTGGACTCCGAGTCCGAACTCCGGGTGCTGGCCGAAGTGCGCCGGCGGGCGCGGGAGGGGGCGACGGTGGTCATGGTGGCGCATCACGGCGCGGCGCTCGACGCCGGCGACGTGGTGCTGGAACTCCCCGCAGTCGGAGCATCGGCGGGTGACGTTCATGTCGACTGAGACTCTGCGGGTGCCGCCGCGCGGCCGCGACCCGCTGCTGCGCGCACTGAAGTTCGTCGGGCTGGGCGTCCGGCCGGTGCTGGTGTCGCTGGGCTTCGGCGTGGCCGGGGCGCTGGCGGCTCTGGGGCTGGCCGCGCTGTCGGCCTGGCTGATCACCCGCGCCTGGCAGATGCCGCCGGTGCTGTACGTGTCGGTCGCGGTGACGGCGGTGCGCGCACTGGGCATCTCGCGCGCGGTGTTCCGCTACCTCGAACGTCTGGCCACGCACAGCCTCGCGCTCGGCGCGATGGCGACCGCCCGCGAGCGCGTCTACCGGGCGCTGGCCGGCGGCCGGCCCGGCTATTCGGTGGGGCTGCGGCAGTCCGAGTTGCTGTCGCGCACAGCCGACGACGTCGACGAGATCGGCAACGCACTCATCCGGGGTCTGATCCCGATGGGCGTCGGGCTGGTCACGTCCGTCGCCGCCGTGCTCATCATGGCCGTGGTGTCGCCGCTCTCGGCGCTGATTCTGGCCGTCGCACTGCTGGTCAGCGGGG
>JASGFV010000145.1:0-9542 GCA_047605365.1 Gordonia sp. (in: high G+C Gram-positive bacteria)
AGAACATGGAGCTCGGGCACAACGTGATGCACGGGCAGTGGGACTGGATGAACGACCCGGAAGTCCACTCGACGTCGTGGGAGTGGGACAACACCGGTCCCAGTGCGCACTGGAAGCACACCCACAACTACATCCATCACAAGTACACCAACGTGCTGGGCATGGACGACGATGTGGGCTACGGCCTGCTGCGCGTCACTCGCGATCAGCGCTGGCGCCCGTTCTACCTGGGCAATCTCTTCTTCAACACGCTGCTGTGCCTGGGCTTCGAGTACGGCGTCGCCGCGCAGCACCTGGAACTCGGCCGCAAGCGCAAGACCGAAGAGGAGCAGGAGCAGCTCCGTCGCGACCTGCGCGACGTCGGCGCCAAGGTCGGCAAGCAGATCGCTAAGGATTACGTGGTGTACCCGGCGCTGGTGGGGGCCGCCACGCGCTCGCGCAGCGGCTTCGGAAAGGCGCTCACCGCGAACCTGATGGGCAACGTGATCCGCAACGTCTGGACCAACGCCGTGATCTTCTGCGGCCACTTCCCGGACGGTGCGGAGAAGTTTCGCAAGCAGGATCTCGAGGGCGAGTCGCGCGGCCAGTGGTACCTGCGCCAGATGCTCGGCAGCGCCAACTTCCGCAGCGGCCCGGTGCTCGGCTTCATGAGCGGCAACCTGTCGTACCAGATCGAGCATCATCTGTTCCCGGACCTGCCGAGCAACCGGCTGCCGGAGATCTCGGTGCGCGTGCAGGCGATCGCCGCGGAGTACGACCTGCCGTACACCACCGGCTCGCTGCCGGTGCAGTACCTGAAGGCGTGGCGCACCATCGCCAAGCTGTCGCTGCCGGACAAGTACCTCAAGGCGACGTCCGACGACGCGCCCGAGACCGCTTCGGAACTGCGGTTCAAAACCGACCCGGAGCAGCATCTGACATCGACCATCGACCATCGCAGCGGGCGGCGACGCGGCCTGAAGTCGGCGATCCGTCGCCGGCGGGACCGGCGACGCGGCGTGCTCACGCTGCCGGAGGCCCCGCTCCGCGACGACCGCGCTGCTTATTTCTCCTTATCCACACCCGGCCGTATTCGACTAGCCCGCAACTCGAATCCGGCCGGGCTGTTCGGTCATAGCGTTCGTCTCACGCAGGCGTCACCCGGCGTCCGCGGGAACGAACAAAGGGGATCATCATGAGGACTTCGACACTGACTCGTTTCGGAGCGGCAGTTGCCGGCGCCGCGCTGGTGGGAGCCGGCGCGTTCGCGGCGGGCCCCGCGGAAGCGACGACGCCGCCCACCATCAGCGTCGCGCCGGCGGGCGCGACCGAATGGACCTTCACCTGGGACGGGGAACCTGCTGCGGCGTGCGACTTCGTCCTGGACGGGGTGCCGATGGGCAGCGTCGTCGCCAAGGGGAACTCGACCGGCGGGATGTACTCCGGCGCCCATCGGGTCGCGGTGTCCTGTGGCGGGCAGAAGAGCAACTCCGTGTGGGTCTACTCTCCGCGTAGCCCGATGAACGACATCAAGACGCAGTTCAGCAATGCCACCCAGGGGGCGTTCGGTTCGTGAGCGCACACCCCGGCGAGACCCGCTCCACATCGGTTGCGACCGGTGTGGAGCGGATTTCGCAGGACCTCGTGACCTCGACAGTGACGACCGGCCGTGTCGGTTGCATAATGGACGACAATGGCGATTTCAGACATCAATGAGTATGCGCACCTGAGCGAGACGGACGTCGCCGCGCTCGGTGCAGAGCTCGACGCCCTGCGTCGCCGGGTGGAAGCCGAACTCGGTGAAGACGACGTCCGCTATCTGCGGAAGACGATCTACGCGCAGCGCAGCCTCGAGGTGCTCGGCCGACTGGCGCTGTTCGGAAGTCATCGTCGTTCGCTGTGGCTGGCCGGTACGGCCGCACTGGCGCTGGCCAAGATCATCGAGAACATGGAACTCGGGCACAACGTGATGCACGGGCAGTGGGACTGGATGAACGATCCCGAGGTGCATTCGGCCACCTGGGAGTGGGACATGGTGTGCGCGTCGCCGCACTGGAAGCACTCGCACAACTACATCCATCACAAGTACACCAACGTCATCGGCATGGACGACGACGTGGGCTACAAGGTGATGCGAGTGACCCGCGACGAGCCCTGGCAACCGAAGCGGCTGATGCAGCCGGTGTCGAACATCGTGCTGGCGCTGACCTTCGAGTGGGGCATCGGCCTGCACGATCTGGCACTCGGCGAAGTGATCTCGGGCAAGAAGCCGCGGGCCGAGGGCATCCCCGAACTGAAGAAGTTCGGTCGTAAGATCCTGCGCCAGGTGGGCAAGGACTACGTGCTGTTCCCGGCGCTGACCGGGCCGAACTTCCGGCACACGATGACCGCGAACTTCACCGCGAACCTGATTCGCAACCTGTGGGCGTACGTGGTGATCTTCTGCGGTCACTTCCCGGACGGGGCGGAGAAGTTCACCATCGAAACGCTCGACGACGAGACTCCGGGCCAGTGGTACCTGCGTCAGATGCTGGGCACCGCGAACTTCAACGCCGGCCCGGCGATGGCGTTCATGAGCGGCAACCTCTGCTACCAGATCGAGCATCACCTGTACCCGGACCTGCCGAGCAATCGGTATGCTGAGATCTCGGTCAGCATCCGCGAGCTGTGCGAGAAATACGACCTGCCGTACAACACCGATTCGCTGCTGATGCAGTACCTGCGCACCTTGCGGACCATCAACAAGCTGGCGCTTCCCGATTCGTGGCTGCGTGCCACCAGCGACGATGCGCCGGAGACCGCGTCCGAGCGACGTTTCGACGGCATGGTGCCGCGGGCCAAAGGGCTGCGCACCGCATTGCGGCAGCTCAAAGAACGACGACGCCAGCTGCGTCGCGCAGGTCGTCGCTGAGTCCCTACAGCGAGGCGGCAGTCGACGCGCTGCTCGCGGGGCTGCGCGCGACGCCGGCCCCGGGGGGGGAGCTAGTGCTGGTCGGGTGCGGCCTGCTCGGGTGCGGCGTCCGCGGGAGCCGACTCGGTGACCGCGGTGAGCAGGGCGCGCACGGCCATCGCACGACGATGCGACGTGCCTTCGAGCTGGTCGAAGACGCACTCGGGGTCGGCGGGCGGACCCAGATGGGTGCAGCCGCGCGGGCACTCGTCGGCGGCGTCGCGCAGGTCCTCGAAGGCGCCGACGATCTCGTCGGCGGTCACGTGCGCAAGTCCGAACGAACGGATGCCCGGGGTGTCGACGACCCACGTGCGGGCGGTCCCGCCCGACCCTTCGACACGCTCGGGGAGCGGGATGCCGGTGGCTGAGCTGTCTCCGCCGGCTGAGCTTGTTGAAGCCTCCGGCAGGGGGAGGGCGACCGACTGCGTCGACGTGTGTCGTCCCTTGCCGACGCCGGAGACCACGCCGGTGGCGCGGTCGGCGTCCGGCACCAGGCGGTTGACCAGCGTCGACTTGCCCACTCCCGAGTGGCCGATGAGCGCGGTCAGCTTGCCTCGCAGGATGGCGTGCACGTCGGTCAGATCGTCGACGCGGCCGGCCAGTACAACGGGCAGATCGAGGCCCTCGAAGAGGGCGGCGAACTCCTCGGGGGCGGCCAGGTCGGACTTGGTCAGGCACAGGATCGGCGAGAGTCCGCCGGCGTAGGCGGCCGCCAGCGCGCGCTCGACGAAGCCCGAGCGCGGCGGGGGATCGGCCAGCGCGGTGACGATCAGCAGCTGGTCGGCGTTGGCCACGACGATGCGCTCGTACGGGTCGGTGTCGTCGGCGGTGCGCCGCAGCACGGTGCGTCGTTCGTCGACGCGGACGATGCGCGCCAGGGTGTCGGGCTTGCCGGAGAGATCGCCCACCACGCCGACCTGGTCGCCGACGACGATGGGCGTGCGCCCCAGCTCGCGTGCGCGCATGGTCACCACTCGTCGGTCCGGGTCGCCGTCGATCACGCAGCCCCACCGGCCGCGGTCCACCGAGACGACCATGGCCGACGCTGCGTCGTCGTGCGTGGGGCGGGTCTTGGTGCGCGGGCGGCTGCCCTTTCCAGGACGGATCCGGACGTCGGACTCGTCGTAGGAACGGGCCGAGCGGCTCACCGAGCGGCCTGCCCCACGGTGGTCATCGACTCCCACATCCCCGCGAAATCGGGCAGCGTCTTGGCCGTGGTCTCCACGTTCTCCACCACCACGTCGGGCGTGACCAGGCCGATCAGGGCGCCGGCGGTCGCCATCCGGTGGTCGGCGTAGGTGTGCCACAGGCCGCCGTGCAGCGGGCCGCCGGTGATCACCAGGCCGTCGTCGGTCTCCCGGCAGTCGCCGCCCAGCGCGGTGATCTCCGCGGTGAGCGCGGCGAGCCGGTCGGTTTCGTGTCCGCGCAGGTGAGCGATGCCCCGCAGGGTCGACGTTCCGTCGGCCAGCGCGCACAGGGCGGCCACCGTCGGGGTCAGTTCGCCGACGGCGCGCATGTCGACGTCGATCGCCGACAGGCGCTGCGGGCCGGTGACGGTCAGCAGTCCGTCGTCGGAACGGGCGGTCTCGCAGCCCATGCCGGCCAGGATCGCACCGATCTCCGCGCCGGGCTGCGTGGTGTGCGACGGCCAGCGCGGCACGCTCACGCTGCCGCCGGTGGCCGCGGCCGCGGCGAGGAACGCGGCGGCATTGGAGAGGTCGGGTTCGATCGCCCAGTCGACCGCGGCGATCGGGCCGGGCTTCACCGACCAGAAGGCCGGCCGCCCGGCCTCGTCGCGCTCGACTTCCACCGTCACTCCGGCGGTGGCGAGCATGTCGAGGGTCATCTCGATGTGCGGCATCGAGGGCACCGGCGGGCCGTCGTGGGCGATGGCCGCGCCGCGACGGAAGCGCGCCGCCGACAGGAGCAGGGCAGAGACGAACTGCGACGACGCCGACGCGTCGACGGTCACCGCGCCGCCGGGCACCTCACCGGACCCGTGCACGGTGAACGGCAGGGTGTCGCCGTCGATCGCGACGCCGAGGGTGCGCAGGGCGTCGAGCACGGTGTTCATCGGGCGGCTGCGGGCCTGCTCGTCGCCGTCGAACGCGACGTCGCCAGTGGCCAGCGAGGCGGCGGCCGGCAGGAAGCGCATGACCGTGCCGGCCAGCCCGCAGTCGATCGACGCCCCGTGCATCGGGGCGGGCGTGATGTCGACGGTGGCGGGATCGTCGTCGTCGAACCGGACGCCGACGCCGAGCGCGGCCAGTCCGGCGAGCATCAGGTCGGTGTCACGGCTGCGCAGGGTGCCGGTGATGTGCGACGGCCCGTCGGCCAGTGCGGCGAGCACCAGCGCGCGGTTGGTGATCGATTTGGAACCGGGCAGATCGACGGTCGCCTGCACGGGGGAGCCGACGGTGGGCGCGGGCCAGTTGCTCATGGCTGTCTAGTCTTTCACGTCAGTCGTGGGCGGGGGCCGGGCGCACGTCGCGGCGCAGCGGATGGTCGGCAGGGATCTGCACGACGATCAGCCGTCGCCCGTCCGGATCCAGCACGGTCATCTCGATCAGGCCCCACGGCTTGGTCTCCGGCTCGGCGGCCACGTCGACGCCCGCGCCGGTCAGTTCGCGGTGGGCGGCGGCCACGTCGCGCACCTGCAGCCACAGGATGTCGTGCGGGGCGGGCGCGTAGGCCCCGGGAGCGGCGAGGTGCGCGGGGACTTCGATCAGCCCCGTTCCGGCGTGGAAGACGGTGCCGCCCGGATACTCGCGTGCGACAGCCAGCCCGAGGGTGTCGCGATAGAACGCGGTGAGCGCCGCGGGGTCGGGGGAGCACAGCAGAACACGGCTGGTCAGGACCTCCATGTCTCCACCGTATCGTCTCCGGCCGATGTTCTCGGCCAGCGGCGATAGGCTGGTCGTCATGCCGCAACTGTCCGCCGGAATCCTGCTGTACCGCCATGCCGGCGACGGCCTGGAGGTGCTGCTGGCGCATCCCGGCGGGCCGCTGTGGGCGCGCAAGGACGACGGCGCGTGGTCCATTCCCAAGGGGCTCGTCGACGCGGACGAGGCGCTGCTCGACGCCGCGCGCCGCGAATTCGCCGAGGAGACCGGGGCGGTCGCTCCCGACGGCGAGCCGATCGACCTCGGCCGGGTCCGGCTGCGCAGCGGCAAATACGTCGCCGCGTACGCACTGGAGGGCGAGTTCGACACGGCGTCGCTGGTCAGCAACACCTTCGAGATGCCCTGGCCGCCGCGTTCGGGAAAGACCGCGAGCTTCCCCGAAGTCGACCGCGCGGGCTGGTTCACGCCGGTGGCGGCTCGAGCCAAGCTCAACGTCGCGCAGGCGGCGTTCGTGGATCGGCTCGTCGAGGCTCTCGCCGGCTGAGCTCTCATTTCGCTGGTTGAGTGAGCGGAGCGGGTCGAAACCTACTGTTCAGGGCAGGTTTCGACCCGCAAGCGCGCTCAACCGGCGATGTGGACATCGAGATCAGCCCAGCAACGCCGCGAGACGCTCCATTCCCGCGACGAGGTCGGCCTCCGAAGCCGCGTACGAGAGCCGCACGTACTGCTCGGCTCCGATGTCGCCGAAGTCCTTGCCCGGAGTGAGCGCGACGTGCGCCTCGTCGAGCGCGCGATCGCAGAACTCGGTGGCCGTCATGCCGGTGCCGGAGACGTCGACGTACACGTAGAAGGCGCCGTCGGGCGCGACGGGCACCTTCAGGCCCAGGCGTGCGAGGCCGTCGAGGACCAGGGCGCGTCGTCGTCGAAGTTCGGCGCGACGCTCCTCGGCGACGGCCAGCGTCTCCGGCTCGAAGCAGGTGAGCGCGGCCAGCTGCGCGGGCGTCGGCGGACAGATGTAGTAGTTCTGAGCGAGTCGCTCGGCCACCGGAACCATCTCCTCGGGCACGATCGCCCAGCCGAGCCGCCAGCCGGTCATGCCGAAATACTTGGAGAAGCTGTTGACGACGATCGCGCCGGGATCGACGGCGGCGATGCTGCGCCGTCCGGAGTGGTCGGCGTCGGCGAGGCCGAGGTAGATCTCGTCGACGATCCGCCAGCCGCCGCGGTCGGCGACGGTCCGGCACAGGCGCTGCAGTTCGTCGAAGTCCAGGGACGTCCCGGTGGGGTTCGACGGCGAGGCCACCATCACCCCGCGGGTCTGCGGCCGCCACGCCTGGCCTACCTGGTCGGCGGTGAGCGCGAAGCGATCGGCCGGCGTGGTGGGCAGCAGGCGGACCGTCGCCCCGAAGCTCTCGGCGAACCGCCGGTTGCACGGATACGACGGGTCGGCGACCAGCACCTCGTCACCCGGGTCGATCAGCGCCGCGCACGCCAGCAGCAGGGCGGCCGACGCGCCCGTAGTGACGACGACGCGTTCCGCCGCGACGGGCGCCCCGAACCGTTCGCCGGAGAACTTCGCGACGGCCTCCCGCAGGGCAGGCAGGCCCAGCGCCCCGGTGTAGGGCAACGGCCGGCCGTCGGCGATCCGCCGGATCTCGTCGAGGAAGGCAGGCGGAGCGCCGAAGTCCGGCTCGCCCAAGTTCAGTTTCGCCACCGGAGTCCCGGCCGCCTCCAGTTCGGCGGCGCGCCGCCCGTACTCCATCGCATAGAACGGTGAGACGGCTTGCGCGCGGCGGGAGAACTCCATGCGCGTCAGGCTACTGCGTAGGTCAGAGGCCCTGACCGCTCACGGGATCCAGTTGAAGTCGTCCGGGTTCGGGCCGCGGCGACGGCCGGCGTCGAGGCCGTCGATCCGGGACATCTGGTCGTCGGACAGGGTGAAGTCGAAGAGCTCGAAGTTCTCCACGACGCGCGAGTGCGTCGTCGACTTCGGGAACACCACGTCGCCGCGCTGGATGTGCCAGCGCAACGTCACCTGGGCTGCGGTGCGGCCGGTCTCGGCGGCGATCGCGAGGAGCGCGGGATCGTCGAGGACGTCGCCCTGCGCGATCGGCGACCACGCCTCGGTCACGATGCCGTGCTCGGCGTCGACCGCGCGCAGATCGTTCTGCGCCAGGTAGGGGTGCACCTCGATCTGGTTCACCGCGGGCACCACGTCGGTCTCGGCGATCAGCCGGTCGAGGTGCGCGGCCTGGAAGTTGGAGACGCCGATCGCGCGCGACTGGCCCTCGGCGTAGATCTGCTCGAGCACCTTCCACGTCTCGACGAAGTCGCCGACGCCCGGCATCGGCCAGTGAATCAGGTACAGGTCGATCGGTCCGACGCCGATCGCGTCCACCGAACGCGACGTCGCGTCCCGTGCGGCCTGCGGCTCGTGCGCGTTGTTGTTCAGCTTGGTGGTCACGAAGATGTCGTCGCGCGGGATTCCCGACTCGCGGATCGCCTCGCCGACTTCGCGTTCGTTGCCGTACATCTGGGCGGTGTCGATGTGCCGGTAGCCCACTTCGAGGGCGTCGAGCACGGCGGCCTTGGTGTCGGCCGGGGCGATCTGGAAGACGCCGAAGCCGAGCTGAGGGATCGTCGTGCCGTTGTTGAGTTCGATGCTGGGGACAGTGGAATCAGCCATGTGTGGTTCAAGTCGACGACCGGGCCGGGGTATTCCCTGCCGCGGTGAACGCCCTGGTCTGGGGGACATCCCCCATCTTCCCCTCAGATCGTCGCCGGGCCCTGGCATCCGGCTCACAGGGGGAGCACCGTGGAGTCATGAGTACTGAAACATCATCCACCCGCACCGGCGGGATGTCGTTCTGGAAGATCCTCGCGATCATCGTCCTGGCCCTCATCGCGATCTCGCTGCTGGGCACCATCGTCAAGGCCGTCCTGTGGCTGGCACTGGCCGCACTGGTCGTCATCGGAGCGTTCGTCGTCGTGAAAGCGTTTGCCTCAAGCAAGTAGCGGGTACGCCTGTAGCGTTGTCTGTGCGACGTCGCCGATGTCGTGTATGCCGTTTTCGCTGCACTGGAGGAAGCATGCTTGGTTTGGGAATTCTCGGATGGATCATCATCGGCGGTCTCGCCGGCTGGATCGCCTCGAAGATCATGAAGACCGACGCCTCCATGGGGATCGTGCTGAACATCGTCGTCGGCATCATCGGCGGTCTGCTCGGCGGATTCCTGCTCAACCTGGTGGGGGTCGACGTGGCCGGCGGAGGCCTGATCTTCAGTTTCTTCACGTGTCTGCTGGGCGCCTGCATCCTGATCTGGCTGGTCAGTCTGGTGACCGGCCGCTCCCGGGTGTAGCCGCGGGTGGCAGGCCTGCTCGATTCACTCGCCGCCGTCGTCGGACCGTCGCATGTCGTGACCGATCCGTCGGTGGCGGCGAGTTTTCTGACCGACTGGACCGGTCGCTGGACCGGACGCGCGCTGGCCGTGGTGCGCCCCGGGAGCACCGATGAGGTCGCCGGCGTCGTACGACGCTGCGCCGCCGCCGGCGTCGCGATCTGCCCGCAGGGCGGCAACACCGGACTGGTCGGCGGATCGGTGCCGCCGGACGACGACGCACGGCCCGCGATCGTGCTGTCGACGACGCGGCTGACCGGGCTCGACCCGGTCGACGTCGCAGGCCGCACCGTCGGCGCCGGAGCGGGGGTCACGCTCGCCGCGCTGCACGATCACGCCGCGCGGTCCGGGCTGGCGTTCGGCGTCGACCTG
>JASGFV010000146.1:0-9515 GCA_047605365.1 Gordonia sp. (in: high G+C Gram-positive bacteria)
AGCCGCCGTAGTAGCGGCGGCCCGGGTAGCCCTCGGCGTACTTGTTGGTGAGCACGCTGCCCTGCGCCTGCAGCACCGCGCGGGGAACGAAGTTCTCCGACGCGATCATCTCCAGGGTGTCCCGCTGTCGCGAGAGCTCGCCGTTCATCGCCGCGGCGACGTCGGGATCAAGGTCGGCAAGGGACTGGGTGAACAGGCTCATGCCGAACAGTCTAAGCAGTCATTTCCCTGCGCAGACCGGCCGGGGTGAGCGGCTCGTCGAGCAGTCGCCCGAATCGTGTGAGCCGGGTCTCGCCAGCGGGTACGACGTCGAGCCAGCCCTCCAGCAACTCGTAGCCCTCCACGTAGGTGGAGATGTAGGCCCGCCACAGCGGCGAAGTGAGAAACCGCAGCATCTGCCGCGCGCGGTAGGGCGGGGCCAGCAGCCACCGCTGCAGGAAGGACGCGACGTCTTCCTGGCTGCGTCCGCGGTCGTGCAGGGCGAGTGCAGCGTCTTGCCGGACGTGCAGCAGACCGGCGGCGGCCTTGGACACCGCGGCGGCCCGCTCCGGCTCGAATCGCAGGCCGAAGTCGGCGTAGATCTCGGCGGCGCGTGCGTGCCACTCCGGGTCGGCAGCGGCCAGCGCGTGGTCGGCCAGACCCTCGGCCATCAGGCACTGCGGCGTGTTGACCAGGAAGATCGTCTGCTCCAACTGCCCGGAGCCGACGAGGATCTCTTCTTTGCGGCAGTGCTCGGTGTGGTGACCGGGATAGGCCTCGTGCGCGATCAGCCCGGGCAGCGCGGACATGTGCTGCGGCAGGTCGGTGTTGATCGCGACCTTGGAGCGGTAGTCGCCCAGGTAGTAGTTGAAGCCCGACCACGGCTTGTCCGAGACCACCTCGAACTCGACGGTCTCGCTCGCCGGCAGCGGGAATTCGGCGCGCACCCGGTCCCGGAGCATGCCGCTGAACTCGGCGACCAGCGGCTGCACCAGGTGCGCGGGGATCTCGTCGGCACGACGATAAGCCGCATAGGCCTCCCGCAGCCGCTCGCCCGTCGCGCCCGGCACGTCGAGGGCGACGGCGATCGCCGCGTGCGCCCGGGCGTAGCGCTCTTCGTCGCCGTCGGTGATCTCGACGTCGAAGTAGGCCTTCACCTCGTCGACGAAGCCGATCGGCTCGCCGGCCATCTTGCGCGCCGAGCACTCCAGGGCCCGCAGGTGCGAGCCGACGAACTCGGCGCGATCCTCGGGCAGACCGTCGGGCAGCCGTTCGCGGAGCTCCCGGGCGCGCACCGCGAGATCCTCCGGCCGCGCGGGCGGCCCGTTCAGCGATTCGGCGCGCAGCGCCGGATCCCCGGTGAACGCGTCGACGAACCCCTCTTCGAGCCGGTCGAACGCCAGACCAAGCCGCAGGTACTCGACGACGACGCTCTCCACCGCTGGACTCATGCGCATCACGCTACCGGCCGACCTGTAGCGTTACCGGGCATGGCGCGCCACTCCAGCGACCGTGACCCCGGGCTCTACCTCGAACTTGACCGGCGGCAATGGCGAGATCTGCGCCAGTCGATGCCCCTGGTTCTGACCGAGGCGGAATTGGAAAGCCTGGTCGGACTCGGTGAACAGATCGACCTCAACGAGGTCGCCGAGGTCTACCTTCCGCTCTCCCGTCTCATTCACCTGCAGGTAGCGGCCCGACAGCGACTGTTCGCCGCGACGTCGACGTTCCTCGGCGAACGCCAGACCAACAAACAGGTGCCGTTCGTGATCGGCATCGCCGGCAGCGTCGCGGTCGGCAAGTCGACGACGGCCCGCGTGCTCGCCACACTGCTCTCCCGCTGGGAGTCGCATCCGAAGGTCGACCTGGTCACCACCGACGGCTTCCTGCTCCCGAGCGCCGAGATGAAGCGGCGCGGGATCATGCACCGCAAGGGTTTCCCGGAGTCGTACGACCGGCGCGCCCTGCTGCGGTTCGTCACCGAAGTGAAGTCGGGCGCGTCGTCGGTGCAAGCACCGGTCTATTCGCATGTCAGTTACGACATCGTGCCCGGCGAGGTACACACCGTCGAGCAGCCCGACATCCTGATAGTCGAGGGCCTGAACGTACTGCAGACCGGTCCGACGCTGATGATCTCGGACCTGTTCGACTTCTCCATCTACGTCGACGCGAAGACCACCGACATCGAGAAGTGGTACGTCTCGCGATTCCTGAAGATGCGCACCACGTCGTTCTCCGACCCGCAGAGCCACTTCCACCACTACGCGTCGCTGACCGACGAGCAGGCCACCAATGCCGCACGCGACATCTGGACGTCGATCAACCTGCCGAACCTCACCGAGAACATCCTGCCGACCCGCCCGAGGGCGACGCTGGTGCTGCGCAAGGATCGCGATCACGCGATCAACCGGGTCCGGCTCCGCAAGCTCTGATCCGCGGGGAGCCGGACCGGGCGGACGTAAACCACCCGAACCGGCTCCGCCGGTTACGACAGGCAGATCGTCTAGCTGAGGTTCAGATCGCTCGTCGCGCTATCGATCGCATCACAAGCCTCGGTGAGCCGCTTGTAGGCCTCCGAGTTCGTTCCCCAGATGTAGCCGTCCCCCTCCTGGTTCCTCATCGTGGACATGACGAACTGAACTTCCCCCTTCGCAGCGTCCAGATCGCGTTTGGTCTTCTGTGCGGTCTGCGGATCCAACTGGCTCATGCCGTCCCCTTCGTAGTGGACCACCCGTGCGGTGATCACCCGATGACGATATCGACCAAATATGCTGCGCTACAGCATATTTGACAACACTATTCGACTCATCCGCTCCACTCCCGAGGTTCTCGCCCCGGAGATGCGAGTCGCGACCCAGGGTGTGCAGCGCCCCCCGAGCCCCGTCACCGATTGAGCGAGCTTTCCCATCCCTCGCGGAAGTCCGATGACGTAAAGAACACTTGACAGCACCGTGGAGGAGCTGTTCCCGCTTCCCGACGAGGAGAACTGACATGCCGGTCAAGACCCTGCCGAACCTGCTGCTGGCCGAGTCGTCGCAGTCCTGGGGCGACGAGCGCGAACGCGCCGTGATGCTCGAGGGCTACGCCTACGTCTACATCCTCACCCAGTTCACGCTGTGGACCGTCGGCGCGGTGATCGCCTGGTTCGTCCCGGCCTGGGTGACCGTCGTACTGTTCCTGGCATTCCTGATCCCGGCGCTCGAATGGCAACGATTCACCCGCGCTCGCGGCGTCGACGCCAACACCCTGGCCTACTCGGGCGCCGGCTTCCTGCACACCGCCGTGACCAGCGCATACATCGGAGCGTGTGCACTGTCGATGGCCATCTCGGTGATTGTCGCGTGCTCCCCAGACGCCGGATCGACATCGGCCGGCGCGATCGCCGGCGGCGTCGGCGGCATCGCCATCGCCGTCGTCGCGGGCCGATGGGCCGCCAAGCGAAAGGCCGCCCGCGCCGACGACGCGCCCGACGAGCTGTAAGCGACCCGACCTCGATTCAGCCGGCGGCGACGTCCGCGACGATCCCGCCCGTCACGACCACCAGATCACCGGGCGCCAGCTCGATCTCCAGCCCCCGCTTCCCGGCGCTGACGCAGATCGTCTCCCACTCCGTCGCGGAGGCGTCGACGACGGTCGGCAGCGCGGTCCGCTGCCCCACCGGGGACACTCCGCCGAGCACGTAACCGGAACTGCGCTGAACGGCCGCGGCGTCGGCCATCACGACCTTCGACGCGCCCAGCGCCTTCGCAGCGGCTTTCAGCGACAACTGCCGGGGCACCGGCACGACGGCGACGCCGAGCCCCTTGCCGTCGAGCACGACGACGAGCGTCTTGAAGATCTGCCCGGGCGCCGCGCCGGCCAGCCGGCCCATCGCCGTCACGGCTTCGGCGCCGTAGTCGGTGGACCGCTTGTCGTGCTGGTACTGGTGGACGTGATGCTCGACGCCGGCCGCTTCGAGCGCGGCGATCGCGGGGGTGGATCCGCGAGCGGACCCGGACGCCTTCTTGCCCACCGCTACTTGCCGTAGCGCCGGTTGCGGGCGGCGTAGTCGCGCAGGGCGCGCAGAAAGTCGACGCGCCGGAACTCGGGCCAGTAGGCGTCGGTGAACCAGATCTCCGAGTACGCGCTCTGCCAGAGCAGGAAGCCCGAGAGGCGCTGTTCGCCGGAGGTGCGGATCACCAGGTCCGGGTCCGGCTGGCCGGAGGTGTAGAGGTTGGCGTCGATACCGTCGACGGTCACCGCCTCCACCAGTTCGGCGGGGTCGGCGCCTTCGGCCGCCTTCTCGGCGAGCAGCGCGCGCACGGCGTCGACGATCTCCTGGCGTCCGCCGTAGCCGACGGCCACGTTGACGTTCATTCCGGTACGCCCCTCGGTGCGCGACGACGCGGCGCGCAGCCGGTCCGACACGTCCGGCGGCAACTGCTGGAGACTGCCGACGATCCGCACGCGCCAGTCGCCGTCGGCGTCGGCGATCTCGTCGACGATGTCCGGGACGATCTCCATGAGCGCGTCGAGCTCTTCGGATTCGCGCGCCAGGTTCTCGGTGGACAGCAGGTAGATCGTCACCGCGCCGATGCCGAGTTCGGAGCACCAGCCGACCATTTCGGCGATGCGCTGGGCCCCCACGCGGTGGCCGTGGCTGACGTCCTCGAAGCCCGCTTCGCGTGCCCAGCGACGATTGCCGTCGCAGATGATGGCGACATGCCGTGGCACCCGAGCGGTGTCCATGAGCTGCACCAATCGCGCTTCGTACACGTGGTAGAGCCCGCTGCGCAGACTGTCGGGGATCAACTTCACAACGGTGAGCTTACGCTTTCAGCAACCTACCAAAGGGAAAGTTACTGTACCGTAGGTTCATGACCGGTTCGCTTGCAGTCGCCACCGATCCCGACGAGGCCGTCAAGCCACTCCTGCGCGGCGTGATCCACAAATACTCGGCATTCTTGGCCGCCGCACTGGGGATCGTGCTGATCGTCGGAACCGCCCTCACGCGCGACGCGCTCGCCGTCGTCTCCGTGGTGATCTACGCCGTGACGATCACCGGCCTGTTCACCACCAGCACCGTCTACCACCGCGTGAACTGGTCCAGCCCGAAGGCCCGGATCGCGATGAAGCGCGCCGATCACTCGATGATCTTCGTGTTCATCGCCGGCACCTACACGCCGTTCTGCACCATGGGCCTGGACTCGCCGACCCGCTGGTGGGTCCTGGGCATCGTCTGGGCCGGCGCGCTCGGCGGCGTCACGCTGAAACTGCTGGCTCCGGGTTCCCCGCGCTGGCTCGGGGTGATCCTCTACATCGTGCTCGGCTGGGTGATCGTGTGGGTCGCGCCCGAACTGGTCCACCACACGAGCATCGCGGTGATCGTGTTACTGGCCGTCGGCGGCGTGCTCTACAGCATCGGCGGAGTCCTGTTCGCGCTGCGCTGGCCCGAACCGTGGCCCGGTGTCTTCGGCCACCACGAGGTATTCCACGCCTGCACCGCGGTCGCCGCACTGCTGCACTACATCGCGGTCTGGCTGGTCGTGCTGAACTAGGGCCCGTCTATGCTCTTCGCATGTCCACCGCCCCCCTTCGACTGCGCCTGCGCGGCGCGTCGATCGGTGGCGTCAGTGCGCTGACCGGCCTCGCCGCGCACGCGCATGGCGGCGGCGGACTCCCCGCAACCGCCGGGCTCCTGCTGGTCCTGGCGGCCGCCTTCGGGATCGGCCTGGCCGCCCGCCAAGTCTCCGCCCGCGGTCTCGTGCCGACCATGATCGGCGCCCAGGCACTCCTGCACGTGCTGCTGATCCTGCTCGGCGGCAGCCACCACGAACTGCTGACCACGCCGATGGTCGCGATGCACACGCTCGGCGTTCTCGTGGCCTTCGCGCTGGTCGCCGGCCTCGACGCGGTCGCCGCGGCCTTCGAAGCCGTGGTCCGGCGGATCGTCGCCCTGGTCACCCGCGGCCCGCTCCCCGACGTCGCCGCACCCGTCTTCGTCAGTTCCACGCCGCGTCGCCCGCGCCCGACCGTCTGGCTCGGCGCACTCGGCACCCGCGGTCCGCCCGCCGTCGTCTGAAGCGAATTCACCGGCCGGCTCGTCGTCGAACGAGCCGGTTCACTCTGCGTTCCCAGACGAAAGGCCTTCCGTGGCTCTCGCACGCCCGCAATCGACCCTGTCCGACACGTCTCCGCCGGATTCCCGCCCGGCGGTCGACCCGCCCCTGTCAGCGACGACGACCCGACTCGTCCGCCGACTCCACTTCTACGCCGGTGTCTTCGTCGCACCGTTTCTGCTGATCGCAGCCATCAGCGGCGGCCTGTACGCGCTCGCCCCGCAGGCCGAGAAGATCATCTACCGCGCACAGCTGCACACCGACTCCACCGGCCCGCAGCATTCGCTCGCCGAGCAGATCCAGGCCGCCGCGCGCACGCATCCGGACCTCGCCGTGAGCGCGGTTCGTCCGCCGGCCTCGGCCGGCGACACCACCCAGGTCCTGTTCACCGACCCGTCGCTGCCGGAGAGCACTCGGCTCGCGGTGTTCGTCGACCCGGTCACCCTGCACGTCCAGGGCGAACTCCCGACATTCGGATCGTCCGGATCGCTGCCGGTCGGCACCTGGATCGACGGCCTGCACCGCAACCTGCACCTCGGCGCCACCGGCCGGTTGTACAGCGAGCTCGCGGCGTCGTGGCTGTGGGTGATCGCCCTGGCCGGGCTGGTGCTGTGGGCACTCGACCGACGTAAGAAGCGGCCCCGCCGCAACCTGCGCGAGCGGGTCAAGCGCCGCCACGGCCTGACCGGCGTCACCGTCCTGCTCGTCCTGCTGTTCCTGTCCGCGACCGGTCTGACGTGGTCGCAGTACGCCGGCAAGAACGTCAGCGATCTGCGGACCGCGCTGCACTGGACCCAGCCCAGCGTCGACACGTCGCTGGGCGGCGCGCCCGCGCCCACCGATCCGCACGCCGCGCACGGGTCCGACCAGTCCATGCCGGGCATGGACATGAGCGACGACGCTGCGCCCGCCGCCGACCCGGCCGACGTGGACACCGCGCTCGCACTGGCCAGGTCCGCCGGAGTCGGTGTGGACGACGCCGTCGAGATCGGCATCCCGTCGACGCCGGACACCGCCTTCACCGTCTCCGAGCGACGCGTGCCCTGGCAGGTCTCGCCGAACACCGCCGCCGTCGATCCGGTTCACGACCGCGTGGTCTCCGTAAACTACTTCGCCGACTGGCCGCTGGCCGCCAAGCTCGCCAACTGGGGCATCGCAGCACACATGGGTCTGCTGTTCGGCCTGGTCAACCAGCTGGTGCTGTTCGCCGTGGCCGTCGCCCTGTGCGCGATGATCGTCAGCGGCTACCGGATGTGGTGGCTGCGACGGCGCCGCGGCGCACCGCGACCCGGCCGCGCCCCGACGCGCGGCTCACTGCGTCGCCTGCCCTGGCCCGCGATCGTCGGCCTGATCATCGCGACCGTCGCGATCGGCTGGTTCGTGCCGCTGTTCGGGCTGAGTCTGCTGGCGTTCTTCGCCGTCGACCTGCTGCTGTCCGGGTGGGCGCGGCTGCGTCGTCGAACGGCCGCGCAAGCCGAGAAGGCAGCAGCCTAGAGCGCGGCGGCCCGGGCGAGGGAGGCCAGCACGTCGGCGCTGGCCTCCCAGCCCATGCACTTGTCGGTGACCGACTGGCCGTAGACCAGCTCCGGCGCGTCGCACGACTGGGCGCCCGGGACCAGGAAGCTCTCCAGCATCACACCGCTCACCACGCGGTCGCCGCCGGCCCGGCGCGTGGCCGCCACCGACTCGGCGATTTCCATCGCGACCTGCGCCTGCCGCTCGTGGTCTTTGCCCGAGTTGGCGTGCGAGCAGTCGACCATCACCTTCGGCGACAGTCCCGACTTGCGCAGCGTCGCGGCCGCCGAGGCGATCGACGCGTCGTCGTAGTTCGGGCCGTCGGTGCCGCCGCGCAGGATCAGGTGGCAGTCGCGGTTGCCGGCGGTGCGGACCACGGCGCCGCGGCCGAAGTCGTCGATGCCGAAGAAGACGTGCTCGGCGGCCGCGGCGTTCACGCCGTCGACGGCCACCTGGACGTTGCCGTCGGTGCCGTTCTTGAAGCCGACCGGCATGGACAGGCCCGACGCCAGCTGACGGTGCACCTGCGACTCGGTGGTGCGCGCGCCGATGGCGCCCCACGCGACCGCGTCGGCGATGTACTGAGGGCTGGTCGGCTCCAGGAATTCGCAGCCCACCGGCAGTCCGAGGTCGACGACGTCCAGCAGCAGCGCGCGGGCGGTGCGCAGGCCACGTTCGACGTCGAACGTGCCGTCCATGCCCGGATCGTTGATCAGGCCCTTCCATCCCACCGTGGTGCGCGGCTTCTCGAAGTAGACGCGCATGACGATCTTCAGGCTGGCGGAGAACTCCTCGGCGAGCGGGGCGAGGCGTCGCGCGTAGTCGAGCGCGGCGGCCGGGTCGTGGACCGAGCAGGGACCCACCACGACGAGAAGACGGTCGTCCTGACCGGCGAGGATGGCGGCGATCTCGTCGCGGTCGCGCTGGACGGCAGCGGCGCGTCGTTCGCCGAGGGGCAGTTCGCTGCGCAGCGATTCCGGCGACGGGATGGGCGAGAACGCGGTGATGCGACGATCGGACGTAGTGACGTTGGTCGTGGCGGCGTCTGACGCGAGGGTCATGGAACTTCTGGCCTTTCGGGGATCTGGGATTCGGAGTCCCGGGCGTCCCGCAAGGTTCCACCCGGAAAACGCAAAAGCAGCGACCCGTCATGGGTCACTGCTCGGCTCCGGTGTGGTTTTCGCGTACGACGACTAGCGCTCTACCGCGGCCCCACCCGGAGCCTGGGTAAAGCGCCAATAGGCGCGCACGGTGATGTTCACGTCGCCAAGGCTAGCACAGGGCTCCGCCGAGGCGTCTACGGTCTACGAGTGTGAGCACCCGCACCCACCAGCCCCGAGTCCTGCTGATCCGCCACGGTCAGACCGAATGGTCGGCGACCGACCGCCACACCGGGCGCACCGACATCGACCTCACCGCGAAAGGCGAGGCCGACGCCGCCGGCCTGATCGGCATCACCGAGCGACTCGATCTGCACGACCCGTACGTCATCTCCTCCCCGCGACGACGTGCCCGGCGCACCGCCGAACTGGCCGGTCTCGCCGTCGACGAGGTGGACGACCGGTTCGCCGAGTGGGACTACGGCGACTACGAGGGCATCACCCGCAAGCAGATCCAGGCCGACTTCGAACCGGGCTGGACGGTCTGGACGCACGGCGCGAGCGGCGGCGAATCCGTCGCACAGATGACCGCGCGGGTCGACGACGCCGTGCGCCACGTGGTGGATCTGCTGCCGACGCGCGACGTCGTCGTGGTCTCGCACGGGCACTTCTCACGGTCGTTCGTGTGCCGGTTCCTCGACTGGCCGATCGCCCGGGGCGCTTCCATCGACCTCCGGCCCGCCGGGCTCGCGCTGCTCGTCGACCTCGCGGGCGACCGCCGCCTGGCCCACCTCGTCGGTCCGGAGGGCGCGAGCGCCGGCAT
>JASGFV010000147.1:0-9434 GCA_047605365.1 Gordonia sp. (in: high G+C Gram-positive bacteria)
CCGGGCCGAGGACCAGGCCGACCAGATCGGTGAGCGTCGCTGGATTCGATCGCCGACTACGTGGCCAAGGTCATGGCCCTGCCCGCCGTCGTCGCGCGGTTTCCCCGCGCCCGACGGCCCGTGCGCGTGCGCGCCCGGCGCGGGGCCGCCGCCGCGACGTATGAGCGGGAGAACGCGGTGATCGCGATTCCGGCCAACCACGCGAGCGGGGGCTGGGCCCTGCGCGAGTTGGTGGTGCTGCACGAGGTGGCCCATCATCTCGACGATTCCGTCGGACCCGTCCACGGCCCCGATTTCCGTGCGACGCTCACCGATCTGGTCGGCCTGGTCCTCGGCCCGGAGGCCGCGTTCTGCTACCGGGTGATCTTCGGGGAAAGCGGTCTTCCGGTCAACTGACCCCACATCACGTTTCTGACAACGTGCGTGAGCGCTTGGCCGAGAAGTGTGAGCGGCAACACAGTCGAGTGGTACGCTGACGCGGGTTTGGGGGCCACGGCAGTTACCGATCGAAGGGGGTGATGTTCCGGCATGGGTGTGCCCGCAGCGTATCGGCCGACTGGATTCGGCTGGGCATACAAGCTCTACGAACGGCTGGTCACCGCCCTCGGCAACGTCGGTCACTTCCTCTCCTTCGCGTACTACGCGGTGCGCTACGCCCCACAGGCGATGTGGCGATTCCGCGGCCAGACCATCCGGACCGTCACCGACCTCGCCTGGGGACGCGGCGCGATCATCGTCGGCGGCGGTACCGCGCTGGTGATGGCCGTCCTCGGACTGGCCGCCGGTGCGACCGTCGCGATCGTCGCCCACGGCACGTTGAGCATGCTCGACCTGGGACCGGTGGCCGGCGGTGTCTCGTCATACGCCATCACCCGCGAGTTCGCACCATTGCTCGCCGCGCTGGGCTTCGCGGTGCAGGCCGGGTGCCGCATGACGGCGGAGATCGGGTCGATGCGCATCAGCGAAGAAATCGACGCCCTCGAGGTCGTCGGCGTCCACTCGATCGCATTCGTGGTGTCCACCCGCGTGATCGCCGGCATCATCACGATCCTGCCCACCTTCCTCATCGCGATGCTCGCCGCGTATCTGTCCAGCGCGGTCGTGGTCAACGCGCGCGGCGAATCCGCGGGCGCCTACGCCCACTACTTCAACCAGTTCATCAACTTTCCCGACCTGGTCTACTCGACGGCCAAGGTTGCCGTCTTCATCGTCGTGATCATCGTCATCCACTGCTACAAGGGGTACTTCGCCGCCGGCGGACCCGAGGGCGTCGGGGTGGCCTCTGGCCGGGCGATTCGGGCCAGCCTGGTTGCCATCGTGATGCTCGACCTCCTGCTCACCCTTGCCTTCTGGGGCTTCAACTCGCCGTTCGTGTTCCGGGGGTGATGGACGATGCCTGACTACCGCGCACCCGGCATGGCCGCCGACAAGCAGACCTATGTCCGTCGTGCCGTCATCGCGATCATTGCGGCGGCGGTACTCGCCGGCGCCGCGATCGTGGTGGCCAAGTCGATGCCCGACGACGCCTACCGGCTCACCATGCGCACCGACACGCTGGCCGGCGGAATCGAGAAGGGTACCGGGGTCGTCGTGAACGGCTCGGAGATCGGCACCGTGGAATCGGTGGCCGCCGACAAGCAGGGCGAGTTCGTCCTCGGTCTGGCCCTCGACAAGAAGCGCCTGTCGAACCCGCAGGTGATCACCTCGACGACCCGGCTCACCTACGCGCCCAAGAACCTGTTCGGCATCGCCGCCGTGGTTCTCGACAGCCAGCCCGGCGGCGACCCGGTCCGCAGCGGTGGCACCTTCTCCCCGGACACCCCGGCCGATGCGACTCTCACCACGATGCTGCGCCAGCTCAGCGACCTGCAGGGCGACGCCTTCGATCCGTATGTCGGCGATCTGCTCGCCCAGGCCGACAAGGTGTCGATGGCGATGCTGCCGGTACTCGACATCGCAGGTCGCATGACCGACCTGATCCTGGAGACCGAGTCCATTCCGGCAGAGAAGTCGTTGCCACAGCTCGCCGGGATCATCAACGCACTCCCGCCCGGCCTCGACAACATCCTCGGTTCGGTGGACCGCCTCGTGCAGTGGCCGGGCATGCGACGGGGCGGCGCCGACTTCCTGCAGCGCGAACGGGCGGGCATCAACATGGCCACCACCGAGTCGCTGCCGGCCGCGGCGCGACTGCTGGGCCCTGAGGGGCTCGGCCAGTTGATGCCGTTGATGCCGCAGGTCCAGCCGCTGCTCGACCGCATCTTGGAGAGCTCGCCGAATGCCCGGAAGAACGGATTGCAGATCCGCCAGCTGATCTACAACCTGAACAAGGCGCTGCCCACGATCGATGGCCGGCCGGTCTTGAAGGTCGACGTGGTCTTGCGCGGCATGCCCGGCCCGACGGCTGCGCTGACGGGGGGTGTGCGGTGACCTCCGCCAAGCGCGCGCTCATCTATCTCGTCGTCTTCGCCGTCGTCGCGATCGGCGGCGGAATCTTCGTGACCAACGGCATCCTGCGGCCGGTGGCCGGGGCGAAGGCCGAGTACACCGCCGACTTCGAGAACGTCTCCGGGTTGCGCGTCGGCAACGATGTGCGCCGACTGGGCACCCGGATCGGGAAGGTCACCGCCGTCGACCTGCACCGCGACGACAAGGCGCAGACCAGCGTCGGCCGGGTGAAGTTCACCCTCACCGACGGCGAGAACGTCTATCCCGATTCGACCCTCGCGATCCGCTACCTGAACCTGACCGGCATCAGGTACCTCGATCTGCAGCAGAAGTCGCGGTCGGGGACGCCGTTGAAGGCGGGCGCGCTGATCGGGATGGACGCCACCACTCCGTCCTTCGACATCACCCAGGTGTTCCACGGCCTCGCCCCCGTGTTCCAGGTGATGAAACCCGAGGACATCAACCAGCTCGCCGAGGGCATGGTTGCGCTGGTCGAGGGCGACGGGTCCGGGTTCGCCAAGACCGTCGACTCCCTCACCCACCTGCTGGGCGTCGTGGACCAGCAGAACGAGGTCATCGACACGCTCGTCGACAATATGAAGGTGCTGTCGACGACGATCAAGGGCAACTCGAACTACATCGGCCCGTTGATCGAATACGTCCAGCGGTTCGGCAACGTCCTGATCGCCAAGAACGCGGATCTGCGCACCTATGCCGATTCCACCGGAAAGGTCATCGCCCAACTCGACGACATGGTTGCCGCGATCGGCTTCGACAAGAACGATTCGCCCGGCTTCAACGACCTGGTGCGCCAGTTCCTGCCGATCGGCCAGTTCGCCGTCGCTATCCTCGCGCTGACCCCGGGCATCCTGGCGGCCTTCAACTCCATCCTGCCGCCGGCCGGCACGCCGGCGGCGATGAAGTGCAGCAAGGGTGAGGCGCCGATCCCGGCCAACCTCCAGGTCTTCCTCCGCGGAACGCAGGTGAAACTGTGTCAACGGTGAACACGTCGTCGCGCTGGTCCCCGCGCGATTTGTTGCGGCGCCTTTCGGACAAGCCGGCCATGAGCACCGCCCAGCGCGAGCGCGGCGAGTTGCGGTGGGGGATCGGGGCGGCGGCGATTCTGGTGGTGCTCGGCCTGGCCGCGGCCGGCATCTACGTCTTCACCCCGGGGCAGTCGCGGGTGTCGGCGCAGTTCGACGAGGCCGGACAGATCAAGGCGGGTGACAGCGTGCGGGTGGCCGGTGTGCCGGTGGGCACGGTCAAGAAGGTCACGCTCGCCGGCAACCACGTCGACGTCGTGATGTCGGTCCGGCGCGGCGTGTTCATCGGCGACGAGTCCCGCGCCGACGCCAAGATGTTGACCGCGGTCGGCGGCAACTTCATCGATATCACGTCCACGGGTGACCGCCCGATCGGCGACAAGCCGATGACGGTGGACAACACATCGGTGCCGTATTCGTTGACGCAGACCTTCTCGCTGGTGACGCCGAAACTGGAGAAGGTCGACGTCAAGCCGCTGAGCACCCTTCTCGCCCAGGTGCACGACGGGTTCGAGGACAATCCGGGGGCGCTCAAGAAGAACCTGGCGATCATGGAGTCGATGCTGATCAACCTGAACAAGCGCCAAGACGAGTTCGGGACGATGCTGTCGCTGGCCGCCGAGTACACCGAGCGGGTCGACGTCGACGGCAACACCATCACCACGCTCGGTCGTCAACTGGCCACTTTCATGACCGAGTTCGAGACCTACGGCTCCCGGTTCAGCTACTACCTGGGTCGACTCGCCGACCTGCTCGAGCGGGTCAAGGGCATCATGCTCGAATACGACACGACCATCGATCCACTGGTGCGTGAGGTCGACGCCATCGGCCGGAAGTTCGGGCCGCTGTTGCAGCGCTACGAGCCGCTGATCAAGTCGGGCCGCGACTTCATCAAGCGCCTGGAGGGCATGGTCGCGCCGGACGGCTCGATCCGCTTCGACCACTCGCCGTTGGTCCTGTCGACGGACTACTGCTTCCCGATGCCGGGGGTGGGCTGCTGATGTTGAAGAAGTTGCTCGGCTCCAAGTGGCTGGTGTCCGGCCTCGCCATCGGCATGGCAGTCGTCCTCGGGCTCGCCTACCTGGGCTACCAACGGCTCAGCGAGCGCACCGTCACGCACTGCGCCGAACTGGCCGACGGGATCGGCCTGTTTCCGGGCAATGCGGTGATGCGCCGCGGGGTGCGGATCGGCACCGTCGAGAAGATCGAGCCGGGCGGCGGCTTCGCGAAGGTCACCTTCAAGGTCGATCAGAAGTTCCCGCTGCCGGCCGACGCGGAAGCGACGAGCGTGTCGCCGTCGATCATCGCCGTGCGGCAGCTGGCCATCCTCGGCGACCCGGCGCCGGGTGGTTCGAGGTTGGGCTCGAATGCCTGCATCCCGCTGTCGCGGACGGCCACGCCGGCATCGATCAGCCAGGCGTTGCAGAGTGTGAACCGGATCGCCGACGAACTCACCAACGGCAGCTCCCCGGAGCAGTCGGCCAAGGTGATGTCGAGTCTCGCGTCGATCGCCAAGGAGCTCGACGGCGTCGGCCCGGTGCTCAACGGGCTGATCAAACAACTGGCGGTTCCCGCGCGCACGCCGATGACGGGGGCGCTCGCCGACATGGCGACCTCGCTGGACCACACCAGTGCCCTGGCCGGCGGCCTGGCCGACAACTGGGGCGTGCTCAAGCAGGTGGTCGAGGCGGTCAACCAGGTCACCGACCCGCTGGCCGTGCCCATCCTCAAGACGATGGCCCGGATCGCCTACGCGCTGCCGGAGATTCTCACCACCGCCACCCCGCTCGTTGCGAAGTACCAGCACTTCGCGTGGCCGGCGCTCGACGTGATCCTGCCGATCACGCGGATGATCGGGGCCGGCTTCCGCAATTGGGGCGATCTGCTGGGCATCCTGCCCGTGCTGATCCGCGCCTTTCACGTCGCCTTCGACCAGAAGACCTTCGGGCTGCGCATCAGCTACAAGCCGCCGCGCACCCAGATCCCCGCCAAGAATCCACGGTTGACGTGTGCCAACGTCAACCGCTTCCTCCCCAACCAGTGCAAGGTGATCGGACCGGACAAGATGGAACTCGACGCACTGCGGGCGGTCATGCTCTTCACGGGAGCGGGGCGGCCATGACGACTCGGCGATGGACCCGGCTCGCCCGTGTAGTCGGTGTACTCCTGACGGCCGCCGCGGTATCGACCGGCTGTGCGTCGTTCTCGGTCGAGCGCCTGCCCGCACCCGGCGGCGGCCGGGACAGCTGGCCGCTGCACGTGCAGTTCGACACGGTGATGAACCTGCCCACCCAGGCCAAGGTGACCGTCAATGGACTCGACTCCGGCATCGTTTCCCGCATTGCCCCGGCGCCCGACTACGCGAAGGTGACGCTGCGCCTGGAGCCGTCGACAGTGGTGGGCACCGGCGCCACCGTCGAGCTGCGGCAGGACACGCTGCTGGGCGATACGTACGTCGCGATCACCAATCCGTCCGACGCGTATTCCTCGCCGCTGCCGCACGGGTCGACCCTGGGCAAGGACCGGGTGAAGTCGCCGGTGCAGGTGGAGGGGTTGCTGAACAGCCTCGCCAACTTCGTCGGCAGCGGCAGCCTTCCGCAACTGGGCAACACGTTCGACCGCGTCGTGAAGCAGTTCCCCAGCGACCCGGGCAAGACCAGGCAATCGACGGCGGCACTGACGGGCACGTTGAACGCGCTCGCCGGGCAGAGCGACCGGTTGCGGTCGATGCTGCTGTCGAGCAACGCCATGGTCGGCCAGCTCGCGTCGATGGAAGCGCAGTTGCGGTTCGCCCTCAGCCCGGAGGGGCTGCAGTTCGTCGATGCGGCGACCGTGCCCGCGCAGATCGTCGACCTGATGGGTCGGCTCGGGGTCGCGCTGGCGCCGGTGCTGCCGCTGGTGCCGGTCGCCAAGGCGCTGACGCAGATCATCGAGCGGGTGGTCAAGCCACTGCTGATTCCCGGCTGGCCCGACTACTTCGGCCAGGCGTCGAACCCGCAGGCGCTGCTGAACGTCTTCACCGACCGCCTCGTCCCGTTTCTCAAGGAGGGCCCGGCGGTGAACGTCAACCGGATCGCCATCGAGAACGACGTCTCGAACCGACAGCTCGCCGATGTGTTGCTGCGGCAGATGCGGATGATGGGGTTGGTGCGATGAGCAAGGTCACCCGGGAGTTGATCTTCAACGTCGTCGTCTTCACGACGGTCGTCGCGCTGTGCGGGGCCTACCTGGCGATCTCCGTCTATCGATGGCATCCGTTCGAGAAGACCTCGACGGTGACGATGAAGGTGAAGGACACCAATCTCATCCTCGACAAGACCGGCGTCTTCGTCAGCGGCGTCCGCGTCGGCGAGGTGTCGAAGGTGGACCTCACCCCCGACGGCGCGTCGGTGCGGCTGAGGTATCCGACGAGCACGAAGATCCCGTCGACCGCGCCGCTGACCATCGGGATGCAGTCGGCGCTGGGTGAGCCGTACATCAACTTCGAACCCGCCTCGTCGACCGGGCCGTTCCTCAAGGACGGCGACACGGTTGCGGCGGAGAACCTCGTCGAGCCGGAGTCGATCCCCGGCATGTTCGACCACTTCCAGGAGATGATGGCGGTCGTCGCCGTCGACCCGCTGAGCACCCTGCTGCGCGAGGCATGGGAGGCGCTCGAGGACACCGATGAGGCGACCGGTCGCCTGAGCGATGGATCGCGACTGATTGCCGGGGTGCTGGCGGCTCGGACGCCGCAGATCCGATCCATGTTCCAGGCCACGCAGCGCTACAACCAGAACCTCACCTGGGCCATGGGGGCGGTGCCGGAGTTCCTCGACTCGTGGTCCAAGATCCTGTTCAACTACTCCGACGTGCTCGACGGCGTCACGGCGCTGACCAACAAGGGTCGGCTGTACGAGAACTTGCAGGTGTTGCAACCGTTCCTGGTCAAGGTCACCGACTACCTGGTGAAGATCCTGCCCCCGACGATGGACTCGCTCGGCCCCATCATGCCGATCGTGACCGCACTCAACCAGACCATCCCGCAGATCAACCTGTCCGAATTCCTCTCCGACGCGCTGCAACTCTTCGGTGCCGGCAACGGCATGCGGGTGGTTGTGACGCCGGTGAATTAGGCTTCAACCTTCTATTAGCGACCCGAAGGGGATTCAGTGCCGACTAGCAACGACGACGACTCGACCGCCGACGAGAAGGGGGTGGTCGAGGTCAAGAAGCGCACCTCGACCGCTTCGAAGTCCTCGGCGAAATCGTCGAAAGCCGGGCCGAAGAAGGCGGCGGCCAAGAAGGCCGGGTCGAAGACGTCGGGAACGAAGAAGCCGGCGCAGCAGCAGGCCGAGCCGGCGTCGTCGACCGAGGCTGGTCCGCGTCAGATCACACTTTCGGTCCGGACGCTGGTCTTCGGTGTCCTGGGCACGCTGGCGGTGATCGGCCTGCTGTTCGGGGTGGTGGACAACCTGCGCGTGCGCAGCCAGCTGCACAAGGTCGAGAGCCAACGGGACAACAGCGCCAAGGCCGAGCAGGTGTCCGGCGACTACGCGGTGCGGGCGGCGACCCTGAACTACAAGGACCTCACGCCGTGGGCGGCGAATCTGAAGAAGGGGGTGTCGCCGGAGCTGGCGAAGCAGTTCGACGTCGCAGTCCCCGCGATGCAGCAGGTCCTGACGCCGGTGCGCATGACCGCGACCGCGGAGCTGGTGTCGGCCAAGACCACCGACATCGCCGGCGACATCTACAAGGTCACCGCAGTCGTCGAAGTCGACTCGACCAGCTTGCAGGCGCCCAACGGCGCGACGTCGCTCGCCGCTTACGTGCTGACGCTGAACAAGGCGCAGAACTGGATGATCACTGCCGTCGGCGACCAGGCCGCGCCGGGATCGCCCAAGCTTCCGGGCCTGCCCGGCGCGCAGTCGGGCCGCACGACGTCGCCGCGATCGACTGCGCCATCGTCGAGTACCGCGCCGGGCGCGACCACGACCACGCCGACCGAGACGACGCCGTCGAGCGTCGCACCGAATTCGGGAGGATGACGTCGTGACCGCCTCGACCGCCGGCAGCGTTCTGACCGGGAACCTGCGCGACAACGCCATCGGACCGGTGCGCACCCTCGGTCGCACCTTCCAGCTGGCGGTGCAGGGTGTCGCGCAGATGCTGCTGGACATCGGTCGAGGTCAGTTGAAGGTCAAGGAGACCCTGATCCAGGCGTGGTACCTGGTCAGCGTCACCGCGCTGCCTGCCTTCTTGATGGCGATCCCGTTTGGCGTGATCGTCACGATTCAGATCGGCAACGTCATCAACCAGTTGGGCGCCCAGTCCCTGCTGGGCGCCGGAAGCGGCTTCGCCGTGATCCAGCAGGCCGCACCGTTGGCGTCGGGCATGTTGCTCGGCGGGGCTGGGGCGTCGGCGATTGCGGCCGACCTCGGTGCCCGCAATGTCCGCGAAGAGATCGATGCGATGCGCACGATGGGCGTCGACCCGATCCAGCGCCTGGTCGTGCCGCGCATCATCGCTTCCGTCCTGGTCGCACCGCTGCTCGCGCTGTTCATCATCCTGGTGGGCGTGGTGGCGGCGTACTACGTCGCGGTGCTCGGCCAAGATGTTGGTGCGGGGAGCTACTGGCAGTCGTTC
Organism: Gordonia sp. (in: high G+C Gram-positive bacteria); assembly: GCA_047605365.1. Taxonomy (GTDB): domain Bacteria; phylum Actinomycetota; class Actinomycetes; order Mycobacteriales; family Mycobacteriaceae; genus Gordonia. The sequence goes on from JASGFV010000147.1 coordinate 9,117, forward strand.
GGCGCGTTCGCATCGGTGCGCGACGTGGTGCTCGCGATGGTCAAGGCCGTCGTCTTCGGCTTCCTGATCGCGGTCATCGGGTGCCAGCGCGGGCTCGAGGCCAAGGGGGGCCCGAAGGGCGTCGCCGACGGAGTCAACGCGACGGTCGTCGTCTCCACCGTCGCGATCATCATCGTCAACATGCTCATCACCCTGGTATACACGGTCTTCTTCCCGATGCAGCTCGGCTGACCGCTCCTCCAACCCCGCCGAGTGGGCGGTCGATCTCGTCGAGTGGGCGGTCCAATCTCGTCGAGTGGGCGGTCCAATCTCGTCGAG
>JASGFV010000148.1:0-9353 GCA_047605365.1 Gordonia sp. (in: high G+C Gram-positive bacteria)
CGACGTTCACGCTCGGCAAGTTCGGCGGACACGAAGGTCGCACGCTGGCAGCCGGCGACGTGCTGAAGGTGCGCGACCTCTCTGAACGCGACGGCGACCCGGCCCGTACCCCGGTGCGGATCGCCAGCGAGCTGCACCCGGTGATCGGCTCGCACTGGGAGTTGGCGGTGACCGTCGGCCCGCATTCGGCGCCGGAGTACTTCACCCCCGACGACATCGAGACCCTGTACGGCACCGACTACGAGGTGCACTTCAACTCCGATCGCACCGGCGTCCGCCTGATCGGCCCCAAGCCGCAGTGGGCGCGCCCGGACGGCGGCGAGGCGGGACTGCACCCGTCGAACATCCACGACAACGCGTACTCGATCGGCGCGCTGGACTTCACCGGCGACACCCCGATCCTGCTGGGCCCGGACGGCCCGAGCCTCGGCGGCTTCGTGTGCCCGGTGACCGTCACGTCGGCGGATCGCTGGAAGCTGGGGCAACTGGCTCCCGGCGACCAGGTCCGGTTCGTCCCGGTGCGCGGCGAGCACGCGGCTCCCGTTGCGGCGCTGAACGTCTCGCGACGTGCCAACCGCCACTCGGTGCTGTCCGGCGGGGGAGACCTGGACGAGGGGATCCTCGGTCGGGGCGTCACCGCCGACGGCGCGACGTCGATCACCTACCGGCGCAGCGGCGATGACAACATCCTCGTCGAATACGGCGACATGACTCTCGACCTGCGACTGCGCGCCCGCGGCCACGCCTTGGTCACCGCACTGCGCGAGCTGGGCGACCCGTCGATCACCGACCTGACGCCGGGCGTGCGGTCGGTGCAGGTCAAGTTCGATCCGTCGCGCACCACCACCGCGCGCACGCTGGCGCTGCTGGGCGAGGTGGAGTCGTCGCTGACCGCGCTCGACGAGCTGCGGGTGCCCAGCCGCACCGTGCGGCTGCCGCTGAGCTGGGACGATCCGGCGACGCGCGAGGCGATCCAGCGGTACATGCACGGCGTCCGCTCCGATGCCCCGTGGTGCCTGTGGAACATCGAGTTCATCCGCCGGATGAACGGCCTGGGCTCGGTCGACGACGTCCGCGAGATCGTCTACGGCGCGCAGTATCTGGTGCTGGGACTGGGCGACGTCTACCTCGGCGCCCCGGTCGCGACACCGCTCGATCCGCGGCACCGGCTGGTCACCACCAAGTACAACCCGGCGCGCACCTGGACGCCGGAGAACGCCGTCGGCATCGGCGGGGCGTACCTCTGCGTCTACGGCATGGAGGGGCCGGGCGGATACCAGTTCGTCGGACGCACCACGCAGATGTGGAATCACCGGCATCCGTTGCCCGCCGCGGGATTCGACCACGAACACCCGTGGCTGCTGCGCAACTTCGACCGCATCGAGTGGTACTCGGTCTCGGCCGACGAACTGCTGGATCTGCGCGCCGACGTCGCCGCCGGCCGCGGCAGCGTCGACATCACGCCCGGCGAATTCGCCATCGCCGACTACGAGCAGTTTCTGGCCGACAACGCCGCCGACATCGAGTCCACCCGCCAGCGCATGCAGGCCGCCCGCGACGAGGAGCGCGAGCGGTGGCGGGCCTCGGGAGAACTGGGAACCACAGGAGGAAACCGATGAGTCGCATCGCAGACGTCTACGCCCGAATCGCGGCTTCGGGGCGCGACGAGGTGTTCGTCACGCTGCGTCCGGAGGCCGACGTCGCCGCCGAGTACGCCGCGGCCACCGGTCCGCTCGCCGGCCTGGTGCTGGCGGTCAAGGACAACGTCGACGCCGCCGGCCTGCCGACCACGGCGGCGTGCCCCGGATACGCCTACATCGCGAAGGCCGACGCGGCGGCGGTCGCCGCGCTGCGCGCCGCCGGGGCGACGGTGATCGGCAAGACGAACCTCGACCAGTTCGCCACCGGTCTGGTCGGCACGCGCAGCCCATACGGCGCGGTACGGGATTCCCGCCGGGCCGAATTCGTCTCCGGCGGTTCCAGTTCCGGCTCCGCAGTCGCGGTGGCGCTGGGCTTCGCCGACCTCGCGATCGGCACCGACACCGCCGGCTCCGGGCGGGTGCCGGCCGGGCTGCAGGGCATCGTCGGGATCAAGCCGACCGTCGGCGTGGTGAGCACCGACGGCGTGGTGCCGGCCTGCGCCAGCTACGACTGCGTGACGGTGTTCGCCGCCGATCTGGCGCTCGCCGAGCGGGCGATGGCGGTGATGGCCGCACCGGCGTCGGCGCGCGAATGGCCGTCGGACACGAAGTTCGCCGCGCCCCCGGCCCCGCGGATCGCGGTCCCCGCTGCGCTGCCGAACACCGACTCTCGCTGGTCGGCGGCGTTCGACGACGCCGTCGTCAGGGTCCGCGAGTCCGGCGCCGAGGTGGTCGCAGTGGACTTCGCCGACTTCTTCGCCGCCGCGGAACTGCTGTACGGCGGCGCCCTGGTGGCCGAGCGGTACGACGCCGTCGGCGAGTTCGTGAGCGCTGCCGGGCCGGACACCGGGCTCGATCCGACAGTGACGTCGATCATCGAGGGCGGCAAGGACGTTCGCGCCGTCGACCTGCTCCGTGACCGGCGTCGTGTCGCCGAGCTGAAGGCGCGGGCGATGGCGTCCGTCGAGGGCTTCGACGCGCTGATGGTGCCGACCGCGCCGCGGCATCCGACGCTCGCCGAGGTCGCGGCCGACCCGATCGGCGTCAACTCGGAGCTGGGCACGTTCACCAACTTCTGCAACCTGTTCGACCTGTGCGCCGTCGCCGTGCCCGCCGGGGCCGTCGACGAAGGGGAGGCCGGCGTCGCGCAGTTCGGCGTCACGCTGCTGGGCCGGGCGTTCGACGACGCCGTCGTCGCGGATCTGGCTCGGCGTCTGGCGCCCGGCGCAGAGGCCGCGGGGCCGTCGTGGCCGGAAGCCGCGGGCGCGCAGGCGCTTCGGCTGGCCGTGTTCGGCGCGCACCTGCCCGGTCAGCCGCTCCAGTGGCAGCTGACCGACCGCGGGGCGCGCTGGGACGGCGACGTCGCGACCGCACCGCGCTACCGGCTGTTCCGCCTCGACACGCAGCCGCCCAAGCCCGGTCTGGTGCCGGTCGAAGGGTCGAAGGGGCACTCCATCGCCGGCGGCGTCTGGACCCTCTCGCCCGCGGCGCTCGGGGCGTTCCTGGCGGCGCTGCCCGCGCCGATGACGCTCGGCGAGATCGAGCTCGACGACGGATCGCTCGTCACCGGCTTCGGCTGCGGCGAGGACGCCCCGCGTGCCGAAGACATCACCGACCACGGCGGCTGGCTGGCCGCGCTCGCCCGACCATGAACCACCCGGCTCGATCATGAACAACCCCGTCCCGAAGAACAGGAAGCCCGCCATGACCATTCAGCAAGAACCGCCCGCCGTCGAACATTCGACGCCGGAAGACGCTGCAACTCTCGAAGAGTTCGGCTACCGGCAGGAGCTCCGCCGCGGCGTCGGCTCCTACGCCTCGTTCGCCGCCGGATTCTCGTTCGTGTCCATCCTGACCACCGTGTTCGCGCTGTTCGGCCTCGGCTTCGGCCTGGGCGGCCCGGCGTTCGTGTTCACCTGGCCGATCGTGTTCGTCTGCCAGCTGTGCGTGTGCCTGGTGTTCGCCGAACTGTCCGGCCGGTTCCCGGTGGCCGGCGCCATTTACCAGTGGTCGCGGCGCCTGGCCGGTGAGACCGTCGGCTGGTTCGCCGGCTGGTTCATGCTGATCGGCTACGTGGTGAGCGTCGCCGCGCTGGCCTTCGCGATGCAGAGCGTGATGCCGTCGATCTGGTCCGGCTTCCAGCTGGTGGGCGACGACACGTCGCTCACTTCGCTGTCCGGCGCCACCAACGGCATCATCCTGGGCAGCCTGACGATCGTGGCCTGCACCGTCATCGGCGCCCTCGGCGTCCGACTGACCGGCCGGATCACGGTGATCGGCGTGACCCTGGAGATGATCGGCGTCGTGCTGATCATCGTCGCGATGTTCGCGACCACCAAGCGCGGTCCGGGCGCGATGCTCGACACCGGCGGCCACGGCGCCGGCGGCGGCTACATCTGGGCGTTCCTGGCCTCGATGCTGATGGCCGCCTACGTGATGTACGGATTCGACAGCGCCGCTGAGCTCTCCGAAGAGACCACCAACCCGCGCAAGACCGCGCCGAAGGCCATCATCCGAGCGCTGGTCGCCTCCGGCATCGGCGGCGGCCTGATGATCATCGCCGCAGTGATGGCTGCGCCGTCGCTCGACGATCCGCGCCTGTCCGCCGAGGGCATCGCCTGGGTGGTCACCAGCAACCTCGACACCTGGCTGGGCAAGCTGCTGCTGGCGATCGTGGCGATCTCCATCTTCTCGGCGACGCTGGCCATCCAGACCTCGGCGGCCCGCGTGATGTTCTCGATGGCCCGCGACGGCCGGCTGCCCGCCGCGAAGTGGCTGGCCCGGGTGGACCGCCGCACCGGCACCCCGATCTACACGGGCGTCACGGTGAGCGTCCTGGCGATCGCGATCCTGCTGCTCAACATCGGGCAGTCGAGCGTCTTCACCGCCATCACGTCGGTCTCGGTGGTCATCGTCTACAGCGCGTACCTGATGGTCACCGTGCCCGCGCTGATCGCGCGGTTCCGCGGACAGTCGCTGTCGGGCGGTCCCGGCATCATGTCGCTGGGCCGCTGGGGGATCCCGGTGAACCTGATCGCGGTGGTGATGGGCGCCGCGCTGACGGTGAACATCGCGTGGCCGCGCGCCGAGGTCTACGACCCGGACGGCCAGGGCGTGTTCATGCAGTACTTCGCCTTCTGGTTCGCCGCGGTCACGATCGTCGCCGGAATCGTGTGCCACCGCCTCATCCACCGCAAGACGGTGCCATCATCGGAGGCGTGAGCACCGCGCGCAAGGGACGCCCCCGCATCGTCGATCAGCGACGGGCGGGGGCGACTCCGTCTGAAGAGATCCTCGACGCCGCGGCTGAGCTCTTCGCGGCGTCCGGATTCGCCAAGACCTCGACGCGGGCGATCGCCGAGGCCGTCGGGATCCGGCAGGCGAGTCTCTACCACCACTTCAAGACCAAGAACGACATCCTCGACGAGTTGCTGACGAGCACCGTCGAGCCACCGCTGTCGTTTGCGCAGGCACTGGCCGGGGTCGACGCGTCGCCGTCGTCGCGGATGTACGCGATGAGCTGGTTCGATACGCACCAGCTGTTGTCGAGCAAGTGGAACATCGGCGTGCTGCTGCAGCTCCCGGAGGCGCGGGACCCGCAGTTCGGCCGGTTCTACGAGATGCACACCGATCTGGACCGTTGCTACCGGCGCTTCGCGGGCGATGTGCTGGACGCGGTGGGCGGCGTCGACCCGGTGCGCGCGGAGGTGCTGGCGCGCTTGCCCTTCCACCTCGCCGAGACGGTGATCGCGCTGCGCCTGGACGACGCCGAGTGGGTGTCGTCGGTCGGGACGGAGACGGTGGCGCACGAGGTGTCGGTGGGAACGCTGCGGACGCTCGGCGTCGTCGACGGTCTGGACGTCGCCGTCGCCCGCGGAAAGGCGTTGATCGCCTCGTTAGGGTGAAGCCATGACGATCTGGAGCGGTGCCGACCTCGACCTGGACGCCTACCTCGCCCGCATCGGGTACTACGGTGAGCGAGTGGCCACGCTCGACGCGTTGCGCGCGCTGCATCGCGGGCACACCACGTCGATTCCGTTCGAGAACCTCGAGCTGATGCTCGGCCGCTCGCTTCCTCTCGACCTGGAGTCGTTGACGGACAAGCTGATCCGCAGTCCGCGCGGCGGCTACTGCTTTGAGCACCAGAGTCTGTTCGCGGCGGCGCTCGAACGGTTCGGTTTCACGTTCACCGCGCTGACCGGGCGGGTGATGCTGGGCTCGCCGACGGTCCGGCCGGCCACCCACGCGCTCACCCTGGTGGAGCTCGGCGCGGGGGAGCGGTGGCTGTGCGACGTCGGGTTCGGCCGCGGACCGCTCGAGCCGGTGCCGTTCGTCGACGGCGCGGAGGTGGATCAGGACGGCTGGCGACTGCGCCTGACGCAGGAGTCGTTGGGCTGGACGCTGTGGCAGCGCTCCGACGTCGACGGCGAGGTGGTCTGGCTCGATCGGCACGTCTTCACCCTGAATCCGCAGTATCGAATCGACTGGCAGGTCGGCAATCACTACGTGTCGACGTCGCCGCGGTCGCCGTTCACCATGCGGCCCTTCGTGCAGCGGTACACCGTCGAGCGGCACGACACGCTCGACGGGACCACGTGGACCACGACGTCGCCGGACGGATCGTCGGTCGAGCGGGCCGTCGGACTCGACGACGTGCCGGAGCTGCTGGCCGGCACGTTCGACGTCGTGCTGTCCGACGACGACTCCGCCGGCCTGGTCGAGTGGATGCGACTTAGGGTGGATGGATGACTGTCACCGAATGCACTCGTACGTCACGATTCCGGCGGCCGGCGATCGCGCTGCTGGCGGTGTGCGCGATGGCACTGCCCGCGTGCGGCGACGACCCCGGCTCGGGCGATCCGGACACGCGCGTGGTGACGGTGACCGGCTCCGGGGAGGTCCGCGGCGCGCCGGACACGCTGAGCGCGCTGATCGGCGTCGAGGCCAGCGGGCCGGACGTGTCGTCGGCCATCAGCGCGGTCAACGACGCCGCCAAGCGGGTCACCGATGCGGTGAAGAAGCAGGGCGTCGAGTCCAAAGACATTCAGACGCAAGAGATGTCGATCTCCCCGCAGTACACCGGCCCGGCGCCGGGGCAGGTGAGCTCGGTCGGGGCGTACCAGGCGAGCAATACGGTGCGCATCGTGGTGCGTGACCTGCCGAATGCGTCGAAGGTGCTCGACGCCGCGATCAAGGCCGGGGGCGACAAGACTCGGCTGAACGGCGTGTCGTTCGCGATCGAAGACGATTCGAAGCTGGTCTCCGACGCTCGTGACCGGGCGTTCTCGGACGCGAAGTCGAGGGCTGAGCAGTATGCGAAGCTGGCCGACGATTCGCTCGGCGGCGTCGTCAGCATCGACGAGAACGTGACCGGTCAGCAGACGCCGTACACCCACGAGATGACCGCCAAGGCGGTTCCGGTGCAGATCGAGCCCGGCGAGCAGACCGTGCGCGTCCAGGTGACGGTCAAGTGGCGGCTCAAGGGCTAGCGGCTCGGGTATGAGCCGTTCCTGACATTCGTGACCGTTGCCGAACGGACAGTTGTGTTTTTACAATTATTTGGTGAACCAAACTATTTGGCTGACTGAGGGGCGCAAGCGGGCGGTGCTGCTTGCGTGCAGTCTCAGCCTCTTCATCTCGACGATGGACGCGACCATCGTCAACGTCGCACTGCCGACGATTCGCGTCGAGATGGACGCGCCCGTCGCTCATCTGCAGTGGATCGTCGACGTCTACACGCTGACCCTGGCCAGCCTGCTGATGCTCTCGGGGGCGATGGCCGATCGCTTCGGGCGGCGCCGTGTCTTCCGGATCGGCCTGGTGACCTTCGCGGTCGGTTCGCTGCTCTGCAGTCTGGCCCCGTCGGTGTCGGTGCTGATCGCCGCGCGCTTCGTGCAGGCCGTGGGCGGTTCGATGCTCAACCCGGTGGCCATGTCGATCATCACCGCCGTGTTCACCGGCCGTCAGGAGCGAGCGCGGGCGATCGGCGTGTGGGGCTCGGTGGTCGGGGTGTCGACTGCCGTCGGTCCGCTGACCGGCGGGCTGCTGATCGACGCGCTCGGCTGGCGGTCGGTGTTCTGGGTCAACCTGCCGATCTGTGGGGTCGCGCTCGCGCTGACCTACCTGGTGGTGCCCGAGTCGAAGGCGTCGCGTGCGCGGCAGTTCGACCCGATCGGGCAGGTGCTCGCGATCGCGGTGTTGTCGACGCTGGTCTTCGCGTTGATCGAGCAGCGTCCGCTGGTGCTGGTGGCCACGGGGCTGGCATTCGTCGCGTTCGTGTGGCACGAGCGGAGGCACTTCGCGCCGTTCATCGACCTCCGGTTCTTCCGGAGCTTCCCGTTCTCGGCGGCGACGCTGACCGCGGTCTTCGCCTTCGCCGGCTTCGGCGCCTTCCTGTTTTCGCAGTCGATCTACCTGCAGACGGTCCGCCATCTGAGCGCCGTCCAGACCGGTCTCGTCTACCTGCCGATGGCGCTCGCGGTGCTGATCGTCTCGCCGCTGTCGGGCCGGCTGGTGGGGCGCCACGGCGCGCGGCCGTCGATGGTGAGCGCCGGGATCGTCATGGCCGTCGCCTCGGTGCTGCTCGCGTTGGTCACCGACCAGACGCCGATCGCGCTGGTCGCCGGTGCGATGGCGATATTCGGCATCGGATTCGGCCTGGTCAACGCGCCGATCACCAACTCTGCCGTCAGCGGGATGCCGGTCGACCGGGCCGGTGCCGCCGCTGCGGTCGCCACCACCAGCCGGCAGATCGGCATCAGCATCGGCGTCGCCCTGTGCGGAATGCTGTCGGGAGCCGGGCTGTGGCTCACCGTCGCTGCGGCGTCGGCGTTCGTCGTGGTATTCGGCATCGTCTCGACGGGGGCCGCGGCACGTCGTTCCGTGGAGCGGGTGGCGCCGTTGTTCGACGACGACGCCGTGCCGGCCTGCAGGGAGTCGCAGCATGTCTGACGCTGTCGTGCCCGAGCCGGAAGCCGCGCCGACCCCGGACGAGGTCTGGGCGCTGATGGTGCACGCCGTGATGGACACGCGTGACGCGTGGCGGCGGGAGACGGTTGCGCGGACTGGGCTGCCGTTCAGTCGGCTGCGGGTGCTCCGGCGTGTCGGTCGCGGGGGTCCGCTGTCGCTGAAGGACTTGGCTTACGCCGCTGCCCTGGACGCGCCCGCGACCACCGTCGCGGTCAACGAGCTGGAGGCCGAGGGACTGGTGCGCCGCGAAGTGGATCCGACCAATCGTCGCCGGAAGCTGGTCTCGCTGACCGACGCCGGGGCCGCGGTGATCACCCGCGTGGAGGAGACCTCCGACCCGCCGCCCCCGGGTTTCGCCGATATCGGCGACGACGAGCTGCGCGCGTTGGCCAGGCTGTTCGGCGGGCTGGAGTAGAAGCCGACGGCCGTTCGCGCACCAAGTCTGTGCTCCCGCGCCAAGTTTGCGGTCCCGCTCTTGGCTCGTCCAAGAGCGGGAACGAAGACCTGGAGCGGGAACCGGATGCCGCTACCGCCCGACCGAAAAGTATTCGCACATTTCTTCGACTTCTCTATTGCATGCACAACACAGTGTGCGTACACTTGAAGTATCGAACACATGCGCTAACCGGAGTTTCGGGAGGTGACCTGCGATGACGGACATCAACCTCGACGAGCTCACCCCTGTCGAACTGCTGAACCTGCACGAACGCATCGAAGACCACCTCAACCACCACACCGTCCTGG
>JASGFV010000149.1:0-9342 GCA_047605365.1 Gordonia sp. (in: high G+C Gram-positive bacteria)
GGTCGCCGAGGCGAACGCGAGCATGGCCGAGCTGGCCGCACTCGCCGAGACCGCGGGCTCGGAGGTCCTCGAGGCCCTGATCCAGCGCCGGTCCAAGCCGGACGCCGCCACCTACCTCGGGTCGGGCAAGGCGCAGGAACTCCGCGAGATCGTCGTCGTCACCGGCGCGGACACCGTGATCTGCGACGGCGAATTGACGCCTGCCCAGCTGACCGCCCTGGAAAAGGTGGTCAAGGTCAAGGTGATCGACCGGACAGCGCTGATCCTGGATATCTTCGCCCAGCACGCGACGTCGCGCGAGGGCAAGGCGCAGGTCGCGCTGGCGCAGATGGAATACATGATGCCGCGACTGCGCGGCTGGGGTGAATCGATGTCGCGCCAGGCCGGCGGCCGGGCCGGCAGCAACGGCGGTGTGGGTCTGCGAGGTCCCGGTGAGACCAAGATCGAGACCGACCGTCGCCGTATCCGCGAGCGCATGGCCAAGCTCCGCAAGGAGATCCGCGGCATGAAGACCGCCCGCACGGTGAAGCGTGCGGCGCGGCGTCGTGGCGGAGTCCCGGCGCTGACCGTGGTCGGCTACACCAACGCGGGAAAATCGAGCCTGGTCAACGCGATGACCGGCTCGGGAGTGCTGGTGCAGGACGCCCTGTTCGCCACGCTCGATCCGACCACGCGTCGCGCTAAGCTGACCGACGGTCACGAGGTGGTCTTCACCGACACCGTCGGCTTCGTCAGGCACCTTCCGACGCAGCTCGTCGAGGCGTTCCGGTCGACATTGGAAGAGGCCGTCGACGCTGATCTGCTGATCCACGTGGTGGACGGCAGCGACGCCTTCCCCGGCAAGCAGATCTCCGCCGTCCGTCAGGTGCTCAGCGAGGTCCGGGACACCGAAGAGTCCGAACTGCCGCCGGAACTGCTGGTCGTCAACAAGATCGACGCCGTCGATCACGTCCGGATGACCACTATGCGACATGAGTATCCGGATGCGGTGTTCGTCTCCGCGCGCACCGGCGAGGGCATCGACGAGCTGTTCGCGCGGATCACCGAATTCGTGGAACAGGGTGACGTCGAGGCCGTGCTGCAGGTGCCGTTCGACCGCGGCGACGTGATCGCGCGGCTGCACCAGCACGCGCACGTGATCGACACCGAGCACAACGCCGAAGGCACCCGCGTGCGCACCCGGATGCCTGCCGCGCTGGCTGGTGAGCTTGCCGACCTCGTCGCCGACTGAACGACCGACTGACAGCGAAAAGCCCCCTCCGGAACTCGGTGCGGAAGGGGGCTTTCGGCAGGTCTGCTACTCGGCGTCGAGGTCCTTGGCGACGAGTGCGGCGATCTGGTCGACGGCCGCCTGGTCGTCGCCCTCGACGAGGACCGCGACGCCCTTCTCGGCGCCCAGGGTCATGATCATGAGGGCACTGCCGGCGTCTACCGGCTCGCCGCCTTCCACGGCCAGGGTGATCGGGGTGCCGAGGGCGGTCGCGGCCTCGGAGATGATGGTGGCGGGGCGGGCGTGCAGGCCGACGGCGGAGCCGACGTTGACGGTGGTGCTGGGCATGGTGGGGAGTCCCTTCCTATGGTGATCGAGCGGTGTCGAACGATCGGTGACAGTTCGTCGGATGAGTCGAATCTAGTACGGCAGGCGAGTGGCCCGCCGGGAGATCAGGCGGCTGCGGGGACCGGCGCGGGGGCGTCGGCGGCAGCCGGCTTGAACTGCTTGGCGGCGACGACGCCGACCGCGGCGACGACGGTGCCGACGGCCAGGGCGATCAGGAACTTCCACCAGGTGCCGTTCATCGCGAAGAGCACGAAGACGCCGCCGTGCGGAGCCTGCAGCTGTGCGCCCATCGCCATGGAGAGGGCACCGGTCACGGCGCCGCCGACCATCATCGGCGGGATCACGCGTAGCGGATCGGCTGCGGCGAACGGGATCGCGCCCTCGGAGATGAACGACGCGCCGAGCAGCCACGCGGCCTTGCCGTTCTCGCGCTCCGGCTCGGTGAAGACGCTCGGGCGCAGCACCGTGGAGGCCAGCGCCAGCGCCAGCGGCGGCACCATGCCGGCGGCCATGACCGCAGCCATGAACTCCCACTGGGCGATGCCCGCGCCGGCCTGACCCAGGCCGGCGACGCCGACCGCGTACGCGGCCTTGTTGACCGGTCCGCCGAGGTCGAAGCACATCATCAGGCCGATGACGACGCCCAGGACGATCTTGGAGCTGCCCGACATCGAGTTCAGTCCGTCGTACAGGCTGGTGTTGACCCAGCGCAGCGGGCCGCTGAGCAGCATGTACATGATGCCGCCGATGATCAGGGACGTGAACAGTGGAATCACGACGACCGGCATCAGGCCCGCGGCCCACCTCGGCAGCTTCAGCTTGGTGAACCAGAGCGCGACGACGCCGGCCAGCAGGCCGCCGATCAGGCCGCCGATGAAGCCGGCGCCGACGGCCAGCGAGACCGCACCGGCGATGAAGCCGGGGGCGATGCCGGGACGGTCGGCGATGCCGTAGGCGATGTAGCCGGCGAGCACCGGAACCATGAAAGCCATGCCGAGGCTGCCGATCGCGAAGAACACGGCGCCCAGGTACTGCGTGAGGCCGCCCGGCGGCAGGTTCCAGAGACTGTTGTGCAGGGCGTAGAACGCCGCGTCGGACATGCCTCCGCCGGTGCAGCCGTCCGCGTAGAGGACGTCGGTGCCCTTGAGTCCCTTGGGAAGGCAGACGGTGGTGTTGGCGATCTTGTAGCCGCCGAACAGGAAGCCGAGGGCCATCAGGAGGCCGCCGGCCGCGACGAACGGGATCATGTAGCTGACGCCGGTCAGCAGCGCCTGCTTGAGCTGTCCGCCCAGGCCGACGCCGCTCGACGACGACTCGGCTTCGGCGGCCCCGCCGTCGCCGGTGACGCGCGCGGCGTTCGGATTCGACGCCGCGGCGACGGCCTCGGTGATCATCACGTCGGGCTCGTTGATGGCGCGCTTCACGCCGGAGGCGATCACCGGCTTGCCTGCGAATCGGTCGCGGCCCTTGACGCCCACGTCAGTGGCGAAGATGACGGCGTCCGCGGCGGCGATCTGGTCGGCGGTGAACGGGGTGGTGCCGGACGAACCCTGGGTCTCGACGGCGAAGCCGACGCCGGCGCGCTCGGCGGCCAGCTTGAGGGCGTCGGCGGCCATGTAGGTGTGCGCGATGCCGGTGGGGCAGGCGGTGATCGCCAGGATCTGCTTGCCGCCCGACGGGGCGGCGGGTTCCGCGGTCTTCACGGCCGCGGCGGCGGGGGTCGCAGCCGCGGCGGCCGGGGTCTCCTTCGGCTTCGGCGGCGCGACGGCCTCGCCGACGAGTTCGACGATGCGGTCGGCGTCGGGAGCCTCGCGCAGGGAGGCCACGAAGTCCGGGCGCACCAGCGCGCGAGCCAGCGAGCTGAGCACCTTCATGTGCTCGGCGGCGGCGCCGCCCGGGGCGGCGATCAGGAACACGATGTCGGCGGGACCGTCCGGGCCGCCGAAGTCCACCTTCTTCGACAGGCGCGCCATGCCGAGCGACGCGGTGGTGACCGAGTCGGCGCGGGCGTGCGGGATCGCCAGGCCGCCGGGCAGTCCGGTCGGCGACTTGGCCTCGCGTTCGAGGGCGGCGCGGATCAGTTCGGTCGGGTCGCCGCAGCGGCCCTGCGCGCCGATCGCCGCGGCGAGCCGAGTGATCACCGACGGCGCGTCGTCGCCGGCGTCGACGTCGAGCAACACCAGTTCCGGTGTGATGATGGGGTCGGACATCGGTCTTCCTTCGGTAGGAGTGAAACGCGGGTGGAAGTGCTAGTCGATGCGCTCGACGTGGACCGCGCTGCGGTCGACGTCGGAGGGCTTGGGCGGCGTGGTGCCCGGCAGCGACGCGGCGGCCGAGCCGTAGGCGACGGCGCTGGCGAGCCGGAGCGACTCCACCGCGCCCTCGTGGTCGGCGATCAGGTATCCGGCGAGCGACGAGTCGCCGGCTCCCACGGTGCTGCGCACGGTGATCCGCGGGGCCACGGCCTGCCAGGTGCCGTGTGGAGTGGTCAGCAGGGCGCCGGCTCCGCCGAGTGTGGTCAGGACGCTGCCGCCGGTCTGTTCGACCAGGCTGCGGGCGGCGTCCGCGGCGGCCGACGGGTCTCCGGCCGCGGCCATCGACTCCATCGCCTCGGGATCGCCGCCGGTGAGCTCGGCCAGCTCGGCGGCATTGGGCTTGAGCAGATCCGGGTGTGCGCGTGCGACTTCGGCGAGCGGCTTGCCCGAGGTGTCGACGGCCACCTTGACGCCGACCTCGGTCAGCAGCCGGGTCATCGTCGCGTACCAGTCGTTCGGCAGTCCGGGCGGCAGCGAGCCGCACAGCGCCACCCACGACGCGCCGCGCGCCGCGTCGAGCGTGAGCGCGATGAGGGCTTCGGAGTCGGCGGCGGTCAGCGTGGCTCCCGGCTCGTTGACCTTGGTGGTGGTGCCGTCGGGTTCGGCCAGGGTGATGTTGGTGCGCACCGCGCCGTCGATCGGGACCGCGCAGTAGGGCAGACCGGCGCCGGCGATCTCGGCCAGCAGCGGGTCGCCGGCCCGGGCCGGAAGCACCGCCATGGTCTCCAGCCCCGCGTCGCGTACGGCACCGGCCACGTTGACGCCCTTGCCGCCCGGCTGGTCGGTGACCCGGGCGGCCCGCAGCACTTGTCCGCGGAGCAGTTCCCCGGAAAGTTCGATGGTGCGGTCCATGCTCGGATTCGCCGTCACGGTCACAATCATGCGATCACTACCTCGATGTCTTGGGCGCGTAGTTCTTCGGCGAATGCCGAATCGATTCCATCGTCGGTAATCACCGTGTCGATGTCTTTGAGATCGCCGAAACTGACCAGGTCTTCGCGGTTGATCTTCGACGAGTCGGCCAGCACGACGACCTGGTTGGCCGCGGCGATCATCGCTCGCTTGGCCGCGGCCTCGTCGGGGTCCGGCGTGGAGAGTCCGTGCGCGAGGCTGAAGCCGTTGGTGCCGATGAACCCGACTGTCACGCGCAGGCGCGACAGCGTCGCGATCGCGTCGGCTCCGACCGAGGCCTGGGTCTTGCGCCGGATCCGGCCGCCGAGCAGGGTCACTTCGCAGTGCGGAAGCGCCGAGAGTTCGGCGGCGATCGGCACGCAGTTGGTCACCAGCGCGAGATGCAGGTCGGCAGCCAGGGCCGCCGCCGCGGCATGGGTGGTGGTGCCTGCGTCGAACAGCACGGACCCACCCGCCGGGGGAATGAAGCGCTGCGCCGCGGCGGCGATGGCGGACTTCTCGGCGAGTCGTTCCTGCTGCCGTTCGCGTAGATCGAGTTCGTCGACGATCGCGGCGACGTCGGGCCGCACGGCTCCGCCGTGGACCCGGATCAACTGGCCGGCGCGGCCGAGGACGGTCAGGTCGCGGCGAACGGTCTCGCCTGTCACGTCGAAGCGCGCGGCCAAGTCGGTCACCGACACTCGTCCACGGGCACGAACCTCTGCGGCTATCGCCTGCTGCCGTTCTTCCGCGTACACGCTGCCGTCCTGAGTAGAGTCCACATCAACGTGGAATTGCCTGAGAAGTATTGTGGTTCCATCTGTGTTTACCTTTGAATGTGTTGACACGTCAAGCGAATCTTGTAATCTTTCTCACATGTCGGAGGCAGAAGTGACTGGTGCACAGAGCTTGAACGAACAGCGGAGCGTGAACGAACAGGT
Organism: Gordonia sp. (in: high G+C Gram-positive bacteria); assembly: GCA_047605365.1. Classification (GTDB taxonomy): domain Bacteria; phylum Actinomycetota; class Actinomycetes; order Mycobacteriales; family Mycobacteriaceae; genus Gordonia. The sequence continues at coordinate 5,706 of JASGFV010000149.1, forward strand.
GTCGGGGGAGTCCTACGGGGCGTCGACCCTGGTGCAGGGCACGTACGTGGTCGGCGGCCTGGCCTACGGCCCGGTGATCCGGCCGGGCGGCGGGCTCGACTACACGCCGGATGCGACCGAAGTGATTCCCGAGGACGCGCGGGCGTCTGAGGTCGAGCGGTTCGCCGCCGCAGCGGAGACGGTGGCTCGGCGGTTGACCGAGCGTGCATCGGCGAGCACCGGCACGTCGGCGGAAGTGCTCACCGCGACGGCGGCCCTGGCCAAGGACCGCGGCTGGATCGCCGCGGCCGGCAAGCTCATCAACGGCGGCGCGTCCGCACCGGCGGCGGCGTTCGCCGCCACCGATCAGTTCGTCGCACTGTTCACCAAGCTCGGCGGCCTGATGGCAGAGCGGACCACGGACCTGCGAGACGTGCGTGATCGCGTCGTGTCGGTGCTGCTCGACCGGCCGGAGCCGGGCATTCCTGCGCCCGACGAACCCTCGATCCTGTGCGCCGACGACCTGGCGCCCGCGGACACCGCGGGTCTGGATCCGACCAAGGTCATCGGCCTGGCGACGCGACTGGGCGGGCCGTCGAGCCACACCGCGATCATCGCGCGTCAGCTGGGCATCCCGTGCGTCGTCGCGATCGCCGGACTCGACGCGGTGCCGACCGGCGCGATGGCCTTCGTCGACGGCTACACCGGTGTGGTCGGCGTCGATCCGGATCGCGCCGCCATCGAGTCGGCGATCGCGGCTGCGGCAGAACACGCCGCCGAGGCGGCCGCCTGGCAGGGGCCGGGAGCGACCGCCGACGGACATCGGGTGCTGGTGCTGGCCAATGTCGCCGACGGCAAGTCGGCGCGCGCCGCCTCCGGTGGCCCGCTGGAGGGCGTCGGACTCTTCCGCACCGAATTGGCCTTCCTCGATCGCGCGGACGAGCCGACGGTCGACGAGCAGGCCGCGCTCTACCGCGAGGTGATCGACGCGTTCGACGGCAAGAAGGTGGTGATCCGCACGCTCGACGCGGGCTCGGACAAGCCGCTGAAGTTCGTCGAGCATCCCGACGAGGCGAATCCCGCGATGGGTGTGCGCGGCAACCGGATCGTGCTCTCGCATCCCCAGATCCGTGAGGCTCAGCTCGACGCGATCGCCGTCGCCGCGCAGGGCTCCGCTGCGGTGCCGTGGGTGATGGCCCCGATGATCGCCACGGTCGACGAGGCGCGTGAGTTCGCCGCACAGGTGCGACGACGCGGACTGGTACCCGGTGTGATGGTGGAGGTGCCGTCGGCCGCGATCACCGCCGGAGCGATCCTGAACGAGGTCGACTTCGTGTCCATCGGCACCAACGACCTCACGCAGTACACGATGGCCGCCGACCGCATGTCGCCGGAGCTCGCGGCGCTCACCGATCCGTGGCAGCCGGCCGTGCTGGCTCTGATCGAGCGAGTCGGCGCCGCCGGTCAGGCGCAGGGCAAACAGGTCGGCGTCTGCGGCGAGGCCGCAGCCGATCCGCTGCTCGCGTGCGTGCTGGTGGGTCTCGGCGTGACGTCGCTCTCGTCGGCGCCGGCTGCTGCGCCCGCGGTCGGACTCAAACTGAGCACCGTCACCCTCGCCCAATGCCGCGAGGCGGCTGCCGCCGCGGTCGCGGCGACCAGCACGGCGGCCGCGCGCGACGCCGCTCGTGCCGTCCTGGGCTGAGCGGAACGGACTGAGCAGAACACACACGACGAAGGCCCCGCGCCGGCGTGCAGCCGGCGGCGGGGCCTTCGTCGTGACTCCTGCGATCAGATGCGGCAGTGATCAGATGCGGCGCATCACGGTCACGACTTTGCCGAGGATCGCGGCGTCGTCGCCGGGGATCGGCTCGAAGTGCTCGTTGTGCGGCATCAGCCACACGTGACCGTCGGCGCGCTTGAACGTCTTGACGGTGGCCTCGCCGTCGATCATGGCGGCGACGATGTCGCCGTTGTCGGCGACGTTCTGCTGCCGCACCACCACCCAGTCGCCGTCGCAGATGGCGGCGTCGATCATCGACTCGCCGACCACGCGGAGCAGGAACAGCGAGCCCTCGCCGACCAGTTCGCGGGGGAGTGGGAAGACGTCTTCGACGGCCTCCTCGGCGAGGATCGGGCCGCCCGCGGCGATGCGGCCGAGCACCGGCACGAAGGTCGGGGTCGGCATCGACTCGTCGACCGCCGCCGCGCCGCCGGGAGGGTTGCGACTGTCGTCGCGCACGTTGACCGCGCGCGGCCGGTGCGGATCGCGCTTGAGCAGTCCGCGCCGTTCCAGGGTGCGGAGCTGGTGAGCGACCGACGAGGTCGATGTCAGGCCGACGGCCTCACCGATCTCCCGGATGCTCGGCGGGTAGCCGCGCTCGCGCACCGAAGACCGGATGTATTCCAGGACTTCGCGCTGGCGCTGCGTCAGTGACGCCTCCAGGGTGGCTGTCGACAGCAACGGGTCGACGTTGGAGGAGTTCTTCGGTCCCTCGGTCATCTGAACTTCCTTCCGTTCGGTTGTCTTCGACGGTAGTCGAATAGGTCACAGATCTCAAACAATTGTTCGACGTGTCGTGGAAATTGTCAGAGGGGTGGTGTTAACTTCTCGAACAGAAGTTCATCGAACAGGCGAGCGAGAGGAAGAGGCGATGACGAAGGTTCTCGACGAACGAGTGCAGACCATCCGTCGGCGGTCGGTGGAAATGGCCATGACCTGCGACGTTCCGGCGATCGTGCGTGTCGGCCTGCGCGGCTCGCCGGACGTCTGCCGCCCGACGGGGCGCGATGTGACCGGTCGTCGAAACGGTCGCGTGCGCGTCCCGGCCGCGACTGTTCGAACGACGCCCCGTTCCTCTGTTCGGAGGAATCTTTCGAACACGCCGTCGATCGAGGCGGCTTCGCGTTCGAACACAAGCGCGCCGCAGTTCGATCCCGCCGTGTTCCGGCGCCGGCGCACGATCGCCGGTCTGCTCGTGGGTGCCGCGCTCGCGCTGATGATCGGCGTGTTCGCCGTCGTAGGCACCGCGTACGAGCGTTCGGCAGTGCAGGAGGCGCCCGCCGCGACGACAGTCGTCCACGTCCGCAGCGGCGAGTCGTTGTCGTCCCTGGCCGGGCGCGTGGCGCCGGGACGTCCGATCGACGCCGTGATCGCTCAGGTGCGTCGCCTGAACGGGCTACAGCAGTCAGGACTCCTGCCCGGGCAGACGCTGGTCGTTCCCGACTACCGCTGAGTGTCGAACGATGTTCAGCGGCGGGTATTCTCAAGGTATGCGCTGCCCGTTCTGTAAGAACGACGACACTCGAGTGGTCGACTCGCGAGCTTCCGACGACGGCATGTCGATCCGGAGGCGACGCTCCTGCAGTGAGTGCCGTCGCCGGTTCACCACCGTCGAGTCGGCCGTGCTCGCCGTGGTGAAACGCAACGGCGTCTCCGAGCCGTTCAGTCGCGAGAAGGTCATGAAGGGCGTGCGCCGCGCCTGCCAGGGCCGCGCCGTCGACGAAGACGCGCTCGCCAAGCTCGCCGCGGCCGTCGAGGACGCCGTGCGGGCTTCCGGTTCCGCCGAGATCCCCAGCAATCAGGTCGGACTCGCCATCCTGGGGCCGCTGCGCGAACTCGACGAGGTCGCCTACCTGCGCTTCGCGTCGGTCTACCGGT
>JASGFV010000150.1:0-9219 GCA_047605365.1 Gordonia sp. (in: high G+C Gram-positive bacteria)
GCCCTCGACGAGGGCGTGCGGGGTGGCCAGCATCAGCGGCATGTCTTTGCAGGTGCCCGGCTCGGACTCGTCCGCGTTCACCACCAGATACTTGGGCTTGGCCGGGTCGTCCTGCGGGATGAACGACCACTTCAGCCCGACCGGGAAGCCCGCGCCCCCGCGGCCGCGCAGCCCGGCCGCCTTGACCGTGTCGATCACCGCGCCCGGCTCCATCGCGAGCGCGGCCTTGAGTCCGCGGTAGCCGCCCTGATCCAGGTAGTTCTGCAGTGTCCACGACTCAGGCTCGCCCCAGTGCCTGCTGAGGACGGGGACCTGCTCGGGCTCGGCGGGTTTCGACTCGCTTCGCTCGCTCAACCAGCGAGTGCGGTCGCCGCTGCGGGCTGGCGGTGCCGGTGCAACCTCGCTGGTTGGGCGAGCATCTTTCTCGCTGGTTGAGCGAGCGAAGCGAGTCGAAACCTCTTCCTCCGGCAACGCACTTGCCGCGGCCACGCCCGCCAGCAGACGCTCGTTCTCCCGGAACGTCGCCAGCGACGACGGCCCGCGACTCGGCGTGGGCGCCTGACCGGCGCGCAGATCCTCGACCAGTTCCACCGCTGAGCCGGGCGTCTGGTCGTCGAAGAACTCCCAGTTCACCATCACCACCGGCGCGAAGTCGCAGGCGGCGTTGCATTCGATGTGCTCCAGCGTGATGCGGCCGTCGTCGGTGGTGCCGCCCGATTCGACGCCGAGCCGGTCGCAGAGCCGGGCCATGATCTCGTCGCCGCCGAGGATCGCGCACAGCGAGTTGGTGCAGACGCCCACGAGGTGCTCGCCGGTGGGCTCGCGGCGGTACATCGAGTAGAAGGTCACCACCGCAGTGACCTGGGCATGCGTCAGGTTCAGCACCTTCGTGCAGAAGTCGACGCCGGCGCGCGTGACGTAACCGTCGTGACTCTGGACCAGGTGCAGCAGCGGCAGCAGCGCCGACCGTGCCTGCGGGTACCGCGCGACGATCGGCTCGGCCTCGGCGCGCAGCGCGTGCAGCACGTCGTCGTCGTAGGTCTCGGGGCCGATCAGCGCTACCGGCGGATGCGGCGCGGACGTCGAGAAATCGGCGGGCGGCGACTCCGGCCTGACCTTCAGCACCTCCAGGAACACTTCGGTCATCGGTCCACGCCTCCCATCACGGGGTCGATGCTGGCCACGGCGGTGATCACGTCGGCCACCAGTCCGCCTTCGCACATCGCGGTCACCGCCTGCAGATTGGTGAACGACGGGTCGCGGAAGTGCACGCGGTAGGGGCGGGTGCCGCCGTCGCTGACCATGTGCACGCCGAGCTCGCCGCGGGGCGACTCGATCGAGACGTAGCACTGTCCGGCCGGCACCCGCATGCCCTCGGTGACGAGCTTGAAGTGGTGGATCAGCGACTCCATCGACTGCCCCATGATCTCGGCGATGTGCTCGGGCGAGTTGCCCAGTCCGTCCGGGCCCACGGCCAGGTCGGCGGGCCAGGCGATCTTGCGGTCGGCCACCATCACCGGCCCCGGCTCGATCTTCGCCAGGCACTGGCGGACGATCCGGATCGACTCCCGGCACTCGTTGATCCGGATCAGGTAGCGGCCGTAGGCGTCGCAGGTGGTCTCGGTGACGACGTCGAAGTCGTAGTCCTCGTAACCGCAGTACGGGTTCGACTTGCGGACGTCGCACGGCAGCCCGGTGGAGCGCAGCACCGGTCCGGTGATGCCGAGGGCCATGCAGCCGGTCAGGTCGAGGTAGCCGATGCCCTGGGTCCGGGCCTTCCAGATGTAGTTGTCGGTGAGCAGGGCCTCCACCTCGTCGATCTGGCTGGGCAGCTCGTCGAGCACTTCGGCGATCTTCGGGATGACGCCCTCGGGCAGGTCGGCAGCGACGCCGCCGGGCCGGATGTAGGCGTGGTTCATCCGGAGCCCGGTGATGTCCTCGAACAGGTCGAGAATCCTTTCGCGGGCGCCGAAGCCGAGGAACATCGGCGTCACCGCGCCCAACTCCATGCCGCCGGTCGCGAGGGCCACCAGGTGCGAGGTGATGCGGTTGAGCTCCATCAGCATCACGCGGATCACGCTGGCGCGTTCGGGGATGTCGTCGGTGATGCCGAGCAGGCGTTCCACGCCGAGGCAGTACGCGGTCTCGTTGTGGAACGGGGCGAGGTAGTCCATCCGCGTCACGAACGAGACTCCCTGCGTCCAGGTGCGGAACTCGAGGTTCTTCTCGATCCCGGTGTGCAGGTAGCCGATCCCGCAGCGGGCCTCGGTGACGGTCTCGCCCTCGATCTCCAGGATCAGCCGGAGCACGCCGTGCGTCGACGGGTGCTGCGGACCCATGTTCACCACGATGCGCTCGTCGCCGCCGATCGCCTCGGCGCTGGCGCGCACGGCGCTGACCACGTCCTCCCAGTCGTTGCCGGTGACCGTGACGGTGGTGTTCTGAGTGTCGGTCACGAGTACGACCTCCGTCGATCCGGCGGCGGCACCGTCGCACCCTTGTACTGCACGGGGATGCCGCCGAGCGGGTAGTCCTTGCGCTGCGGGTGGCCTTCCCAGTCGTCGGGCATCTCGATGCGCGTCAGGCTGCGGTGCCCTTCGAAGACGATCCCGAAGAAGTCGTAGGTCTCGCGCTCGTGCCAGTCGTTGGTCGGGTAGATGCCCCGCAGGCTGGGGATGCGCGGGTCGGCGTCGGGAGCTGCCACTTCGAGGCGCACCAGCCGGTTGTGGGTGATCGAACGCAGCGGATAGATCGCGCGAAGCTCGGCGCCGGGGGAGTCGGGGTAGTGCACGCCGCTCACGCCGAGACACAGTTCGAAGCGCAGCGACGGCTCGTCGCGCAGGGTGGAGGCGACCGGCCTCAGATGAGTGCGGGCGACGTGCACCACCATCTCGCCGTGGGCGATCACCACCGATTCGATCGCCGACGCCGGGTCCACGTCGCGCCGGAGGAGGCCGGCGTCGAGTTCGTCGGCGACCTCGTCGAAGTATCCGCCGTACGGTCGGGAAGTGTTGCCCGGAAGACAGATCGGTGCGACGAAGTGCCCGTAGCCGGAGGTGTCGCCGGATCCGTGGACGCCGAACAGTCCGCGTCGTTCGCCGATCAGGTCGGTCTTCGGCGCGGGCGTGATCTCCGGAGCGGGGTGGTCGCCGCCGGTCGCCGGCCGCGCTGCGTCGTCGCTCATCGCAGCAGCCCCTTGAACTCGATGATCGGCCGGGAGTCGAGGGCGGCCGCTTCGACGGCGCGGATCGTCTCTTCGCGGTGTACGCCGAGCGGTGTGTGCTGGATCTGCTCGTGCAGCTTCAGGATGGCGTTGAGCAGCATCTCGGGGCGGGGCGGGCAGCCGGGGAGGTAGATGTCGACGGGCACCACGTGGTCCACGCCCTGCACCACCGCGTAGTTGTTGAACATGCCGCCCGACGACGCGCACACGCCCATCGCCAGCACCCACTTCGGCTCGGCCATCTGGTCGTAGATCTGGCGGAGCACCGGGGCCATCTTCTGGCTGACGCGACCGGCGACGATCATCAGGTCCGCCTGCCGCGGCGACGCGCGGAACGCCTCCATCCCGAAGCGGGCCAGGTCGTAGCGGCCGCCGGTGGTGGCCATCATCTCGATGGCGCAGCAGGCCAGTCCGAAGGTGGCCGGCCACAGCGAGTTCTTGCGCATGTATCCGGCGAGCCCCTCGACGGTGCTCAGCAGGAAGCCGCCGGGAACCTTCTCTTCGAGTCCCATGTGTCACCTCCTGGTCGCTGTCGTCGGGCTTGCGTCGCTTCGGTGCGGGCGGATGTCAGTCCCATCGCAGACCTCCGCGCCGCCACTCATAGGCGTAGGCGACGGTGACGTTCACGATGAACAGGGCGACGGCGAGCAGACCGAACCAGCCGAGCGAATCGGCGGCGACGGCCCACGGGTAGAGGAAGACGATCTCGATGTCGAAGATGATGAAGAGCATGGCGGTGAGGTAGTACTTCACCGGGATACGCTGCACCAGGCCGGCGGTCGGCGGCACCGGTTCGATGCCGCACTCGTAGGCGTCGAGTTTCGCCCGGTTCGAGCGCCGCGGGCCGATCACGCTCGCGATCACGACGGAGACCACGGCGAACGCGAGCGCGATTCCACCGAGTACCAGGATCGGCACGTATGCGTTCATCTCACCAGTCCTCACCGCCAGGACTCGCCGAGATGCTTAGGCTGTGCTCCGGTGTCGCCGCCGTATTGCGCGGCGCGCCTGGCTGAAGTTGTGACCTGACACACACCCTACTGACGAAATGCGGTGGGGCGTGGTCATTTACACGCCGATCGGCGATCGAGTTTCGCCGCGCGCGCCGGACCTGGGTGAATGGCCGGGATCAGACCGCGATACGGCGCGCGATCGCGGACTCTCGGGGTGTTCTTCGGGGGGTCGACGGGGTGCGTCAGCGACGCAGCAGCGCGGTCACTTCGCGTGCGAATGCGATCGGATCGACGGGCGAGGCCGCGACGGCGTCGGCGCGCGACCAGTCGGCCAGCCACCGGTCCGCCTCGCGGGCCACCAGCACCACCAGCGGCGGGCACGGGGAGTATTCGTCGCGGATCTGCTTGGCCACGCCCATGCCGCCGACCGGGCTGGCCTCGCCGTCGAGGATCGCGAGGTCCACGGCGTGTTCGTCGAGCAGTGCGAACACGGCGTCGCCGGTGGCGACTTCGATGAACTCGAGGTCGGGCAGGTCCGGATGGATGCTGGTGCCCAGCGCGCCGATCACCTGCCGCCGGGTGTCGCTGTTGCTGGCATAGACCATCACGCGGAGGGTCACTCGGACCGTCGACGACGACCCCGGCTGCGGCAACTGATTCACGCCTCGACCCTAGTCCGATCGGCGCGGCGAGTCCGGTGGTTCAGACCGGGTTGGTATAGCTCGCGAGGAACTCGGTGAGCATCTTCGCGGTGACCGGGCGGGGGAGGGCTTCGATGGCGGCGAGCACCGCGGGCAGGTCGAGGCCCGAGCCGTCCGCGGGGTCGACGGCGGGGTCGATTCCGGCTCCGGCGAGGGCCGCCGCAGTCGCCTCGGACGGCAGCGCGAGGGCGTCGTCGACGCTGATCTGACCCGCGTCGAAGGCGCCGGCGAGAGCGGCGAGGGCTTCGGGCGGAGCCGCTGCGGGCAGACCGCGGGCCTCGTCCGCGGCGTCGACCAGGGCGGCGTGCAAGTCGTCGAGCACCGTGGCGGTGACCGGGGTGACTGTCAGGTGGGTGCTGGCGGCCAGGACCGTGCCGTCGGCCTGGGTGTACGACGGCTGCGGCTGCAGAGTGAATCCGCGTGCGCCGACGGCCGCGGCCCAGCGGTGCGGGTCGATCGGCGTCGGCGTCGACGCGTCGGCGATCACCGAGAAGACCGGTCCGCGGGGGCGGCCGACCACGCACAGGCCGTCGATCGCGCCGACGGCGTCGATCAGCGCATCGGCCGCCGCCGCGATCTTCCCCACGAGCGGCGCGAAGCCTGACGTCCCGAGATGCCGGGTGATCGCCCACGCCGATGCCAGGCCGGCCGCCGACCGCGAACCGAGGAGGGTCGGATTGACGATCGGGTAGCCCGGCCACGACGTCGTCGCGAAGTATCCGGCGCGATGCCGGTCGCGGTCCCGGTGCAGCACGATCGAGGCGCCCTTCGGCGCGTACCCGTACTTGTGGAAGTCGGCCGACAGGCTCGCGACACCGGGCACGCGGAAGTCCCAGTCCGGCAGCGGCGACGGCCACCACGGCAGCGCGAATCCGCCCAGGCACGCGTCCACGTGCAGCGGGAGGCCGCGTTCGACGGCGAGCGCACCCAGCTCGGCGATCGGGTCCAGCGCGCCGGTCGGGTAGTTCGGCGCCGACGCGACCAGCAGGAACGTGTCGTCGTCGATCGCGGAGGCGACGGCGTCGACGTCGACCTCGGTGCTTTCCGGATTCACCGGGACCCGCACGGCGCGGACGCCGAGCAGGCGGGCGGCCTTGTCGAAGGCGGCGTGTGCGGTGGACGGCAGCACGATGGCGCCGCGCCCGGGGGCGACGCCCGCATGGTCGCGGGCCGCCTTCACCGCAAGGATGCAGCTCTCGGTGCCGCCCGAGGTCACCGATCCGGCCGCGTCCGGTGCATGGAAGGCGGTGCGTGCGAACGCGATCAGATCGCGCTCCATGCTCGCGACCGAACCGAAGACGGTGGGGTCGAGTCCGTTGACGGGCTGGACCGCGGCGGCGGCGCGGGCGGCCAGGTCGTCGAGTTCGGCGAGCCCGCTGTCGTACACGTACGACAGGACGTGCCCGCCGTGCGTCGGGACGTCGGCGGCACGACGCCGCGCGAGTTCGGCGAGCACTTCTTCTACCGGAACACCCGCTGGGCTGGTCATCGTCGTGCGTCCTTCTCGTAGCGGAACAGCAGAAGCAGGCTCACCGCGACGAGCGCGGCGGGCAGCAGGGAGAACCCGGCGGCGATCCCGACTTCGGCGCTGTGCGGCTGAGCCGCGGTCTCGCCGGAGCTCGACGACACGAACCCGCTCGCCGCCAGCACCAGCAGAAACACGCCCGGACCGAGTGCCAGGCCGACGGTCTCTCCGGCGGTCCACAGGCCCGACAGCGCGCCGCCCTGCTCGGAGCCGGTCGCCCGGGCGTGCTCGTCGATCACGTCCGGCAGCATCGCCAGCGGGAAGGTCTGCATGCCGGAGTAGCCGACGCCGCACAGGGCGACCAGCGCGAAGACCCATGCGCCGGGAGCGGCGATCGCGCCGCCCAGGCCGACCGCGCCGACCACGAAGCAGGTCGACGCCGCGACCAGCGACCAGAGCTTGCCGATCCGCCGCGCGAGGCGCGTCCACACCGGCATCACGATGAGCGCCGGGGCCACCAGAGCGACGAACAGCGGGGTGAGGGCGGTCTTATCGTCGAGCACGTAGGTCGCCAGATACTGTGCGCCGGCCAGCATGACCGCCGAGGCGAGGGCCTGAATCACGTAGACCGCCAGCAGGATCCGGTAGTGGCGGTTGCTGCGCAGCGCCGCGAACGCGCTCGCCCGGCGGCCCGGCGAGTGATTGCCCGGCTGGTCGGGCGAACCGTCTTCTGGCTCCGACGCAGCCCGGCCGGCGATCTGCGTCGAGATCCACATTCCACCGCCGATCAGCGCCGCGGCGACTACGGCCATCACCGCGTAGCCGAGCGGTCCGCCGCCGAGCGCGTCCCGGATCGCGGGCGCACCCGCGCCGACCACCAGGATCGTGACGGCCAGCACGACGATGCGTGCCGAGACCAGTCGCGTGCGTTCGTGATAGTCGGAGGTGAGTTCGGCGGGCAGCGCGATGTAGGGCACCTGGAAGCAGGCGTACGCCACTGCGGTGAGCGAGAAGGCGAGCAGCACCCAAGCCGCACCGAGTGCCGGACCTGCGGCGACCGGGGTGCAGAAGGTCAGAACGAACAGCGGCACGATCGTCAGCGCGCCGAGCCGCATCAGCGACGTCCGGCGTCCGGTCGCCTGCCTGGCGGCGTCGCTGCGCGCCCCGATCCACGGGTTGATCACGACGTCGATCGCCTTGGGGATCACGACGACGATTGCGGCCAGCACTGCGGGCACGGCGAGCGTGTCGGTGAGGTAGTAGGCCAGGACCAGCCCGGGCAGCACCCCGAATCCGCCGGTGCCGACGCTGCCCGCGGCGTACCCGCCGATCGTCCGGCGGGTCAGGTGCGGAACGCTCACCGGAACGCCTCGACGCGATCCCACATGCGCGCATACGCTTCCGCGCCGTGGCGCAGGTCGGCGATCAGGGCGTCGCCGTCGGGTCCGGCCTGCACGCGCAGACTCTCGATCCAGTCCGGCAGCAGGCCGTAGTGCGCGGTGCCGTCGACGTTGACGTCGAAGCTCCTGGTGCCGGTGACCTGCTTGTAGACCTCGGTGCTGCCGTCGGCGGCGATGAACGGATAGCGGACGGGATCGCGTCGTGCGCTGGGGCGCGGCGGGGCCTGCTTGCCGAGGCCGTTCATATCCGGCCCGAAGCCCATCCCGAAGAACTGCCCGGGCGGGGCCGCCGCGCGTACGACGCGCCACTGATCGACGAACGACTCGCTGTGTTTGTCGCCGGGAGTCCGCTCGGCGCCGCTCGCATACGGGCTGATCGCGCCGCCCAGCCGCAGGATCGCCCGGTAATTCGCTTCGTCGGTCCAGGTGTGCGACGACGTGACGCCCGGATACTTCCGGGCCGCCGCGATCTGCAGGATGCGGTCGGCGGACTTCACCGACAGGTGGTCCACGTCGATGATCATGCGGCGACTGATCGCGGCGTTCACCGCATGCTCGCCGAGGGCGGTGAGGCCGCGCGCGTTGCACATGCCGGGCGGCGCGCCGGGGGCGTCGTGGTCGCGGCGCGGCGTTCGGCACGGTTCCAGTCGCCACGGATGCCCGGTGGCGATGACCTGGCCGGTCTCCACGGCGGCCCCGGTGAAGCCGGAGTCGATGTGCGCGCCGCCGAGGGCGTTGTCGAACTTGTGGGTCAGGATCATCTGCCGGACGCCGAGCGCGTGGAGTTCGTCCATCCCGCGGGCGATGTCGGTGCGGGTGCATAGCGGCCGGTCGTTGATCTCGCGGCAGCCGAACGGCTCGGAGATCTCGATGCCCATCGTCACCGCGACCTTGCCGGAGGCGACGATGCTGCGGATCTGCCCGGCCGACGTGGCCAGCCGCAGGAATCCCTTGCCGGGTCCGCCGGCCTGGGCGTCGACGTAGTCGACCAGCTGATCGAGCATCCGGCGCTGAATGCGCACCGACTGCATCTCGTCGCACGGCTGGTTCTTCAGCGGGTACAGTTCGCAGAGCACGCGGTTCTGGACGAAGTAGTTGTGGATCACCCGCAGGCCCGACCGCCACGAGCGTTCCAGCCATCGGTAGTAGGTCTGCTCGTGAGTCAGCGAGTACCACTTGGGCCAGCCGCGGAAGGTCGGCCAGCCGTCGGTGCTGTGCGGGCCGGGTTCGGACAGGATGTGTTCGCTGATCGCGGGCCAGCCGTCGGGCTCGTGGTCGGGGCAGTCGGTGAGGGCGACGGTGATGCCGAGCGGACTGAACGGCTTGCCGCAGTGGAGCGCTCCGCCGAGGAACTGCGAGGCCATCAGGTGAGCGTGCGCGTCGACCAGGCCGAAGAGGTTGCCGTCGGCATCGGCGCCGGAGCGGGGCGCGCCGTCGACGTTCAATTGCGCTTCGGGGAACGCGCGGCATCCGGTGG
>JASGFV010000151.1:0-9137 GCA_047605365.1 Gordonia sp. (in: high G+C Gram-positive bacteria)
ACGAACTGAGAGAGGGAGGCGAGCCGATCGGCTCGCCTCCCTCTCTCAGTTCGTCACTTCCAGGTGCGCAGCGCGCTGATCCGCTCCTTGAGCTGATCGGCGGTGGCCAGCGCGGTGGGCGGGCCGCCCAGACGCTCACGCAGCTCGTTGTGCACCTGACCGTGCGGCCGTCCGGTGCGGTGGTGATGCAGGGCCACCAGCGTGTTGAGTTCCTTGCGCAGTTCCTTGAGGTTCTCGCCGGTCGCCCGCTCCGCAGAGTTGGGAGCCTCGCGCGCCGCGGGGTCCTCCGCGGGCCGGGGCGCGGCCCGCTTGGTCACCTGCTGGGCCTGTCGCTGCTGCAGCAGGGTGCGGACCTGCTCGGCGTCGAGCAGTCCGGGCAGTCCCAGGTAGTCCGACTCCTCCTCCGAGCCGACCAGCGTCGCGGTGCCGAACGAGGCGCCGTCGTAGATCACCTGGTCGAGTTCGGCACTGGCGTGCAGCGACTGGAAGGCGGGCTCGTCCTCGCCCGGCTCGTCCTCCTTCTTGTTGGCCTCGGCGAGCAGCGCGTCGTCGAGCCCGTCGGACTCGCGATGCGGCTTGCCGAGCACGTGGTCGCGCTGCGCCTCCAGCTCGCTGGCCAGCTGCAGCAGCACCGGCACCGACGGCAGGAAGACGCTGGCCGTCTCGCCCGGCCGCCGTGAACGCACGAAACGCCCGATGGCCTGCGCGAAGTACAGCGGGGTCGACGCATTGGTGGCGTAGACGCCGACGGCCAGGCGCGGGACGTCGACGCCTTCGGACACCATGCGGACCGCGACCATCCACTCCTCGTCGGACGCCGAGAACTCGCCGATCTTCGCGCTCGACTTCGGGTCGTCGGACAGCACCAGCGTCGGACGCTTGCCGGTGATCGAGGTCAGCAGCTCGGCGTAGTCGCGGGCATTCTGCTGGTCGGTCGCGATCACCAGCCCTCCGGCGTCCGGCACACCGGAGGCACGCAGCTTCATCAGCCGCCGGTGCGCGGCGTTGAGGACCGCGGGGATCCAGTCGCCGTGCGGATCCAGCGCGGTGCGCCAGGCGCGGGAGTTCTGCTCCGCGGACAGCGGCTCGCCCAGGCGGGCGGTGAACTCCTCGCCCGCGCTGGTCCGCCAGCTGGCCTGGCCCGAGTAGGCCAGGAAGACCACTGGGCGGACGACGCCGTCGCGCAGGGCGTCTGAGTAGCCGTACGCGGTGTCCGACCGCGAACGCTGACCGCCGCCCGGCTCGGGCTCATAGGTGACGAACGGGATCGGCGAGTCGTCGGACCGGAACGGGGTACCGGTCAGCGCCAGCCGTCGTTCGGCGTCGGAGAACGCCTCGCGGATACCGTCGCCCCACGACTTCGCATCGCCGCCGTGGTGGATCTCGTCGAGGATCACCAGCGTGCGACGGCGCACCGTCCGCTCCCGGTGCCGGAACGGATGCGCGGCGACCTGCGCGTAGGTGAGCACGACGCCCTGGAAGTCCGAGCTGGTCGACCCCGCGGAGTTCGAGAAGTTCGAGTCGAGGGCGATGCCGATGCGCGCCGCGGCCTCGGCCCACTGGTGCTTCAGGTGCTCGGTCGGAGCGACGACGGTGATCCGCTCCACCGTCCGGTCGGCCAGCAGCTCCGCCGCGACCCGCAGGCCGAACGTCGTCTTGCCGGCGCCGGGCGTGGCGACCGCCAGGAAGTCGGTGGGCCGCGCGGTCAGATACTTGGTGAGTGCGCGCCGCTGCCAGGCGCGCAGCGGCGGACCGGTGACGGCCGGCGAGTCGGTGACCTCGGCGGTTCCGGATGCTCCGGTCGGATCGGTCTCGAGGTCAGTCATAACCCGACCGATTCTAGCGGCTCCGGGCGAGCGAGCCCGCTTCGCCGCGCGCCACGCCGCGACCGCCCCCAACCGGTGTCCGCGGGCACTATCCGCCATGCTGGTAGCCATCAGTACCGAGGACGACACCCCGACCGAGAAGACCGCCGGCGACACGCCGGACGGTGCGTCGAGTGTGCTCGGAAAGAGCTGGGAGCTGATCTGGCGCACGACAGTCCGCGCGTGGGACGACGGCATCGTCGGCTGGGCCGCGCAGGCCGCCTTCTGGCAGGCGCTGTCGCTGCCGCCGCTGCTGCTGGGCGTGCTGGGCAGTCTCGGCTACATCGGCGGCTGGTTCGGGCCGGACACGGTGCAGATCATCACCGAGCGCATCATCTCGTTCGCCGATCGCACGTTCACCGAGCAGGTGGTGCAGGACCTGATCATCCCGACCGTGGACAACGTGCTCACGCGGGGCCGGGCCGGGGTGATCTCGCTGGGCTTCGTGCTGTCGCTGTGGGCCGGGTCGTCGGCGATGTCGTGTTTCGTCGCCGCGATCGTGCACGCCCACGGTCAGCACCAAGTGCGCAATCCGGTGTGGCAGCGCATCTTCGCGCTGATCATTTACGTGGTGTTCCTGGTCACCGCGGTGCTGGTGCTGCCGCTGGTGGCTCTGGGACCGACCTATCTGCACGAGATCGTCCCGGAGAGCTGGGGCGACGCGGTCACCTGGCTGATCGACTGGGGCTACTTCCCGTTCGTCGGCCTGCTGCTGATCGGCGCGCTGGTGATGCTGTACCGGTTCGCGCTGCCGTATCCGCTGCCGTGGCTACGCCTGGTGCCCGGCGCGATGCTGGCGGGCGTCTTCTTCTGGGTGGCCACATTCGTGCTGCGCGCGTATCTGACGGCGATCACCAAGGCTGGCTACACCTATGGCGCGCTGGCCACGCCGATCGCGTTTCTGCTGTTCAACTTCTTCCTCGGGTTCGCGATCGTGCTCGGCGCGGAGTTGAACTCGACGATTCAGGAGTTGTGGCCGGTCAAGACGAACGGCCCGGTAGTCCGCAGTTGGGTGTCGACGCAGACCAGCGACCTCACCGACACCCTGCGACGTCGTGCGATCCGGCCGGGCCAGCGCCGCAAACCCACCACCCCGGCCGCCTCGGCCGACTCGTCGCCGGACCCCTGAGAACTACTTCTTCAGGCGCTCGTAGACCTTCTTGCACTTCTCGCACACCGGCGAGCCGGGCTTGGCGGCCTTGGTGACCGGGAACACCTCACCGCAGAGGGCGACGACGTGCGTGCCCATGACGGCGCTCTCGGCCATCTTGTCCTTCTTCACGTAGTGGAAGACCTTGGGTGTGTCGTCGTCCTTTTCGGTCCGCTCGTCGAGGTCCGGGCGTTCAATCGTCTGAGTAGCCATGACGTCCATTCTGGCTCACCGGAGGCCGCGTTCGCATCCCTGCCTGCGCGACGCGGTGCGACGACGACCCGCGCGTGCATCGCCGGGCGCGGAGTGGGACAGTGGAAGGATGAGTCGATCAGCGACGGGTGACGACGGCCGGACATCGGCCGACAGCTTTCTGATCACTCGAGCCGAGTCCAGCCTGGAGCAGCAGCACCGCGACCGGATGCGCCGCTACCTGCTGATGATGAGCATCCGGATCCCCGCCCTGGTGATCGCCTCGCTCGTCTACGTGTGGACGCAGAACGGCTGGTGGGCGCTGGCGATCATCGCGGTCTCCATTCCGATTCCGTGGATCGCAGTGCTGGTGGCCAACGACCGGCCGGCCCGCAAGCGCGGCGAGGTTCCGCAGTACCTCCACGGCGCCGGACCCACCGTCGAGCAGCCGCAGATTCCTCTCGAGCCCGACGCACCGCCGCCCGCCGCACCGCGGATCATCGACGCCGAGCCGGTCGACGGCTCCGAGACCGCGACGCACGACGCCGACCGTCGTCGCTGACCCCGAGGTGGCGACCGCACTGGCCGGATGCCTGTTCTCCACGGAGGCCGCCCGGATGTTCCCGGTCCTGGCCCGGCCGTTCCCGCCTTCCGCCGACCGTTCGCGAGTCTCAGAAACTTCTCAGTGACAACGGGAACCTTCTGGGTACCCGCAGCGTTGGACGCTATGAACGCCTTGCAGAGCCGGCCGCCATACAAGCGCGGCGCCGGATCGAACGCCGAGAACTAGGAGGCCGCATGTCTACCGCCACTCGTACCCGTCCCGCCCCCACCCCCGAGGATCTCGACGCGCAGTCGCCGTCGGCCGATCTGGTTCGCGTCTACCTCAACGGCATCGGCCGCACCGCCCTGCTCAACGCCGAAGAAGAAGTCGTCCTGGCCAAGCAGATCGAAGCCGGCCTCTACGCCAAGCACCTGCTGGCCACCCGCAAGCGCCTCACCGCCGCCCGCAAGCGTGATCTGCGCATCATCGTGCGCGAAGGCGAAGACGCCCGGGCCCACCTGCTGGAGGCCAACCTCCGCCTGGTGGTCTCGCTGGCCAAGCGCTACACCGGCCGCGGCATGCCGCTCCTCGACCTCATCCAGGAGGGCAATCTCGGCCTGATCCGCGCGGTCGAGAAGTTCGACTATGCCAAGGGCTTCAAGTTCTCGACCTACGCCACCTGGTGGATCCGCCAGGCCATCAGCCGAGGCATGGCCGACCAGAGCCGCACCATCCGCCTCCCCGTCCACCTCGTGGAGCAGGTCAACAAACTGGCCCGCATCCGTCGCGAACTGCATCAGCAACTCGGCCGCGAGGCCACCGACGACGAGCTGGCCGCCGAGTCGGGCATCCCGGCCGAGAAGATCGCCGATCTGATGGACCACAGCCGCGACCCGGTGAGCCTGGACATGCCGGTCGGCAACGACGAAGAGGCCCCGCTGGGCGACTTCATCGAAGACGCCGAGGCCACCTCCGCCGAGAGCGTCGTGATCTCCAACCTGCTCCACTCGGACATCCGCTCGGTGCTCAGCACCCTGGACGACCGCGAGTGCCAGGTCATCACCATGCGCTTCGGCCTGGACGACGGCCAGCCGCGCACCCTCGATCAGATCGGTCGCTCGTTCGGGCTGTCCCGTGAGCGCGTCCGTCAGATCGAGCGCGAGGTGATGGGCAAGCTGCGCCAGGGCGACCGCGCCGAGAAGCTGCGCGAGTACGCCAGCTGACGCTCCCCCGAAGCACCCCTGACACGGCCTAACCGAGCCGGCGCGGTCCGGTGTCGGCCAGCGTCGGCACCGGACCGATCTGGATGCGAGCGGCCAGCACGAAGGCACCGTCGACCGAACACAGCACCGGGTCACAGGTGACCGCCCTGACCTCCGGTACATCCTCGACGAGCGCGGCGACGCGAAGCACCAGATCGACCAGGCCGTCGATGTCGGCGGGTTCGTCGCCGTCGGCACCGGCCAGGAGCCGTGCCGCCCGCGGCTCGCTGATCATCTCGCGGGCGTCCTCGATGGTCAGCGGCACCGTCCGGTAGCTCCGGTCCCCTTGCGCATCGAACAGGCGGCCGGACAGGCCGAACTCCACCAGCGGCCCGAAGGAGGCGTGCTCGGTGACCGCCACGCACGTCCCGAGACCCTTGGGCGCCATCCGCTGCACGTGCAGCACCTCGTCGCCGGTCAGTTCCTGCAGTTCGCTGAACGCGGTGACCACCGCGGTCGCGTCGGACAGGTCGAGGCGGGCGCCCTCCCGGTCCAGGCGGCCGGTCCAGTGCTCCGACGTCGACTTGACGGCCACCGGAAAGCCCAGTTCGCGAGCGGCCGCCGACGCCTCGACCAGAGTTCTCGCCGGTCGGAACGGCACCACCGTGACGCCGTACCAGGCGAGCACCCGCGCCGAGTCCTCAGGGCTCAGCGTCAGCGGCTCGTCGCGCATCTGCTCCCGGATGAAGCTGCGTGCGGCCTCCACGGAGATCCCCTGCAGATCGGGCGCCTCCGGCTCGGGCCGCTGTCGCCACGCGGCGTAGCGCCAGGCCCGGGCCAGGGCCGCCGCCGCGCGCTCGGGGGTGGGATAGGACGGGATCGAACCGCGCTCGGGCATGCCGTGCGGCCCCGGGACCGACAGCTCCGGAGGCACGCCCTCGCCGGCCACGAACGTGGTGACGATGGGCTTGCTCTGCGGGTCTCCGGACGACTCGGCGGCCGCCCGGATCGCGGTCGCGTACTCGGTGATGTGCACCGCCACCGGCGGCACGAACACCACGATCACGGCGTCGTACGCGTCATCGGCCATCGCCGCCCGCACCGCCTCGCCGAGTTGAGCGTGTCCGACGGCCGGCCCGAGGTCGACGACCGACCCGACGGTCAGCCCGGCGCTGCGCGCGGTGTGCGCGGCCAGCGACGCGATGACCGACGAGTTGCCGATGATCGCGGTGCGCCCTCCGGCCGGCAGCGGCTGGTTGGCCAGCACGGTCGCGGTGTCGAACAGCTCGGAGATGCTCTCCACCTGCAGCACCCCGGCCTGCGCCAGGACGGTCTGGGCGATCGTGTCGTCGAGCCCGCCGTAGACCTCGCGTGCCTGTCCCACCCGGGTCATGGCGCCACGGCCGGACTTGATGGCGACGATAGGTTTGGCGCGCGACACGCGCCGGGCGATCCGGCTGAACTTGCGTGGATTTCCGATGCTCTCCAGGTACAGCAGCACCACTTCGGTCGACGCGTCGCTGTCCCAGTACTGGAGCAGGTCGTTGCCGGAGACGTCGGCGCGGTTGCCTGCCGAGACGAAGGTCGACAAGCCGACTTTGCGCTTGGCCGCCACGTCGAGGATTGCGATGCCCAGGGCTCCCGACTGGCAGAAGAATCCGACCCGCCCGGGGCCTGGGATCCGCGGGGCGAGGGTGGCGTTCAGCGCGATGTCGGGGTCGTTGTTGACCACGCCGAGCGCATTCGGCCCCACCAGCCGCATGCCGTGCGACCGCACCTGGGTCACCAGCTGCCGCTCCTTGGCCATCCCCTCCTCGTCGACCTCGCCGAATCCGGCGGTCACCACGACCAGTGTCTTGACTCCCTTGGCGAGCGAATCGTCGAGCACGGCGCCCATCTCGCCGGCCGGCACCGCGACCACGGCCAAGTCGACCGGGTCCGGAATCTCACTGACCGTCGCATACGACCGGATACTGCGGACCGACACCGCCTGACCGGGCCCGTTGACCGGGTACACCGGCCCGGTGAAGCCGGCCGCAATGATGTTGGCCAGCAGGACGTTGCCCACTTTGGCCGGATCGGTCGACGCGCCGACGACGGCCACCGAACGCGGTCGCAGCAGGTTCGCGACACTGCGGGCCTCCGACGCCCGTTCGCGGGCGTTGCGCACCGAGGTGAGCGCGTCGGTCGGGTCGATCTCGAACTCGACGTGCACGGTCGAGCCGTCGAATGCGCGTCTGACCTGGTAACCGGCATCACGGAACACCGCGACCATGTTGGGGTTCTCCGAGAGCACCTCGGCCTCGAATTTGGCGAAGCCGCGTTCGGCGGCCGCTCCGGCCAGGTGTTCCAGCAGGATCGGGCCCAGTCCGCGCCCCTGGTGCGCATCCGCGATCACGAACGCGACCTCGGCGTTGTCCGGCTTGCCGCTGACCGCAAGGCCCTCGTACAGACCCATGCCGATGATCTCTTCGCCGAGCAGCGCCAGCAGCGCGACGCGCCGGTCGTAGTCGACGGTGGTCATCCGGACCACTTCGCGGGCCGGCAGCCGCGGCGTCGGGCCGAAGTAGCGCAGATACCGGGTGCGTTCGGACAGCCCCTCGTGGAATTCGACCAGAGCGTCGGCGTCCGACGGCAGGATCGGCCGCAGATGCACTACGCCGCCGTCGGAGGCCAGCACGTCGGCCGTCCACTCGCGGGGGTAGCGGCGGATCGGGCTGCTGTCCGTCGACTCGGCCGGGGCCGGCGTGCCCGCGGTCGGCGCAGCTGCCGGCGACGAGGTCGCAGTCGACGAAGTGGCGGGGTCAGTCACGGGGGTCCTCCGGGTCGAGTCCATGCAGGGGGAACACGGCGCGTCGCGTCGACAGGATCGCGCGGTCGGTCTGGTGCTGAGCGGTCTCGCTGATGCCCGGCGGCGGCTCGGCTCCAGTATCGCCGTCCCACGGCACGTAGTCGACTCGGCCGCCGTCGCCCATGGTCGCCGCGGGCGGCCGGGCGTATTCGGGATAGATCGTCTCCGACGCCGCCACCGCGGCCTCGGTCCACTTCTCACCCACCCGGGTGGCCGGGTCCACGTCGCGGTCGAGCGCAGTGGCCAGCAGGTGCGTCCAGCTCCGCGGCACCACGTTGATCACGCCGTATCCGCCGCCGCCGAGCGCCAGCCAGCGTCCCTCGCTGTACTTGTCGGCCAGGTCGCGCATGGTGCGCATGGCCGCCGCCTGCCCGTCGACGGTGAGGGCCAGATCGGTCAGCGGATCGGCGACGTGACTGTCCACACCGACCTGACTGACGATGATCTGCGGCTTGAAAGCCGCCAGCACGGACGGGACCACCGCATGAAACGCCCTCAGCCACAACCGGTCTCCCGTCCCGGGCATCAGGCCGACGTTGACCGCGGTGCCGGCCGCGGCGTCGTCGCCGATCTCGGTGGGCCAGCCGGTGCCGGGCCACAGCGTCGCGGGATGCTGGTGCAGCGAGACCGTGAGGACGCGCGGGTCGGCGGCGAAGGCGGCCTGCACGCCGTCGCCGTGATGCGCGTCGACGTCGACGTAGGCGACGCGGTCGTAGCCCTGGTCCAGCAGCCACTGGACGGCGATCGAGCAGTCGTTGTAGATGCAGAAGCCCGCCGCGTGTCCGGCCATCGCGTGATGCATTCCGCCGCCGATGTTCACGGCCCGGCGCACCGCGCCCGAGCTGATCGCCTGGGCTGCCGCCAAGGTGCCTCCCACCAGCATCGATCCGGCCTCGTGCATGCCGTCGAAGACGGGATTGTCGTCGCTGCCGAGCCCGAACAGCCGCTCCAGCATCGGACCGCCCAGTGAGGCCATCCCGGCGCTGACCGCCCGCACCGCATCGATGTACCCCGCGGTGTGCACGGTCCGCAGAATCTTGTCGTCCACGGGCAGCGGCGGAATCGTGTCCACATCGTCGAGCACGCCGAGACTGCCGGCCAGCGACATCGTCAGCGCGAGCCGTACCGGACTCATCGGGTGGGTGTAGGCCCACTTGTAAGCGAGGAACTCGTCGCTCCATATGATCGCCGCATCCGTTGCGGGCTCTCGGTGAGTCGTCACGGGAATAACGCTAGTACCTCACAAGTTTGGGTAACCTGGAACCGGCGAAAGGACTATGGCTGCCGTGAACGATCTGGTCGACACCACCGAGATGTACCTGCGTACCATCTA
>JASGFV010000152.1:0-9092 GCA_047605365.1 Gordonia sp. (in: high G+C Gram-positive bacteria)
ACGGAGCGCGCGGCCGGGGCGGCCCGGCGGTGTTCGCGTGGGAGCCGCCGCCGGAATCCCGCCGGTCGCGGCGGGTGCGGTGGGCGGCCTGCGCGGTCGCGGTGCTCACCGTCGTCGCCCTGGGAGTCCTGGCCCGTGTGACGGCTCCCGCACCGGCCGCCCAGGCTGCGGTCACCGAGCGGATCGGGCCGGCCCGGCTCGACGTGCCGGGCGGCTGGCGACGCAGCGAGCTCTCCGAGGAGGCCGGCGTACGGGCGGTGTTCGCCGACCCCGCCGACGGCCGGCGGTTGATCGTCGTGGTGACGCGGCTGCGGTCCGGGGCCACGCGCGAGACGGTGGCGACCAGCCTGCGCAACCGGATCGCGCAGCGCGGCGACGCCGTGGTCGTCGAGTTCGCGCCCGACAGCCGCTACGCCGGACGCCGCGTCATCAGCTACCGGGAGCAGCCCGAGTCGGGGCCGGAGGTGCGCTGGTACGTCGTCGTCGAGCGCGACGTGCAGATCACGATCGGCTGCCAGAACGGGACCGGCGGGCAGCGAATGGATCCGCGGTGCCGGGCCGCGGTGGGCTCCGCAGCGGTGGGGTAGGGCGCTGTGGAAGAGTGCAGCTCAGCGCCGCACGGATGCCGTGACGCGCACCTCGTCGGCCACCTTCAGCGTGCCCATCATCAGCGAGTACGGCTTCACGCCGAAGTCGGTCTGGGTGACGGGGGTGTCGAGCATCAGGGTGTCGCCGACGGCGGTCACGGTCAGCGGATGCGGCTTGGCGACGCCGCAGATCGTGAGCGTGCCGTCGATCCGGTAGCCGTCGCCGTCGGCGGTGATCGACGACGACGAATACGTCACGGTTCCGAACTTGTCGGCCTTCAGCGACTTCAACGCATTGGACCGGGCGACGGCCCGCTCCGCGCCCGTCATAGGCGTCAGGCCGCCTTCACCGGAGACCACGTCGAGGGAGTCGACCCGCACCGACACCTCGAGGGCGGTGAGCGCGTCGTCGTCGATCGTGGCGGTGGCGGTCCAGTCCCGCATGGCGATGGTGAGACGATGGCCGGTGCGGGCGGCGCGGCCGCCGACGCCGGTGTGCAGCAGCAGGTCGCCGTCGTCCGAGGTCAGGGTGCGCGTGGAAGTCATGACTCCAGTGTTACAGACCTTTTTGACCAGGGGGCGGGAGTCCGCGTACTGTTGACCGCTGGTGCCGTGCGCAGTCACGGAACTCCACGGGTCCCCACTGGTCGCCGCGGAGGCCTCCACGCGGCACCTCTGACCAGCAATCACAGACAACAGTGAGGACTACTGTGCCTACTTACACCCCGAAGGCCGGTGACATCACCCGCACGTGGCATGTCATCGACGCCACCGACGTGGTGCTCGGCCGCCTCTCCGTGCAGGCTGCGAACCTGCTGCGCGGAAAGCACAAGCCGACGTACGCGCCGCACGTCGACGGTGGTGACTACGTCATCATCATCAACGCCGACAAGGTCGCGATCAGCGGCAACAAGCTGACCGACAAGAAGCTGTACCACCACTCGGGTCACCCGGGCGGCCTGAAGTCCCGCACCGTCGGCGAGGTCCTCGCGACCCGTCCCGACCGTCTCGTGGAGAAGGCCGTCAAGGGCATGATCCCGAAGAACAAGCTGGGCGCCCAGATCGCTTCCAAGCTGAAGGTGTACGCGGGCCCGAACCACCCGCACACCGCCCAGAATCCCGTTCCCTTCGAGATCAAGCAGGTGGCCCAGTGACTGAGAACAACGAGATCGAGGTCGTCGCCGACGAGGTCGTCCTGAACGAGGACGGGGGCTACACCACCGAGTCGGTCGACGAGGTCGTCGAGGTCAGCACCCGCGGCCCGGTCGTCTTGGACCACCCCGTGCAGACCGTCGGCCGCCGCAAGGAGGCCGTCGTCCGCGTCCGCCTGCTGCCCGGCTCGGGTGAGTTCACCCTCAACGGCCGCAGCCTCGAGGACTACTTCCCGAACAAGGTGCACCAGCAGCTGATCAAGGCTCCGCTGGTCACCGTCGAGCGCACCGGCGCCTTCAACATCGCGGCCAAGCTGGTCGGCGGCGGCCCCTCGGGCCAGGCCGGCGCGCTGCGCCTCGCGATCGCTCGCGCGCTGATCGAGGTCAGCCCCGAGGATCGTCCGGCCCTGAAGAAGGCCGGCTTCCTGACGCGCGACCCGCGTGCGGTCGAGCGCAAGAAGTACGGCCTGAAGAAGGCCCGCAAGGCTTCGCAGTACAGCAAGCGCTGATCGCTTCTGTGGCACGCCTTTTCGGCACCGACGGCGTTCGGGGCCGGGCCAACGACCAGCTCACAGCAGAGCTGGCGTTGCGCCTGGCCTCGGCCGCCGTTTGCGTTCTCGGTGCAGATGCTCCCAACCGGCCGCGCGTCGTCGTCGGTCGTGATCCCCGCGCTTCGGGCGAGTTGCTGGAGGCCGCGCTCTGCGCAGGCCTCGCCGCCGCCGGAGCCGACGCCCTCCGGGTCGGCGTGGTGCCGACGCCCGCGGTGGCGTTCCTGACCGCGGACTACGACGCCGACTTCGGCGTGATGATCTCCGCGTCGCACAATCCCATGCCGGACAACGGCATCAAATTCTTCGGTCGCGGCGGGCACAAGCTCGGCGACGACGTCGAGGACGCCATCGAGGCGGCGCTCGACGAGCCGCAGCCCCGGCCCACCGGCGCAGCTGTCGGGCGACTGCTCGACGCCCCCGACGCCGAGGACCGCTACCTCAAGCATCTGGCCGGAGTCATCGGCCCGGGCCGGCTCGACGGCGTGACCCTGGTGGTCGACTGCGCCAACGGCGCGGCGTCGCAGGCCGGTCCGGACGCCTACCGGGCGGCCGGCGCGAACGTCATCGCCATCCACGCCGAGCCGGACGGGCTCAACATCAACGACGGCTGCGGGTCGACGCACCTGAACAACCTGCAGTCTGCGGTTCTCGAGCACGGCGCCGATCTGGGCCTCGCGCACGACGGCGACGCCGACCGCTGCCTGGCCGTCGACTCCACCGGCGCCGTGGTGGACGGCGACAAGATCATGGCGATCCTGGCCCTCGCGATGCGCGAGAAGGGGGAGCTCACCGAAGACGTGCTGGTCGCGACGGTGATGAGCAACCTCGGGCTGCATCTGGCGATGGAGGCCGCGGGCATCAAGGTCCGCGTGACCGGCGTCGGCGACCGCTACGTCCTGGAAGAACTCCGCGCCGGCGGCTACGCGCTCGGCGGCGAGCAGTCCGGGCACATCGTGATTCCGTCGTCGGGCACCACCGGCGACGGCGTGCTGACCGGCCTGCTGCTGGCGCAGCGCGTCGCGCAGACCGGGCAGCGCCTGGCCGACCTCGCCGCGGTGATGACCGAGCTCCCGCAGGTGCTGATCAACGTGCCGGTCTCCGACAAGCACGCCGTCGCGCAGGCGCAGACGGTGCTCGACGCCGTCGCCGACGCCGACGTCGATCTGGCCGGGCAGGGCCGGATTCTGCTGCGGCCCTCGGGCACCGAGCAACTGGTCCGGGTGATGGTCGAGGCGCGGACGTCCGACGAGGCTCAGGCCATCGCCGAGCGGGTGGCCGAGGTCGTCGCCGCCGTCTGACGTTCGGTCGGCGCTCGTCCGGCGTGTCGTGGGAACCGGAGTTCCATGCGCTGCGTCTAAGTCTGTATGAACGGTTTTCGGATCGATCCGGACGCGGTGTCGCACGTCGTCGCGGGGCATCGAGCGGCCGCGGAGGGGCTCAGCCGCGGACTCGAGGTGCTGCGTGCGCCCGACTTCGGCGGCTGGGCGCACACCGACGATCACGCGGTCGCGGCTGCGGCACTGCGGGCGCGGGTCGCCGACATGGAGGCCGGGCTGGAGTCGTGCGCGACCGGTCTCGCCGCACTGGCGGCGGACCTGGCGGACCGCGCAGGGTTGGTGGTGGCCGCTGACCGGGAGTCGTCGTGACCCTGATCGACGATTTCCTTGAACTGCTGCACCTGTGGCGTGACCGTGGCGCGGTCACGTTCGACGCCGACGAGGTGCTCGCGCCGCACGCCAGTGTGCAGTCCTTCGACCTCGCCGCCTTCTCCCGCGACGCCGCGCGGCTCACAGCGGCGCGCCTGGAAGTCTCCGGCGCCCTCGGTGCACTCGGCGCGGACTCCCTGACCTCTGAGGTCTGGTCCGGGGCCGGCGGCTCGGCCGCAGCCGAGGCGGCCGGAGTGCTGAGTGCCACCGCGGCAGCCGGACTCGACGCGCTGCAGACCCATGCGGTCGCCCTGGCGACGGCCGACGCCGTGCTCGGCGGGGTGCTGGGGGAGTACCGCGCGTCGATGACCGTCGTCGCTGCGCCGCTGGCCGCCGGGATCGTGCTGCCGGACGCGGCCCAGGAGCTCGACGCCCGGCTCGACCTCGCCGCCCGCACCGGCCGCGCCGCGTCGAAAGCCGTCGACGACGCACTCGACGTGCTCGGCGACCACTGGCGTTCGTCCGGTGAACTGATCCTCGCGGGCGAGCGGTGAGTACCGTCGAGGCGCTGGAGGCGATCGGCCGGCGGGCGTCGGCCGAATTGCAGCGCGCCCGGTGCGAGTATCGCGGCCGCACGTCGTCGACGGCGCACGAGCCGTCGGTGCACCCCGCGCAAGACACGAACGACCTGTGCGACGACCTGCTCGATCGTGTGATGGTTCGGGCGCAGTTCGCCGCCAGAACGTCGGACGGGCGCCCGGGGCCCGGGGCCCGTTCGTGAGTGCGAAGTACGAGGCTCGCATCATGCCGACGCCGAACGAGTCGGGATGAGCCGAGACGAGGCCGAGCGGAAGACTCGGCTCTACATCGACATGGATCTGTTCCACCCGGCTGACGGGACGGCGGTCGCGTGAGCGGCCGAATGTCCTAGGCTGGTCACGTGCCTGGGAAGAAGAAGGTCGACGCGCCGCCGCCAGACAAGCTGATGAAGACGCTCGCGCGTCGTGGACCGCACAAAGTGGACCGCGGCGACCTGGGCATCGTCGGAATCCCCGGACAGATCTTCGCGCCCCGGGAGGGCAAGGATCTGCCGGCCGCAGTCTTCGCGCACGCGTGGCTGGCCGGCAGCGACCGCTACCGCGACCTGATGTTCCACCTCGCTTCGTGGGGCGTCGTGGTGGCCGCGCCCGACTCCGAACGCGGACCGCTCGCGTCGCAGGTGGAGCTCGCGACCGATCTGCGCGCCGCCCTCACCGTGGCCACCGGCGTGCAGCTGGGCGAGGCGGGCAAGATCACCGTCGACGCCGAGAAGCTCGCCGTCGTGGGGCACGGCTTCGGGGCGGCGGCCGCCGTGTTCGCGGCGTCGTCGCGCACTCTGCTCGGGCGTCCGCAGATTCCCGTGAAGGCCCTCGTCGCCCTGTTCCCGGCGCCGACCACTTCGGATCTGCTGCCCACCGCGAAGGACGTGAGCGCGCCGTCGCTCATCCTGGCCGCGGCCGATCAGCTCGACTCGTTCACCGGCAACGCTCTGGGACTCGCCAAGAATCTGGGTGGAGATGTGGTCTTGCGCACACTTGCCGGGGCCACTGACCGCGGCCTGCTGGAGAAGCCGTCGCTCAAGTCGCTCATCGGGATCAACGGCGCCGACAAGGCCACCCACAAGCAGGTCCGCGCGCAGGCCACCGGCTACCTGCTGTACCGGCTGACCGGCGACGAGACCTATGCGGCGTTCGCCGATCCGGAGGAGACGATGGGTGATTCGCTGGCCGTCGACGTCGCCGATCAGCGGCCCGTCGACGCCAATCACCTCGCACAACTCCTCGGCACGCCGCCGTACGCGGAGGACAAGTCTTCGAAGAAGGGGGTTGCGGGAATGGTCGCCCGGCGACTGACCCCGTAAACTTCACTGCCATGTGCGGAATCGTCGGATATGTGGGTCAACGCTGCGCGCTCGACGTGGTGGTCGAGGCCCTGCGGCGGATGGAGTACCGCGGCTACGACTCGGCCGGTGTGGCCATCCTCGACGGCGAGGGCCACCTGACCGTCGAGAAGAAGGCCGGCCGGCTCGAGAACCTCGAGAAGCAGATCGCCGAGGTCGGCGCAGACAAGCTGGCAGGCGCCACCGGCATGGGTCACACCCGCTGGGCGACCCACGGACAGCCCACCGACCGCAACGCGCACCCGCACGTGAGCACCGACGGCAAGATCGCCGTGGTGCACAACGGCATCATCGAGAACTACGCGCCGCTACGGGCCGAGCTCGAGGGCCAAGGCATCGAGTTCGGGTCGGACACCGACACCGAGACCGCCGTGCACCTGCTGGAGCGCGAATACGCCTCCGGCGCCTTCGCCGGCGACTTCGTGGCGAGCGCGTACGCGACGCTGCGTCGCCTGGAGGGCGCGTTCACCCTGGTGTTCACGCACGCCGACCACCCCGGAACCATCGTGGCCGCGCGCCGGTCCACCCCGCTGGTCGTCGGCGTGGGCGACGGTGAGATGTTCGTCGCCTCCGACGTCACCGCGTTCATCGAGTTCACCCGCGACGCGGTGGAGCTCGGTCAGGACGAGGTGGTGGTCATCACCGCAGACTCCTACGCCATCACCGACTTCGACGGCACGCCCACCGGCGGCACCCCGTTCCACATCGACTGGGACCTGGCCGCTGCGGAGAAGGGCGGGTACGACTACTTCATGCTCAAGGAGATCGCCGAGCAGCCCGAGGCGCTGGCGAGCACCCTGTCCGGGCACCTGGAGAGCGGCCGCATCGTGCTCGACGAGCAGCGGCTGTCCGACCAGGACCTGCGCGACGTCGACAAGGTCTTCGTCGTCGCCTGCGGCACCGCCTACCACGCCGGCATGATCGCCAAGTACGCGATCGAGCACTGGACCCGACTGCCCGTCGAGGTGGAGCTGGCCAGCGAGTTCCGCTACCGCGACCCGGTGCTCGACCGGTCGACGCTGGTCGTGGCGATCAGCCAGTCCGGCGAGACCGCCGACACCCTGGAGGCCGTGCGGCACGCCAAGGATCAGAAGGCCCGCGTGCTGGCCATCTGCAACACCAACGGCGCGCAGATCCCGCGCGAGTCCGACGCCGTGCTCTACACGCACGCCGGCCCGGAGATCGGCGTCGCGTCGACCAAGTGCTTCCTGGCGCAGATCGTCGCCGCCTACCTCGTCGGCCTCGCGCTGGCACAGGCCCGCGGCACCAAGTTCATCGACGAGGTCACCCGCGAGTTCGCCGACATGGAGGCCGCGCCGGCCGCCGTGCAGGAGGTCCTCGACGGCATGGAGCCGGTCCGCGAGCTCGCCCGCTCGATGGCCGACCGCGACACGGTGCTGTTCCTCGGCCGCCACGTCGGCTACCCGGTCGCCCTCGAGGGCGCCCTCAAGCTCAAGGAACTGGCCTACATCCACGCCGAGGGCTTCGCCGCCGGCGAGCTCAAGCACGGCCCGATCGCGCTCATCGAGGACGGTCTCCCGGTCATCATTGTGATGCCGTCGCCGGAGGGCCGTCCGGTGCTGCACTCCAAGATGATCAGCAACATCCGCGAGATCCAGGCCCGCGGCGCGCGCACCATCGTGCTCGCCGAGGCGGACGACGAGGCGGCCGCCGCGGTGGCCGATCACCTCATCCCGATCCCGCACACTCCGACGCTGCTGCAGCCGCTGGTGTCCACGGTCCCGCTCCAGGTGTTCGCCGCGACCGTCGCCCAGGAGCGCGGCTACGACGTCGACAAGCCGCGTAACCTCGCCAAGTCGGTCACGGTCGAATAGGGCTGTCGTGCCGGTCGTCTACCTCGAGGCCGAACAGGTTCGCCAGGCGGAACGGGCGACCGGCGATCTGCTGACCGACGGCACGCTGATGCAGCGTGCGGCGACCGGCGTCGCCCAGACCGTGCTTCGTGAACTGCGACGACGATCCGGCCGCGTCTACAGCGCTGCGGTCGGTCTGGTGATCGGCGCCGGCGACAACGGCGGCGACGCGCTCTACGCGGGCGCGCAGCTGGCCCGGCGCGGCGTCGCGGTGACTGCTGTTCTGCTGAATCCGGAGAAGGCGCACGCCGGCGGACTGTCGTCGCTGCGCCGCGCCGGCGGCCGAGTCGCCGACGAACTGCCGGCCGGTCTCGACGCGGTGGTCGACGGCGTCGTCGGCATCGGCGGCCGCGGACCGCTGCGCCCCGAGGCGGCCGCCGTGTTCGCGGCCGTCGAACCGTCGACGACGGTGATCGCCGTCGACCTGCCGTCCGGCGTCGACGCCGACACCGGCGTCGTGCATCACCCGTCGGTGCGCGCCGACGTCACCGTGACCTTCGGGGTCCGGCGTCGAGCGCACCTGCTCGCCGCGCCGCAGTGCGGGCGCGTCGAACTGGTGGACATCGGCACCGGCAGCACTTTCGGCGTCCAGGGCGACACCGGGAGGCTGTGGGCGCTCACCGACGACGAGGCGGCCGACTGCTGGCCGCTGCCGGGTCCGGCCGACGACAAGTACACCCAAGGTGTGGTCGGCATCGCCGCCGGCTCCGCGCAGTATCCGGGGGCGGCGATCCTCTGCACGTCCGCGGCCGTCGCCGCCACGTCCGGCATGACCCGGTATGCCGGAACCGCCGCCGAGCAGGTCGTCGCGCACCGGCCGGAGGTGGTGGCCGCCTCGAGCGTGACCGACGCCGGACGCGTGCAGTCGTGGGTCGTCGGACCCGGCCTGGGCACCGGCGCCGAAGCTCGCGACACCGTCGCCGCCGTTCTGAGCCACGACGTCCCGGTGCTCGTCGACGCCGACGGCCTGACGATTCTGGCGCACGAGCCGTCGCTGCTGAGCGGACGCACCGCGCCGACCCTGCTGACGCCGCACGCGGGGGAGTTCGCCCGCCTCGCGGGCGAGCCGGTCGGCGACGACCGGCTGCGCGCGGTGCGCGCGCTGGCCCGGGAACTGCGGGCGACGGTGCTGTTGAAGGGGCGGATCACGCTGGTCGCCGACCCCTCCGGGGAGTCGGTGTACGGCAACGACGTGGGGGCGTCGTGGGCCGCCACCGCCGGGGCCGGGGACGTGCTGTCCGGGATCGCGGGATCACTGCTGGCGGCCGGACTGACGCCGCAGACGGCCGGCGCGGCCGCTGCGCGACTGCACGCGCGCGCCGCGCTGGAGGCCTCGCAGGGCGC
>JASGFV010000153.1:0-9063 GCA_047605365.1 Gordonia sp. (in: high G+C Gram-positive bacteria)
GCTCGCCCTGGTAGATGACGATCGGGATGACGACCGGCAGTGAGCGGGGTTCAGGTTCGCCGGCCTTGGCCGCCTCCGAGAGATGTCTGGACCAGATCTGGGCCTGGTAGCCCAGCATCCGGTAGGCCATCAGCGGATCCGGTGTGCGCTGATGCTCCAGCAGGACGTAGAGGTAGCCGTCGCGGTCGTCGATCGTGGCCTGGAAGAGCAGGTCGGTGTGACGGTGCCGGAGGTGATCGTCGACGAACGTCCCCGGCTGCAGCGAAAGCGAGTCCAAGTCGATCCGGCTCACCACCTCGGCAGGCAGGATCGACCGCAGTTCCGACCCGGCGTGCTCGGGCCGCCCCAGCACCCGCCGGAACAGCGCATCGTGCGGTTGACCTCGAAAATCGGATGTCCCCCCGGTATCCATGAGGTCAAGCTACGCGTCGCCTACGACAATCTCAGACGCCCGGAGCACCGCTACAGTGGCACCCATGCCGAAGCCTCTCCACACCCACTTCTTCGGGCCGGCCGACGCGCCGCACGTCCTCGCACTGCACGGGCTCACCGGGCACGGGCGACGCTGGGCGTCGATCGCGGAGAATCGGCTGGCCGGCCTGCGTGTCGTCGCACCTGACCTGCTCGGACACGGCGAATCGCCGTGGACGCCGCCGTGGAGCCTGGAAGCCCACGCGGACGCCGTCGACGCCGTGATCGACGCGTACATCGACGAAGCGCGCAGGCCGGTCGTCGTCGTGGCTCATTCGTACGGTTCGGCGATCGCACTGACCGTCGCGAACCGTCGTCCGGAGCTGGTCAAGGCGCTGATCCTGCTCGATCCGGCGCAGGGGCTCGACCCCGAGCGCGCACGGCAGATGGCAGAAGGCGCAGCGCAGCACTGCGGCTACCCGACTGCCGACGACGCGGCCGCCGCGAAGCGCGCCGAAGGCTGGTCCCAGGTGCCGCAAGAGATCCTCGAGGCCGAGATCGCCGAGCACCTCGTCGATCACGGCGACCACGTCGACTGGCGGGTGAGCCTTCCGACGGCGGTGACGGCGTGGAGCGAAATGGCCCGGCCCGCACAACTTCCGCCGCCTGGAGTGCCGACGCACGTGGTGGTCGCCGACCGCGTCGACCCGCCGTTCGTGACGCCCGGCTTCCTCGCCGCAGTCGCCGACCAGCGGCCGGGGGACGTCGTCGTGCATCACGTCGACACCGAGCACATGGTCCCGTTCCTGGCTCCGGACCTGGTCGCCGGACTGATCCGCGACGCGGTCTGAGCCGATGGCCGCGGTGACCGAAGAGCAGGTGGACGCGGTCCGTGCATTGGTGGCCGCCATTCCGGTCGGCCGGGTCAGGACCTACGGCGACCTCGCTGCCGAGACCGGCCTGCCGAGCCCGCGCCTGGTCGGCTGGATCATGCGCACCGACTCCGCCGACCTGCCGTGGCACCGCGTGGTCCCGGCCAGCGGGCGTCCCGCCGCCGCGGTCCGCGACCGCCAGACGCGACTTCTCATAGAAGAAGGCGTGACGATCGTCGACGGCCGGATCGACATGAAGACTTGCCGTATGACCGACGACAACGCCGCCAGGCGTTCATCGGGCCGCCGAGGACCGCAAAGAGGTTTGGGAGACACGCCCTAGACGAGCAGCCGCACCTGGTCGACCACCCGCAGCAGCCCGGGCAGCGCCCCGGCCGTGGCCCGCGGATGCAGGGCGTGCACCCCGAGGCGGAACATGGTGGCCCGCAGCAGCATCTGCGGCCAGTCCTGGCTGTCGGCCCATCGGACGATGAGGTCCTCGTCGGCCCCGCCCCAGGCCAGCGCATCCACGACGACGACCGCCGACGCCCACGACGCCGGACGCCAATACGGCACGATGTCGGTGATCGCCGGAGCCGCGGCGCCGGCGAACAGCACGGTGCCGAACAGATCGCCGTGCACCACCTGCGAGGTCGCGCTGACCGGGCGGCGCAGCGACGCGAGCCGCTTGATCGCGGCCAGGCTGAGTTCGGCGTCCTCGCCGGTCGGCTCGGCCATTCCGGCGGCACGCGCCGAGCGCATCGGCACGTCCTCCCAGGCGGCCCGATCGGCCGCCGCGAACACGTCGACGTCGGTGAACGGCGGGGCGGGCGGCTGCAGCAGGAAGCGGGGGCGTTCGAGCTTGGCGAGAGCCGAATGCAGTCGTTCGGCGACGGCGAGCACCTCGTCGTGCCGCGGTTCCGGGCTGCCGGCGACGTAGGTGTCGGCACGCCACCCGGAGACGACGTACCGGCCGTCGGTGGCGCGCAACGGCCGGGAGATGCGCATGCCATCGACGTAGAGGTTCTCGCGGACCTTCGCCGACCAGGCTGCCCGCGCGCGGTCCGGCACCAGCGACAGGACGACCTCGCCGACGCGCCATCCCGCCACGCTCGCCCCCTCCATCGCGATCGGGGGATGCGCGGTGAGCCCGAAGGTGGTGAGTACCTGCTCCGGAGGCTCGACGATAGTGGTCACGGTCGTCACGTTACCGACGACCAGGCGTCCTGCCTGGCAGCGACACCGCCGAGAAACGTCACAACTCAGGTCCCATCACGCGCTGGCGGCGTCGCCGAAGCGGGTGCGCGACCGTTCGCGGGCCTTGGCCGCCTCCACCTCGCGGTCTTTGGGCGGCGCGGCGGTGGTGAGCTCGGCCATCAGCGTGCGGGTGACCTCCCGATGCCGGCGACCGCCCGGTCGAACGCCTCCTGATTCACCTGGCTCGGCTTGTTGAATCCCGACACCTTGCGCACGAACTGCAGGCTCGCGGCGTCGATCTCGTCCTCGGTCACCGGGGGCGCGAAGTTGTACAGCGTCTTGATGTTCCGGCACATGGTGAACCTCCGGGGATCTGGAATCAGTACGTCGGAAGACTCGGATCGACCTGCGACGACCACGCCGCGATTCCGCCCTGCATGTGCGTGGCGTCGGCGAAGCCGTCCTTCTTGAGTGCGGCGAGGGCCTCGGCCGAGCGGATGCCGGTCTTGCAGTAGAGCACGATCGGACGGTCGTGCGGCAGGTCGCCGAGCGCACTGCCGGACAGGATGTCGCCGTTCGGGATCAGCGTCGCGCCGTCGATGTGCGCGATGTCCCACTCCACCGGCTCCCGCACGTCGATCAGGGCGGGCGGCTGCGGGCCGTCGAGCGCCTCGCGCACCTCGGCCGGCGTCAGCGTCGACCCGACGGCGGCGGCCGCGGCCGCGTCGGAGACGACTCCGCAGAACGCGTCGTAGTCGATGAGCCCGGTGATCTTCTCTCCGTCGGGATCCTTGCGGATCTTGACCGTGCGGTAGCTCATCTCGAGGGCGTCGTAGATCATCAGCCGACCGAGCAGCGGCTCACCGATGCCGCAGATCAGCTTGACCGCCTCGGTGCCCATCACCGAACCGATGGACGCGCAGAGGATGCCGAGCACCCCGCCTTCCGAGCACGACGGCACCATGCCGGGCGGCGGGGCCTGCGGATACAGGTCGCGGTAGTTGAGGCCGCGGCCGTCGGGCGCGTCCTCCCAGAACACCGAGACCTGGCCTTCGAAGCGGAAGATCGAGCCCCACACGTACGGTCTGCCGGCCAGCACCGCGGCGTCGTTCACCAGGTAGCGTGTGGCGAAGTTGTCGGTGCCGTCGAGGATCAGGTCGTACTGGCTGAACAGTTCGACGGCGTTCTCCGGCTCCAGCCGCAGCTCGTGCACGTGGACCGTGACCAGCGGGTTGATCGCCAGAATCGAGTCGCGGGCGCTCTGCGTCTTGGGCCGCCCGACGTCGGCGACGCCGTGGATCACCTGCCGCTGCAGGTTCGACTCGTCGACGACGTCGAAGTCGACGACGCCGATGGTTCCGACTCCGGCCGCGGCCAGGTAGAGAAGGGTCGGCGAGCCGAGGCCGCCGGCGCCCATCACCAGTACCTTCGCGTTCTTGAGGCGCTTCTGTCCGGTCATTCCGACGTCCGGGATGATCAGGTGGCGGCTGTATCGGGCGATCTCGTCGCGGGTCAGATCATCCGCGGGCTCGACGAGCGGTGGCAGCGAAGACACGTGGTCTCCTTCGGCATCGACGGTGACGCCTGGTTCCGGACCAGGACGCTGACAGCTGAATCAACAAGCCCCGCGGACCTGCCATTCCCGGCCGGCCGCTCCGAACCTACTTGCCGTTCGGGAACGGCCAGGCATTGGGCCGGCACACGTACGAACGGTTGGCCTTCATGTCCGGGTCCAGCGCCATGATGTCGCTGTTCGCGGTCCCGAACGTCTGCTGCATCATGATCGGCGCCAGCGCGCCGTTCTCCTCGCACGGCTTGTGGTGCTCGTAGCCGATGCCGTGGCCCACCTCGTGGTTCACCAGGTACTGGCGGTACGCGACGTCGTCGCCGGCGAACGCCTGCGCACCGCGGATCCAGCGCGCCTCGTTGAGCGTCACCCGCTTCTTCGGCGGGTAGAAGCACGACGTCGCGAGCTTGATCTGGTAGCCGCACAATTCCTTCGCGGTGCCTGCGGAGGTGAGCGAGATCCGCAGGTCCGGCTCGCCCTTGTCGATGCGGCGGAAGGCGACCTTGTCGTCGCCGATCCAGCTCTTGGGGTTGGCGAGGGTGGTGTCGACCATTTTCGCGAAGGCCTGGTCGCCGCCGTAGTCCTTGGCGTCGAGGCCGCGTTCCACCTCAACCGTGTAGGTGTACACCTCGTTGCCGGTGCCCACCTTGGGCGTCGTGCCCTTCACGACGCGGAACGTCTGCTGACCGGTCTCCGAGTACGGCGGACCGTCGGGCAGCGCACCGGCCGGCAGCGCCGCGGCCGCGATGTCCCCGGTCGGCGCCCCCACCGGCTTGGTCTCTTTGGTGATCTCGGTATTCCGGGCGTCGTTGCTGACCTTGTCGTGCTTCTGGTCCGACTTCCCCGAGCCGTCGTCGGTGATCGTCACGACGAGCAGCACGATGGTGAGCACCACCATCACCGGAATGGCGTAGGCCCGCCAACCGTATTCGTCCCGGAACCGGGCGAACCAGCTGCGGGACTCGACCTCGGCGGCATCCGCGTCGTCGCCGATCGGGTCCCAGCGCGCACGCAGCGGCTGATCAGGCCGAGGGCGCCGGGTACGGGTCGTCCCGGGAGGTATTGAACCGGTCACACCACAACTTTCTCACAGAACTTGCCCTGTACCAGACATAGGCCACCACTTCTGTATCGACAGTCGCACTTTCCGGGACATTCCGACGAGTACGCTCTTGATCATGCCGACTGCCAATTCTTCGGCCCCGAGCGACTCCGCCGCACGTGGCAACACCCGACTTCCACGTAGCGCACGACGCCGCCAGCTGCTCGACGCCGCCAGCGAGATCTTTGTGGAACGCGGCTATCATTCGGCCGGAATGGATGAGATCGCCTCCGCCGCCGGAGTCAGCAAACCGGTCCTCTACCAGCATTTTCCGTCGAAGCTCGACCTCTACATCGCAGTGGTCGACGCGCACGCCGAGAAGCTGGTGACCGACGTCAACCGGGCCCTGCTGACCACCACCGACAACCACCAGCGCGTGCGCGCCGCGGTGGCCGCCTTCTTCGACTTCATCGACGAGGACAATTCGGGCTACCGGCTGATCTTCTCCTCGGACGCGAAAGATCCCGCGGTCTTCCGGCGCGTCGACGGCGCGATCGAGGCCTGTGTCGACGCCGTCTACGGACTGGTGATGACCGATTCGGGCCTGGACCCGCACCGTTCGCGCATGCTCGCGGCCGGTCTGGTCGGCGCCAGCCAGGTCAATGCGCGCTACTGGCTGGAGGCCAATCGTCCGATCGCCAAGGAAGACGCGGTGGGCACCACCGTCGCCCTCCTGTGGTCCGGGCTGTCGGGCGTGCCGAAGATCGCCGTCGAGGGCTGATCACACTTCTTCAGACTTCGAGCTCGACGCCGGACGCCTTACACGGCGCCGACGTCGAGCTCGGTCGTTGCGGACTGTGTCTAGGACGCCGCGCCGAAGCCGACTCGTCGACTCTCCGGGTTGCTGACCTCGACGTACGCGACCTTGGACACGGGCACCAGCACGCGAGCGCCCTTCTCGTCGGTCAGCGTCAGGATCGACGACGAGCCGTCCAGCGCCTTCGCGACGGCCTCGTACGCCTCGTCGGACGTCTCCTTCAACGTCACCGTCAGTTCTCGCGGGCTGTTTTCGATACCGATCTTGACCTCTACGCTCATGGCGGCGATCTTAGCTCAGCTCGGGCGGGCTCAGCCGAGACCGAGATCAGCCATTCGCTGAGCGTGTCGTTCGGCGATCGCGCCGAAGAATTCGGCGGCCTTCGCCAGCGACGCCGAGCCCGAGAACAGCAGGTCGGTCACGTCCTCGTCCTCGGCCAGCACCCACTGCATGTGTGTGATCGCCTCGCCGAGCAGTCGACGCCCCCACAGGGTCAGCGGCGACGCGACGGCGGGATCGGCGTCGACGGCCTCGCGCACCCGTTCCCGCGCGAAGTCGATGGCCGCCGAATCGGTGGTGATCGCGGCGAGCGCCTCGCGCGCGTCGTCGGGCAGCACTGCGGCCACCTCGGAGAAGAAGTCGCTGACCA
This sequence comes from Gordonia sp. (in: high G+C Gram-positive bacteria), assembly GCA_047605365.1. Classification (GTDB taxonomy): domain Bacteria; phylum Actinomycetota; class Actinomycetes; order Mycobacteriales; family Mycobacteriaceae; genus Gordonia. The sequence goes on from JASGFV010000153.1 coordinate 6,556, forward strand.
GGCCGTCACCGATGTAGATCTTCACCAGCACTTCGAGCCACGTGCGGGGGCTGGTTCCGTGGTGGAAGTCGTTGAAGACCTTGATGTGGCGGTCGATCGCCTCGTCGAGCGGCACCCCGGCCGCGCTGACGTGCGCGGCGAGCGATTCGAAGTTCGCCATGTCGACCGCCACCAGACGCGCGATCGCGACGCGATCGGCGGTGGTGGGGGCCATCGACGACTCGTCGATCAGGCGGTAGCTGGCGGCGAACTCGCCGGCCAGAAAGATCTCGTAGAGCTTCACCAGGGCGTCACGGTCATTCGGCATGCCCTTCACATTAGGCAAGCGGGGTACAATGGGACCAGACGTGTGAACATCGCCGCTGCGGACCTCCGGTTCGAGCGCTTGATGAGAGTCGAAGATCTCTCCCCACGCGTCACCTTGAGCGCGCACCATCGGTGAGCCCGCGCAGGCGTTCTCGACGACGGCGACCACTTCGCCTCGCAGAGGAGAATCCCGCGGCGCCCCACGTGTGCGTGCATGAAAGCACACGAGAGGCATACAACCGCACATGAGTAACGACAACGCTGCCGTGGCAACGCTCGACGCCGACGTCGAAGACGTTCAGACCACCATCGTCGACGAAGAGCACACCGCTCCCACGTTCGCCGAGCTCGGCGTCGACCCGGCGATCGTCGCCGCGCTGACCGCCGACGGCAAGACCCGCACCTTCGCGATCCAGGAACTGACCCTGCCGCTGGCGATGTCCGGCGACGACCTGATCGGCCAGGCCCGCACCGGCATGGGCAAGACCTTCGGCTTCGGCGTGCCGCTGCTGCACCGCCTGAAGACCGCCCCCGAGTCCGGCGTCCGCGCCCTCGACAACACCCCGCGCGCCCTGGTCATCGTGCCGACGCGCGAGCTGTGCCTGCAGGTCAACGGCGACCTCGAGGTCGCCGGCAAGGGCGTCGACGTCACGCTCGCCGACGGCACCACCCGCCCGCTGAAGGTCACCGCCATCTACGGCGGCCGCCCCTACGAGTCGCAGATCGCCGAGCTGCAGGCCGGCGTCGACGTCGTCGTCGGCACCCCCGGCCGCCTCCTGGACCTGGCTCAGCAGGGCCATCTGGTGCTCGGCAAGGTCGCGATCCTCGTCCTCGACGAGGCCGACGAGATGCTGGACCTCGGCTTCCTGCCCGACATCGAGCGCATCATGTCGGCGCTGCCGTCCGGTGAGACCACCGAGGCCGGCCGCGGCCGCCAGACGATGCTGTTCTCGGCCACCATGCCGGGTCCGATCGTCACCCTGGCCCGCACCTTCCTGCACCGTCCGACGCACATCCGCGCCGAGCACGCCAACGATTCGGCCGTGCACGAGCGCACCACCCAACACGTCTTCCGCGCCCATGCGCTCGACAAGGCCGAGCTGGTGGCCCGCGTGCTGCAGGCCGACGGCCGCGGCGCGACGATGATCTTCACCCGCACCAAGCGCACCGCGCAGAAGGTGGCCGACGATCTGGCCGAGCGCGGCTTCAAAGTCGGCGCCGTGCACGGCGACCTCGGACAGGTGGCCCGCGAGAAGGCCCTCAAGAAGTTCCGCGAAGGCTCCGTCGACGTCCTGGTCGCGACGGACGTCGCCGCCCGCGGCATCGACATCGACGACGTCACGCACGTCATCAACTACCAGTGCCCGGACGACGACAAGACCTACGTGCACCGCATCGGCCGCACCGGCCGCGCGGGCCGCACCGGCACCGCGATCACCCTGGTCGACTGGGACGAGCTGCACCGCTGGGAGCTGATCGACAAGGCCCTGGACCTCGGCATGGCCGAGCCGCCGGAGACCTACTCCACCTCCGATCACCTGCGCGAGGCGCTCGGCATCCCCGCCGACACGACCGGCCGGGTCGGCCGCGGCACCGCTCCGCGCAGCGACGACGAGCGTCGTGTCGAGCGCCGTGAACGTCCGGCCCGCGACGAGAACAAGCCCAAGCGTGCGCGTCGTCGTACGCGCGGCGGCAAGACCGGCGACGGCTCCGCTGCCGACGCGCCCGCCGCCGAGAAGCCCGCGACTTCGCAAGCTCCCGCCGGAGACGCCAAGGACGGCGACAAGCCGGCCGGCGAAGGCTCCACCCGGCCGCGTCGCCGTCGTCGCCGCCGTTCCGGCGGCTCCGGTGCGGCCGCAGCCGCGGGGAGCACGACGAGCGCCCCGGCCGCCGCCGAGTAGTCGGGCGCGGCCACTAGACTCGCACGGGTGAAGTCTGCACGGGTCAAACCGGAACGTCGCACCCGCGGCGACCTCATCGTCACCGCGGTGATCGTGGTGATGGTGGCGGTCGCCGGCTTTCTGGCCTGGTACACCAGCGAGGCCCGGAAGACCGATCTGCAGACGGCGACGACGTCGCCGATCGCCCCGCAGATCGCCGAGGAGATCCCCGAGCAGCTGCGGGAGCTGTGGCGCGCACGGTCGTCGGCGACCGACCTGCCCGGCGTCGCGCGCGCGGCCGTCGGCGGTCACCACGGCCGCG
>JASGFV010000154.1:0-9016 GCA_047605365.1 Gordonia sp. (in: high G+C Gram-positive bacteria)
CCGCCGCGGTCGCGCCGGCCGACTGGGCGACGGCCCACTCGGCGGCCGGATCCGAGCCGCCGACCGCCACCACTCCGCTCGCGGCCGACGACGACCGCACGCCCCCGCCGTCGTGGGATCCGCTGGGCGCGGCGCCCTTCGCCTGGGATCTGCCCGAGCCGGAGGCCAAGCCTGCGGTCGAGGACCGTCCGAAGTCCGGCCTGACCCGGGCCACGCTGGGCGTGGCGGTGCTCGCCGTCGCCGCCGGAGCCGGGGCACGACTGGCCGGCGTCGACTGGTTCACGTCCGGCCGGATCGCGGCGATCGCACTGGCGGTCTTCGGCCTCGGCTTGATCGTCGACGCACTATGCCGTCGCCCCAGCGGCCGCCACGCCACCGGACTGGTGCCGCTGGCCCTGATCGCCGCGGCGGTGACCATCGTGAGCACGGTCGGCGCCCACCTCACCGCACCGAGCGGCGGAGTCGGCGACCGGACCTGGACCGTCACGTCGCAGACCGACCTCGCGGAGCGCTACGAACTGAGCATCGGCTCCAGCACGCTCGATCTGCGCCAGCTGAAGTCCCTAGAGGCCGACCGGACCGTCGAGATCCGGCAGGGCGTCGGTGATGTGAAGGTGCTGCTGCCCGACGGCGTCCGCGTCAAGCCGCTCTGCGACGTCAACGTCGGAGACGCCAAATGCCCGGAGGGCATCGTCGGCGGCGAACCGGACGGCCCGGTGCTGACGATCGACGCCCACCTGAACCTCGGAAACATGGAGATGAAGCGATGACCGAGACCGAGTACCCCGGCAACGACTACTCCGCCGCCGACGGCGAGACCGCCGACCTCGCCCGCCGCTCCCCCGTCCTCGCCGTACTAGGCGTGCTGGCCCTCGGGGTGGCCGGCTGGGGCCTGGCGGGCGGTCCGGCGCTGCCGGACTTGAACGCCGTGCCGTGGCTGCTGGTCACCCTCGGCCTGCTCGCCGGCCTCGCCCTGGTGATCAGCGGCTTCCGCCGCCCCTGAGCGAATCGTCCGCCGCCCGATGAACTGTCGACGCCTCCAAGGCCGTCGACAGTTCGTCGGTGTCGGCGACCTGCACGACGACCAGCGCGTTCGTCCCGGCGACGCGGAACGCCCGGACACCCGACGTCGCCCCGCTCGCGCTGCGCCCCAGCGCCGCGAAAGCGGGCAGGCCGGCCAGTTCCGCGACGGCGACTTCCCGCACTGCCGAGGCGTCGACGCCGCCCGACACTGAGCGCAGCAACGCGGTGACGTCGGCGCGCTGATCGCTCGCCTCCGCCGCGGCGCCCTGGAACGACGCCGCGTCCGTCGCCACGGCGCCGTCGGCGAGAAGCCGGCTCGACCACTTGCGTGCGCCCTTCCTGCCCGCCGGTTCGACGGCCGCATCGGCTGCCGGAGCCGGCGCGGGCGCTTGCGCACGGGGTGCGGCGGGGGCCGGGCGGACCGTTCGTGCCGAGGCGTCGCCGACGGTGCTGCTGCCGACCGTCGTCCCGGAGACGATCACCGCCGTCGCCAAGACCACGACCCCGAAGCGCGTCGCACGCATGGTTCCTCCTCACCGCCGAGGGCGGTTCCCGCTTGTCGCTCGCACTGGGCGTCCGAGCTGGTGAGGAGAAGTTATGACCACCCGGTTGGAGGTCGATTGGAACCGGCTTGGCCCCGGCCCCAAGCGGCTCCTAGAACAGTGTCAGCGCAGGTCCGGGGGCTGCGGAGCCGACCAGTTCGAGGGCGTCCGGAACGGGCACGTCGTCGTCTTCAAGAGTCGGCGGTCGTCCCAGACCGTGCCGCTGCACCAGCGGGGACATCTTGGCGCGCAGTCGCGGAGCATAGTCGCCGTGCACGTAGCCGCCGGGGCCGTAGAGCTGGCGGTACCGGCCCAGCAGCCTCGGATGCTCGGCGGCGAGCCACTCCAGAAACCACATCCGGGTGCTGCCGCGCAGATGCATCGGGATCGCGGTGACCCGCGACGCCCCGGCGTCGGCGAGGGCTTCGAGCAACGCGTCGAGCTGCGAGGTGGTGTCGGTGAGGTACGGAATGACCGGCGCGATCATCACGTGCGGGGCGAATCCGTCGTCGGCCAGCGCGCGGATCAGGTCGAGTCGAGCACGGACAGACGGCGCGCCGGGCTCGATCTGCTTGCGCAGGTCGTCGTCGAGCATCGGCAGGGAGACGCCGATCGAGACGTCGACGGAGCGTCGTGCGGCGCGCAGCAGAGGAAGGTCGCGGCGCAGCAGGGTGCCTTTGGTGAGGATGCTCATCGGCGTGCCCGACTCGGCGAGGGCCGTGATGATGCCGGGCATCAGCCGGTAGCGGCCCTCGGCGCGCTGGTAGGGGTCGGTGTTGGAGCCCAGCGCGACGGTCTCGCGGCGCCAGGATCGTCGTCGAAGTTCTTTGCGGAGGACCGCCGCGACGTTGAGCTTCACGACGATCTGAGAGTCGAAGTCGGCGCCGGAGTTCAGCTCGAGGTACTCGTGCGACGGCCGCGCGAAGCAGTAGCGGCAGGCGTGCGTGCAGCCGCGATACGGATTCACCGAGTACGCGTAGGGCAGGCCCGACCCGTCGGGCACCTTGTTCAGCGCACTGCGGGCCAGCACCTCGTGAAAGGTGACGCCCGCGAAGTCCGGGGTCTGGACCGAGCGGACCAGCCCGGCGCGGTCGAGACCGGGCAGACCGCCGTCGTCTGCATCGACCGTTTGAGTTGACCACCGCATGACATCTATGCGAACACACGTTCGTACTCGCCGTCAAGGGATGTGCCCGGCGGAAGTCGCGTAGTGCGCTACTCGATCCGACGCCCGCGAACCGGCCGAAGATCGGTTCTACCGGGAGATTCTCGGGGGATCGGAACGGAAGGAACGATCATGAAAATTCGGAAGACGATCATCGCAGGCGCCACTGCGGCAGCAGCGGTGGGATGCCTCTCGCTGGGCGGCGGTGAAGCGTCCGCGGCAGGGGCGCCGGAGATGCACATCGTGCTGACCGCCACGACGCAGACACTGACCTGGAACCCGAACGGCAACACCGGATGCACCCGGCACTGGTCGGGCGACAACTCATCGATTCCGGTGACCGCTCCGGGGTCGGGCAGTATCGCTTTCCCGGACAAGACCCAGCACTGGTGGCTGACCTGCGCCGGGAACGTGCGCAGCAACACCGCGTACTACTACGGCCCGCGCGGATCGCTGAACGACATGCGGACGCAGTTCAGCGACTCCACCGCCGGCATGTTCGGTTCGTGACTCGGCACGTCGCACAACGACGTACCCGACACGGGCACTCGCCTCTTCGCCCGGCCCGACCGGCGACCCCGGGAGAGCCGGGCGAGGAGACCGCCGCCGCATTCCGTCGAGAAACAGGGAGGACATCATGAACGTCGTCAGCATCTTCAGTCGCCGCGGCTCCGCCGCGCACACGACCAAGCCGGAAATCCACATCGACGTGAGCTCGGGCTTCCCCGTACTGACGTGGGACACCCACGGGCTGCCGGACTGCGTGCTGCACTGGTCCGGATCCGACGCCGGATGCGACTCCGCCGTGAGCATCGCCGACCTCGAGAACGATTTCGACCAAGGCGTCGAGGTCGGCGCGGGCAAGCACGCCCACCAACGCTGGTGGATCACCGGGCCGGGCCGGATCTGCAGCAACATCGTGCATCTCTACGGGCCGCGCTGCCCCCTCACCGACCTGCGGACGCAGATCAGCTCGTTGAACGCGCAGTACTGACCACCCGGCGCGCCTGCCTACCGCCTGCACGGAATCGACGATCCGACCGAATCAGCTCGAATCGGCAGTCGCTACTCACCACCCACGCGATCGACGCTCAATGCGTCAGACCCGCTTTCACCACTCACCACAGGAGAACGACATGAGCGAAGCGTTGACCGGCACCACGGATCAGGCCCACGAGGCCGGCGTGACCGGAACGAACACGAACACGACCCCAGACGCCGGAGCCGGCGTCTACGGGGAGAGCCCGACCGCCGGAGTCATAGGCTTCAATACCGACGGAGGGCACGGAGTCGTCGGTCACGGCGGCCCGAACGGAGGTGAAGGGGTCCGCGGCGAATCGAGCACCGGCTGGGCTGCTGTCGGAGGCTACAACAACGCTCCCGGCGGTGGGCCCGGCCTCTGGGGCATCGGCGCAGAGGCCGGCGGAGAAGGCGTTCACGGGGAGAGCAGCTCCGGATACGCCGCCGTCGCCGGATACAACAAAAAGAACGGCACCGGAGTCTGGGGCATCGGCGGCCCCGAAGGCGGCGAGGGAGTACACGGCGAATCCAGCTCACTCAACGCCGCCGTCGCCGGCATCAACAACAGCCCGACAGGCGGCCCCGGCGTATGGGCCATCGCCGGACCGAACGGCGGCGAAGGAGTCCACGCGGAAAGCAGCTCCGGATACGCCGCCGTCGCCGGATACAACAAAAAGAACGGTGCCGGGATCTGGGGAATCGGCGGCCCCGAAGGCGGCGAGGGGGTACATGCGGAGTCCCACTCGGGGGCCGCAGCCGTAGCCGGATTCGCCAAAGCGGCCGGGGCAGCCGGCTACTTCGACGGCAACGTCGTGGTGACCGGCGACATCATTCTCCCCGGAGCCGACTACGCCGAAGCCATGACGACCTCGGACCCCGAAGTCAACGCCGGATCGGTGGTCGTGGTCGGCCACGACAGCCAGCTTCACCCGTGCCGCCGCCCGTACGACAGTGCCGTCGCCGGCATCGTTTCCGGGGCGGGCGGGGTCCGGCCAGCGATCGTCCTGGACCGACATTCCGGGAGCGCGAACCTCGCACTCATGGGCAAGGCCTGGTGCAAAGCGACCGCCGCTGGTGGCCCAATTCGGCCCGGCGACCTGCTGACGACGTCGGCGACCTCGGGGCATTGCCAGCGTGTCGACGACCGATCGCTCGCCTTCGGCGCAGTCATCGGCAAGGCACTGACCGGCCTCGACGACGGCGAGGGGCTCGTCCGAGTCCTCGTCGGACGGCATTGAGGGGTCCGTCATGACACGCACAATCGCTTTGCGCTCAGAATTCGGCGCACCCTCGATCGATCGCGCAATCGGGGTGATCGGAGGCCGCCCCACGGGGATTCGCGCCGCGGCCGATCGCTTCGACGAGGACGTGGTCCTGTCCGCACCGATAGTCACCGGCGATGGCGTCGCACTCGGTGGGCAGCACGAAGTGAAGCTTCATCGGGACGGCCGTTTCGAATACTCCGGCCACGTCCGGGCCACTGGCTGGCCGTCGTACACGGCATCGGTCGCCGCAGTGGTGAACTTCCCCATCGTCGACCCCGGCGGCCCTGACAAGCCAGGAGTCCTGACATTCGCCGCTCAGGGACGCGCTCACGGCACCAACGAATCCGGCGACCGCAACTACTCCTGGAGCCAGTCGGGGACGTCGTCGCTGATCGCCGCACAATGGCTAGGACTGCGGTCGGCGCAGTTGGCGACCCGGATCGACTACGACACCGATTGGTTCGGCGCCGTCGGCGACGTCGTGTCGTTCGTCGCCCAGATCGCTGCCGCGAGCGCGACGTTCGGCGCGACCGGGGCCGCAGTGGTCCTGCTCGGCCGAGCCGCAGACGAGGCTGGCGTCGGCGAACTGGTCCTGCCAGGCACCGTCGGCGTTCTCGTCGCCGCGGGGGCGGCATACGTGTTCGGTCCAGCAGCGTGGATCCCGGCGTTCATCGTCGGCGCGGCGGTCACTGCTTCGACCGTGAAGCAGCGCCACATGCGCGACGACGAACGTCGCTTCGCCGATCAGGTGTTCGGAGGCAGAGTCCCTTATGACCGGGTCATTCTCACCAATCTGGTGGGGTTCGGGGACCGCCCGTTCACCGCGCCCGGGCCCGGCAGCGCCATCCTGGTGAATCTGGGCGGCGGATTCGACAACCCCACCAAGTACACCGGCAAAGGCCAGGCCGACGATGGCTCTCGGGCGCCCGGGCAACTACTGATCCACGAGTTGACCCACGTCTGGCAGATCTCCAACAACTCGTTCACGCCGTCGTATTTCTGCCGAGCTCTCGGTACCGCGGCAGGTTCCACGGGCGGCGACATGAGCGCTTACTCGTACGGTCCGGCGGTACTCCCTTGGCACGAGTTCGGGACCGAGCAACAGGCGTCGATCGTCGACGAATGGTTCGCCGGATCGAAGATTAGGGTGCGCGACCAGCGACAGTTCGGCTATCCGCCACGTGACGAACGGACCGACGTCGACTCGCCGAACGCCAATCCGTACTTCCGCTACATCAGGGACAACATCCGGACCGGCATCTCGTGATGCCGATCGGTCACTCCCACTCGATGGTCCCCGGCGGCTTGCTCGTCACGTCCAGCACGACGCGGTTGACGTCGGGGACCTCGTTGGTGATGCGCGTGGAGATGATCTCCAGCGTCTCGTAGGGCACGCGGGTCCAGTCCGCGGTCATGGCGTCCTCGGAGGAGACCGGACGCAGCACGATCGGGTGGCCGTAGGTGCGGCCGTCGCCCTGGACGCCGACACTGCGGACGTCGGCGAGCAGCACCACCGGGCACTGCCAGATCTGGCCGTCGAGGCCTGCCGAAGTCAGCTCTTCGCGGGCGATCAGGTCGGCCTTGCGGAGCAGTTCGAGGCGGTCCTTGGTGACCGCGCCGACGATGCGGATCGCCAGGCCCGGGCCCGGGAACGGCTGCCGGTTGACGATCTCCTCGGGCAGGCCGAGCTCACGTCCGACGGCGCGCACCTCGTCCTTGAACAGCAGTCGCAGCGGCTCCACCAGCTTGAACTCAAGATCCTCGGGCAGGCCGCCGACGTTGTGGTGGCTCTTGATGTTGGCCGTGCCGCTGCCGCCGCCGGACTCGACGACGTCGGGGTACAGGGTGCCCTGGACCAGGAAGTCGACCTTCTTGCCGTCTGCGGCCTGGTCGCCCAGCACCTCGGACACCGCGCCCTCGAACGAGCGGATGAACTCGCGGCCGATGATCTTGCGCTTGGTCTCCGGGTCTGACACGCCGTCGAGGTGACCGAGGAAGATGTCTTCGGCGTCGACCGTGATCAGACGCGCGCCGGTGGCGGCGACGAAGTCGGTCTGCACCTGCTCGCGCTCACCGGCGCGCAGCAGCCCGTGGTCGACGAAGACGCAGGTCAGCCGGTCGCCGATCGCACGCTGCACCAACGCTGCCGCCACGGCGGAGTCGACGCCGCCGGACAGGCCGCAGAGTGCGAGCCCGTCGTCGCCCACCTGCGCCTTGACGTCGGCGATGAGCGATTCGGCGATGTTCGCCGCGGTCCACGTCGGCTGCAGGCCGGCGATCTCGTAGAGGAAGCGGGTCAGGATCTCCTGGCCGTGCGGGGTGTGCAGCACCTCGGGGTGGTACTGGACGCCGGCCATCCGGCGCTCGACGCACTCGAACGCGGCGACCGGCGCACCCGGGGTCGACGCCGTGACGGCGAAGCCCTCCGGCGGGGTCTGCACGGCGTCGTTGTGGCTCATCCACACCGGCTGCGTCTGCGACAAGCCGCGGTGCAGGACGCCGCCGTCGCCGGCCACCTCCAGCATGGTGCGGCCGAACTCGCGCCCGCCGGTGTTGGCGACGACGCCGCCCAGCGCATCGGTCATCTTCTGGAAGCCGTAGCAGATGCCGAACACCGGAATGCCCTGCTCGAAGAGCTGCGGGTCGATCGTCGGTGCGCCTTCGGCATAGACCGACGACGGTCCGCCTGACAGCACGATCGCCACCGGGTCCTTCGCGAGGTACTCGGACAGCGGGGCGTCGTGGGCGATCACCTCGGAGTAGATCCGCGCCTCGCGCACCCGTCGCGCGATGAGCTGCGCGTACTGGGCTCCGAAGTCGACGACGAGGACTGGGCGTGGGTGGTCAGCGGCGGTTTCCGTCACGGGGTTCAGTCTATCTGCCTGCGGATTGTCGTTGGTCGGCGAGTGGCAACGGAACGCCTCGACGAAGGCGAAGTCGACAACTCCGCTACGGGATCACCTCGAGCGGACAAATCTGACCGGGATAGAATCGCCTAACATCTACAAAATCCCAGCTCGCGCTGGGATGGTCCGTAGTTTCTCGGGATCAACGGCCACTCGAGGCAGTGTTCCCCGCCTCGGCGGGGTTGTGTGTCCTTGGTCGGCACAACGCCCCGAACCGACCAAGGACACACCCGACTGCGCAAGTATTTAACTAGTTACTCGGTATTAAACGCGTATTGACATCTGGCGAATCGTGCGTATCGTTCACTGCATGTCCACGAGCGACACTCAAACAGACACCTCTGACAATCTGACGATCTCGGCTGCTGCGCAGGCACTTTGGGCAAAGTCGGACTACGAAGACGGCGGTGCGTGGCTGCCCCTCTACCAGCACATCGCAGACTCTGCAGACGTGGCTCGTACGCAGTGGCGCGAGTTCCTGCCGTCGGCAACCAAGACTCTGATCGCCAGGAATTTCGACGACGATCTGGAACTCGCAGAAAGGACGCTCACTTGGCTCGCCGCCGCCCACGATCTGGGCAAGGCGACACCGGCATTCACTTCGCAGATGCCTACGCTGTGCGAAGCGGTCGAACGCGCCGGACTCCCCGTCCATCCCTTCGCCCGCCGAAACCGCTCGCTTCTCCCCCACTCGCAAGCGAGCTTCCTGATCCTGCGTCGGCATCTGGTGGACCGACATGAGTTCACGGTGAAACACGCGGCGCGCTTCGGCGCGATTCCGCTCGGGCATCACGGGGCGTTCACCGCACCGAACCCGTCGTTCAACAGCTGCGACGACGACCTTCTCGGACGCGAACCGGAATGGCATGCCGTACAGGAAGAACTGGCCGACTTCGCCGCAGACATCGCAGACCTGACCACCGACGACTTCGCGCGCCTCGCCTCTCTCCCGCTGGATCAACCGACCGCAATCGCTGCGACCGCGCTCACGATATTCTCCGACTGGATCGCATCCTCCGCAGAACACTTCCCGCTGCGCTCTAGCCTCGATGTTTCATCGGGGTGACCTGTCGGCCCGTGCCGTTTCGGATTGAT
>JASGFV010000155.1:0-9001 GCA_047605365.1 Gordonia sp. (in: high G+C Gram-positive bacteria)
TTCTGCTTGCCTTCAGCCGCGAACCGCCGGATCAGGATGAAAGCACGAAGCTAGTCCGCGACCGAAGGAGGACGCGCGGAGGGCCTTGAAGAGTCTCGGACTGCCGCCGCCATGGCGTGCCGTACCACCGGACGATGCCGAACTGTTCTCCGATCACCTCGGCCTGGCCGTGCCGCGCCCGTTGCAGACGGGAATCGTCGAGCTGGTGCGATCACTGCCTGAGCCCGAGTTCCTCATCGTGGAGGCGCCGACCGGCGAGGGTAAGACCAAAGCCGCCCTCGGAGCCTGCGAGATCTTGGCAGCGAAGTTCGGACTCGGCGGCGTCATGTTCACCCTTCCGACACAGGCCACCGCAGACGGCCTATTCACCGTCGCTAAGGATTGGCTCGACACGATCCACGGGGCTAAGGACGTGTCGATCAGCCTCGCGCACGGGAAGTCGGCGTTCAACGCCGCCTTCCAATCGATCCCGAAGATCGACCATGTCGGATCGGATGACGACCACCGGTCGGCGGGCACCGTTGTCGCTCACTCGTACCTCACCGGGCGCCGCAAGCTGGCCACGATGTCGGACTTCGTGATCGGCACCATCGACCAACTCCTTCTCGGCGCGCTGAGAAGTAAGCACGTCGTACTCCGCCACCTCGGACTGATGGGCAAGGTGGTGGTGATCGATGAGGTTCACGCCAGCGACACGTTCATGCGGCAATACCTGTGCCGCATGCTGACCTGGCTTGCGGCGTACCGAATTCCCGTCATCGCCATGTCCGCGACACTGCCGCCGACGATCCGCCAGGAGTTGCTCGCCGCCTACGACGCCGGTTTGCACCGACGCACGCCGGCCACGGATCCGGACGAACCGATCGTCTACCCCAGGATCACCACCACCTCGCCGACGGGACCACGCGTCGTAGCCCTGCCGCCTTCATCTCGCTCGGCACGTTTCATGGTCGACGAGTTCGCCGGCGACACCGCGGAAATCGCCGCAGCGGTGCTCGCGACAGCCGCCCACGGTGGAAACGTCGCGGTGGTGTGCAACACCGTTCGACGCGCCCAAGAAGTCTACGGGCTCGTCAAGAATTCAGCCGATTCGCGAATCGATCTACGCCTCCTGCACTCGCGATTCCTCTCTCCAGAACGAATTGACAAGGAGCAGGAACTGCGAGACAAACTCGGTCCTGATTCCACACGCCGGCCGGGAGACTCTCCGCTCGTCGTCGTCGCCACCCAAGTAATCGAGCAGTCGTTGGACATCGACTTCGACGTAATGTTCAGCGACGTCGCCCCGATCGACCTCATCCTGCAGCGCGCGGGCCGCCTGCACCGACACGAGTGGAAGGCCGATCAGCGACCTCCGGGGCACAGCACGGCGCGCATGATCCTGACCGGCATCGATCGGGTCGGCGACAGTGCTCCGAAGTTCGATCGCGGATGTCTCGCCGTCTATGGGGCCGCGCCACTGTTGCGCTGTGCCGCGACTCTTGACGAGCACCTTGCCAAGCACGATGCGGTCGCCAGTCCCGGCGACGTCGCGCAACTGGTGACTCGGGCCTACGAGACGATCGGCGCACCGGACGGCTGGGAAGACAAATGGGTCACAGCGGAGGAGAAGGCAGCCGAAATCCGGGCCGACAAACAGTCGCGAGCCGACATGTTCCGAATCGCGGCGCCCACGAACCGGTCCCTGGTCGACTGGGCCACGCTCGACATCTCCGATCCGAGCGAGCAGCAGGGTGCAGCGCAGGTGCGCGATTCCGAGGATGCCATCGAGGTCGTGTTGGTGGAGCGCGTGAGCGGACGCCTACGGATTCCTTCGTGGGCGTCGTCGAAGCCGGAAGCGGACGTCAACTTCGCCACCGTCATCGAGCACGACATCGCGTACGCCGCATCGTTGAACACGCTCCGGCTGCCCGGATACCTCGGACGGCCCGGCATCGGCGACGAACTGATCGGCGAGCTCGAAGACGACTGCATCGACACCTGGCAGAACTCACCCTGGCTGCGCGGCGTCCTGCCGCTGATCGTCGATGCCGAGGGCAACGCCGAACACGTCGGCCACATCTTCCACTACGACGTCGAGTTGGGTCTCGTCGTGACCAAGAAGGAGAACCAGTGACGTCATCCCCGTTCAACCTCGTCGACGAACCCTGGATCGCAGTCCGCCTCATCGACGGCGGATCCGAGACCATTTCATTGCGCGACCTCTTTCACCGCGCGGGAGAGATCCGCCGGATCGCCGGCGAACTGCCGACCCAGGATTTCGCCGTCCTCCGCATCGCTCTCGCAGTGATGTACCGGGCGCTCGACGACGACGAGACGCTGGATGTGATCTGGAAGTCGGGATCACTCCCCCTCCGCGAGGTCGACGGCTACCTCGACAAGTGGCGCCACCGATTTGACCTGTTCGACGACGCCTCACCGTTCATGCAGGTGGCCGGGCTAACTAGTGTTTCCGGCGAAACCCGATCGCTGACCACCCTGGTACCCGACTGCCCCGGTGCCGGCAGCCTCTACACAATGCGGCGCGACGTCCCGTTCCTGTCGTTCGCCGAAGCCGCTCGCTGGCTGGTGCACTGCCAGGCCTACGACTTCGACGGCATCAAGACTGGCGTGGCCGACGACCCCCGAACGAAAATCGGCAAGGGATATCCGGTAGGCATCGGATGGACCGGCTGGCTCGGGGGACTCTACTTGGAGGGAGCCAGCCTCTTTCAGACTCTGCTTCACAATTGGGTGCCCGACCCCGACCATCGTCCACGCGACCTACCGCTGTGGGAACTCGAGCCGCTGACTGCCGAACCACGGCCGTCCAGCCAGATCGGCCCCTTCGGGCCGGCTGGATTGTTCACCTGGCCGATCCGCCACATCCGTCTGTTCCGCGACGCCCACTCGGTGACCCGGGTGCTCATCGGCATCGGCGATCCCTTGGAGAAGGCTCAGCAGCTCGGTAACGAGCCGATGACCTCGTGGCGTTTCAGCGACCCGCAGACGAAGAAGGCGAAGTCGCCGACGCCGCTGTACATGCCGCGCGCGCACGACCCCACCAGAGCCATCTGGCGTGGACTGTCGGCGATGCTCCCACCGCCGGAGCCGAAGAAGAATCCGAAGGGAATCGTCGAAGGTTTTCCGTCGACCATCGTCCGGAGACTCGGGAGCCGGCTCCTCGAAGGCGATGTCTCCAATGCACAAGTGAGCGTGGTGTCTGTCGGTATCGAGTACGGCGCGAACATGTCGACGTACTCGGAGATCTTCAGCGACCGACTGGTGATCCGGCCGGCGATCGCACAGGGCGGAGGTCCGGAAAACGTCCGCGTCCTGGAGGCCGTCAGACGCGCCGACCAGGCCGTCTCCACGCTGGCTCACCTCGCTTCCGATCTCGCGAGAGCAGACGGCGGCGAAGCCAGCGCCGCAGCCGCCGCCGCACGGTCCGTCGCGTACGCGGCTCTCGACCACCGATTCCGCGCATGGGTCTCCCAAGTCGGTGGCGGTCGAAACTTGGAGGATCTCTCCCAAGAGTGGTTCGACGCCGCCCGGGAGATCCTCACCCGCCTCGGCGACGAGCTCCTCAACTCGGCGACGCCCCGATCACGCGCGATCCGGATCGTCGACGGTCATCCCCTCTCTGCCGGATCAGCGACCAACCGGTTCCTCTACAACCTCAACCAGCACCTGCCTGCGGCCAGTAAGGAAGCTACCAAGTGACAACCTCAGAGAAGCAGTCTTATAAGTCGACCGTCTACAACCACGTCGCGCGGCGCGCCAGTGAGTTGTATGCGGGTGCCCGCGCAAACAGGGGCCCCGCAGTCGCAGCGCTCGCAAAACTGCGCCGCGCCGCGAACACTGAAGTGGGCGACGACGCCGCCGCCTGGCAGATCGCATTCCTCGGGTTCTCCGCCAGCGACTACGACTCCGAGTATCCGTCCTCTGCCGAGACGGGCGTTTACCGGGCATTGACACTGTTCGCATTGCACCAGCAGTCCAAGAGCGAGCCAATGCACGTCGACGGGCCGTCACTCGGTGCCGCGATCGGGAGACTGGCGCGGGTCGGCGAAGCCGACTCCCCCAGCGAGCCAGTGGTCCGGCGCTTCAACGCGTTGGTGACCGCGACCAGCACCGAAGAATTCCGCTGGCATCTGCGCAGTCTCGTCGGTCAGCTGCGAGCTGACAGCATTCCGCTCGACTACGGCCGGCTCGCAGACGACCTTTCGGTACTCGCCGGCAGGACGCGTGATGGCGAGTCGAAAGACGAAGCGCGACGCCGCGTCCAGCTCCGCTGGTCCCGCGACTTCAGCCGTCCCCAGAAGCAGACAGCCGACGGCCCCGAGAGCACCTCATCCGACGCCACCGATTCCAGCGCCAAGCAGTCCACTTCCGAATCAACCGAAAACTGATCTTCCACTCACCATCCATAGGAGAAAACGTGTCCCTCTTCATCGACTTCCACGCCGTTCAGCCGGTCCCTCCCTCCAACATCAACCGTGACGAAGACGGCAGTCCGAAGACCACGACGTTCGGCGGAACGCGGCGTGCTCGAGTGTCCAGTCAGGCGTGGAAGCGGGCGATTCGACGTGATTTCAGCGACCACCTGGACGAGTCGGAACTCGGAATCCGCACGTTGCGAATGGTCGACCAGATCGCTCCCCGAATCACCGCTCTCAATCCGTCCATCAGTGGATCCGCCGCACAGGAGCGGGCTACCGAGGCGCTGACCGCTGCGGGAATCAAAGTCGAGAAGGTCAAGCCTCGGAAGAACGACGAGAACCAGGAAGAGTACTCCAAGACGGGCGCGTTGCTGTTCCTGAGCAATCCACAGATCGACGCCCTCGCACGTCTCGCCGCCGACGCTGAAGGAAAGGTCGACAAGAAGGAGGCGAAAGCGGTTCTGAAAGCCGGAAACTCGATCGACCTCGCGCTGTTCGGCCGGATGATCGCCGATGCACCGGACATCAACGTCGACGCTGCCGCACAGGTGTCGCATGCGATCGGCACCCACACCGTCGTGCCTGAATTCGACTACTTCACCGCCGTGGACGACAAGCAGGCCGACGACAACGCGGGTGCCGGAATGATCGGCACCGTCGAGTTCAACACCGCAACTCTGTACCGTTATGCGACCGTGAACCTGTCACTGCTCCAGGAAAACCTCGGCGACGTCGAGGCCACCGCCCGCGCAGTAGAGGCGTTCACCCGGTCGTTCGTCTCGTCGATGCCGACCGGCAAGCAGAACACGTTCGCGAACCGGACACTGCCAGCATTCGTCCTCGCGACCGTGCGCACCGACCAGCCGATCAACCTCGCTGCCGCATTCGAGGACGCCGTCGAACCCACGAAGGGCCTGACGAACACGTCCGTGAAGGCACTGCTCAAGCAGGCAGCGCAGGTCTACTCCGCATTCGACGCCGGTCCGGCCGCCGCGTACGCGGTCTCCACCGGTCAGATCGACGACCTCGACGAAGGCACTCAGCGCGTCTCGCTCAGTTCGCTGGTCTCGGCGCTCGGCGGAGAGGTGCGTGATCGGCTCGGTGACGACAAGTGACCTCGACACTGGTCATCAATCTCGCAGGTCCGATGCAGTCGTGGGGCGATTCAAGTCGGTTCACCCAACGCCACACTCGCGCCGAGCCGACGAAAAGCGGAATCGTCGGGTTGCTCGCCGCTGCGCTCGGTCGTCGGCGTAGCGAACCGATCGAGGACCTGACCTCATTGAGGTTCGGGGTCCGGACCGACCAGCCCGGTCGCATGGACCGCGACTTTCAGACCGAGATCGACTGGCGAACCGGCAAGGCCCGCGCCCTGACCAACCGCTACTTCCTCGCCGACGCGAAGTTCGTGGCCGCAGTCTGCGGTCCGCGAGAGGTGCTCGAAGGTCTCGTCGACGCCCTCAGAGAGCCGACCTTTCCGCTCTACCTCGGACGTCGGGCATTTCCACCGGCCGGCCCGATCCGCACCGAGATCGTCGATGCCGGTGTTCATGACGCTCTTGCCGGTGCCGAGTGGACTGCAGCTGCACACCACCGCAGGACACAAGGCTCTCGGGTGCGGCTGCCGATAGTGCGCGACGCCGAACACGGTGAACTGGCGGCGGAGTCGGTACGGGACATTCCGATCAGTTTCGACCCCGAGCATCGGCAGTACGAATGGCGAGATGTGGTGCACGACGTCGTCGAGGTCGTGAACCCTGACTCACAACGCAGCGACGGCCGCGATTGGCTTGCCGCGCTAGGAGACGCCTGATGTACATGACCAAGATCGCGATCAACCGGCGACGACGCGGGGCGATGAAGCTCCTCGGCAGTCGTCATGCGATGCACGCCGCTGTGATGTCGTCGTTCTCTCCGGGAACGCCGACAGAGTCTGAGGAAGGCCGAGTGCTCTGGCGGGTCGACAAGCTCGGCGACGACGTCGACCTCTACATCGTCAGTCCCGGACAACCTTGCCCGGAGACGATCAACGAGCAGGCGGGCTGGTCGACTGGAGCAGTGTGGGCCTCGCGGGATTACTCGCAGTTTCTTACCGGGATCACCAATGGTCAGGAGTTCGTCTTCCGGCTCGTCGCGAACCCGACGCACCGGTTGTCGACATCGAATGGCGGCGCAGTCAGCAAGAAGGTCGTCGCACACGTTACTGATGAGTACCAGCGTCAATGGTTCCTCGACCGAACCGACACGAACGGATTCTCCGTCGTGGAGTCGACCCTGCCCATCGCGAGGGAGACTGGGCAGAGCGGCGACGTGCCCCGCGAGTTGATAGTCAGGGAACGGGAAACCTCGGTGTTCAAGCGCGGGCCGTCTCGGGTCACTCTCGCGACCGCCGCTTTTGAGGGCAGACTGACGGTGACCGACGCCGACCTCATCCGACGAGCGCTCACTCACGGTATCGGCCGCGGAAAGGGATACGGCTGCGGCCTGATCACGTTAGCGCCGGTGAACTGACGTGAAGGAGATCCCAGGCGTCAGACCGTCACAACCGAGCGAACTGGTAAGGGTGCAAGACCGATTGTCGTTCGTCTACATCGAGCGGGCGACGATCGGCCGGGACGACAGCGCGATCACCGCCACCGACGACGCAGGCGTGATTCACATCCCGGCAGCATCGCTCGGGGCCCTGCTTCTGGGACCCGGCACTCGGGTGACGCACCAGGCGATGCTGCTCATGGCCGACAGCGGGTCGACGGCAGTGTGGGTAGGAGAACGTGGAGTTCGCTACTACGCGCACGGCCGTCCTCTCGGCCGGACTTCAAGACTGCTCGACGCTCAGGCTCACGCCGTGTCCAATACGCGTGAACGCGTCGCTGTCGCGCGGGCGATGTACGCATTGCGATTCCCTGAAGAAGACGTTTCGGACTGCTCTATGCATCAACTGCGCGGACGAGAAGGGGCACGTGTCCGCAACCTGTACCGGGCGCACGCTGAACGCACCGGTATAGAATGGAAGCGCCGCGACTATCGACCCGACGATTTCGCGGCTTCCGACGTCGTGAATCAGGCACTGTCGGCAGCTCACACGTGCCTGTACGGCGTGGTGCACTCCGTGGTCGTGGCACTCGGATGCAGCCCAGGACTCGGGTTCGTCCACACCGGGCATGACCGTTCGTTTGTGTACGACATCGCAGATCTCTACAAGGCCGGCATAACGATTCCGGTCGCCTTCGACGTAGCGGAGATGATCCAACGCGAAGACCTCCCTGAAGATGAAGTCGGGGGAATCACTCGCAGGGCGGTGCGCGACGCTGTGAAGTCCGGCGCAATTCTGACACGCTGTGTCCGTGACATCCATCGGCTGCTGCTACCCGAGGAACAGAACTCCGACGTTCAGACGGACTACGCCGATGTGATCGAACTGTGGGACGACCGCCAGAGCAACGTCGCCGGCGGCACCAACTTCGCACCCGATGATGAGGATGTCCCGTGGTAGTCGTCGTTCTCACCAGTTGTCCCGCGAAGCTGCGCGGTCATCTGACCCGCTGGCTGCTGGAGATCAGCGCTGGCGTATACGTCGGTCATGTTCCGGCACGCGTCCGCGAGCTCTTGTGGCTTCAGATCGTCGAGTACGTGAAGGACGGGAAGGCCCTCATGGTGCACAACTCTGACGGAGAACAACGTCTGGCGTTCAAGACGCACCGTCACGAGTGGGACACCGTCGATCTCGACGGTGTCGTGCTGATGCGGCGACCGACCGACAACGCAACAACTCGGGGACGTGTCCGCAAGGGTTGGAGCACCGCGTCGCAGCGTCGGCGACGACGAACCTGAGCGTTTGCTCCATACGACAAGTTCTGAAGTAAAGTGAATGAAATTCTGGCAACCACTCGGGATCGTGGCTGGTCAGGAAGTGTGCTCCCCGCGCGAGCGGGGATGGTCCGCCGAAGACCTAGTCCGGCAACACCGAGGTACTGTGCTCCCCGCGCGAGCGGGGATGGTCCCGTGGACAGCGTGACCTTCGCGGTCGACGGACCGTGCTCCCCGCGCGAGCGGGGATGGTCCCGCGGCGTTCTCCGCGAGCGCCGCGTCGAGCTGGTGCTCCCCGCGCGAGCGGGGATGGTCCCGGGAAGGGGTGGGGACTCGGCGCGGGCCACGAGTGCTCCCCGCGCGAGCGGGGATGGTCCGGCGAGCTAGACGCGATCACCGCTACGGCGTGTGTGCTCCCCGCGCGAGCGGGGATGGTCCGGTCGAGCGCAGCTTCGACAATCACATGAAGTCGTGCTCCCCGCGCGAGCGGGGATGGTCCCATCGTCCGTACGCGTGCTGTACAGGGACACATGTGCTCCCCGCGCGAGCGGGGATGGTCCCGTCGACGTCAACGTAGACACCAGCTCGATGATGTGCTCCCCGCGCGAGCGGGGATGGTCCCGCGCCGGGCGCGTCGTCGGCGGCGTGGAAGTCGTGCTCCCCGCGCGAGCGGGGATGGTCCCCGGCTGGATGCGTTCTCGATCCAGCCGGGATGGTGCTCCCCGCGCGAGCGGGGATGGTCCCGCCCCGCGCGAATCGGGCGATCAACCCCC